>JBMFWV010000021.1:0-45487 GCA_049964915.1 Rhizomicrobium sp.
CGGCCTTGGGCCCAGGCCGCAAATTCGGCGCGGCTGAGGAAAAAGCGATCGTCGTTGCGGATCTCAAGCGTGCAGGGGAGCTCTGCCTGCAACGCGCGTATGTGCGCATCGAGGCGCCATTCACCGGCTTCGGTGAGGATCACCCGGTCGGGCTGGTGATGGCGGACTACCCGCATGAGTTCGCCCCCGAGGCTGTGGCTGTTGTGGGGGGCATCGAGGGTGACGTAGTCTACGCGAATGCCTTCGGCGCGGAGCGCGTCGGCAAAGTGGCGCATGGCCGCAATGGTCAGCGCGATCTTCTGGCGATGATGCCGGACATAGGTCGCTTCGCCCATCACTTCGGCGAGTAGCACCACATCCCGCGTCGGATCGAGATCGACAAGCGCACTGAGCTCGCGGGTGAGCTGGTCGCCGAGAACAAGACGCAGGCTCTTCACGCTGCAAAGCTCGCGGCCATCAGGGACAGCACCACAACCAGCGTCACCGGCAGGCGCAGGCGGCCATACCAGGATGGTGCGGCGCCGTTGCGGATGGCGACGAAGTCAAAGCCCAGCACAGCGATAAAGGAAAGCGCGAGCACGATGAAGCCGAGGCTTGGGGGCAACATGGTGGCGCCCCACCCGACCAGCGCCGGAATGACACCGGCGAGCAGGCTTGCCGATGGTTCTGCTACCGCGCCTGGAGCGAGCGCGAGGCCCCAGTGGACCGCCCCCATGAAGGCAAGGATCACGGCCCCATAGGTCATGAGATCGTTCAGGCCGTCAGCCTGCCAGAGTGGCCCACCGAGAAAGGCCATGGTGGCAAGGCCGACGAAGGGTAGAGCACCAGCCGCGGTGAGCCCCAGGACGAGGGGTGGGATGGTAGCCAGCTCTTGGCGCATGGGGTTACGTATCCTTCCTTGTCTTGATGCGACGACAGCGCGCGGAGCAATGTCGTACCAACTCCCAGTCGCGTGCCCATTTCCGCCGCCAGACAAACGGCCGGCTGCAGACACAGCAGAGTTTTTGCGGCAGGTGTGATTTTTTCTGCATCCGGGCCATCGCGCTCACCAGGGGATGGACTGGCCGCGCCAGTCAAAGAATCCGCCGCTGTCGGTAGCAGACAGGTGGTCCATCACACCAAGGAGATGCTGCGCGGCTTCCGCTGGGGTGTGACGCTGAGAGTTGCTCCGCGCAAAGGGGGCCGACAGAGGTGTCTCAACAGTCCCCGGGTGGAGGGCCACACACACCGCGTCGCGTCGGCTCCGTGCCAGTTCGATCGCGCAGGTATGGAGGATCTGGTTCAGGGCTGCCTTGGAGGCGCGATAGCTAAACCACCCTCCAAGGCGATTGTCACCAATGCTGCCGACACGTGCGGACAGCGCAACGAAAACGCTCTTACCCTCTCTGGGTAAAAGCGGCAGCAGATGCTTGAGTGCCAATGCGGGCCCGATGGCATTGACGGCGAACGCATGGGCCATCGCTGGGGCATGGATCTCGCGCACGCTCTTTTCGGGGCCGCCGAAGGCTCCCTTGAGCACTCCGGTGCTGACGAGGACAAGCCGGAGCGGGAGAACATGCGCACGAATGCATTCGGCGACGCCCTTCCAGTCGTCCTCAGAGGTGACATCGAGCGGGGGCGCACTGTTGCGACCAAAGCCGAGGGTGGCAGCAAAGCGTCCAGAGGCGTTCAGTGCCTCCAGGCTCGCCGCTCCGATGGCGCTGCCAGAACCAATGACGACGGCAAGACCGCCGGGCGGGAAGCTTTCAAGGCGCGACATGGGACCAGGGCAAAGGTCATCGCACAAAGTTACGCCCGCCATCCGGTCTTAGATCAGCTGCCACTGCGTAGTGGACAACCACGGGTGCAGCCAGAGTCCGTCTTCTGCGAATGATACGCAGATCTGCAATTTGGTCGCAGATAAAGTGGTTGGACAACAAACAAAAAAGTCATAGAGTCAAAATGGCTTTCAACCGCATCATTGAACTGCTGCTGGGAGGTCAGGTTGGCACATCGTGGCGCATCCACCGCAGAGCCTATGGCGCTTCCACCCTTCGCGGCGCGCTCTGTGCCCCCCGTCCTTGAGATGCAGCGGTGCTGCGCTCTGGCCATCACCTCACCCCTGCGAGCCCGGGAGCCAGCAAAACCATGACACGCCCTCAAACGGACTACGATGTCATTGTCATCGGCGGCGGCGTGAACGGCCTTACTACCGCTGCCTATCTGCAAAAGTCCGGATTGCGTGTGGCATTGTTCGAGCGGCGTGACGAAACCGGTACGTTCTGTTCCACCGAAGAGGTGCTGCATCCGGGCGTCAAGCTGAACATGCACGCCTCGCTGCTCATGCCCCATTATGGTCCGGCCTATCTTGATCTGGAACTCGAACGCTTCGGTCTTGAGTTGCTCGCGCCTCCGGGAGCCAGGTTCGGCTATTTTTATCCCTTCCTCGACGGTGATGCGGTGCTGTTCTCGCGCCGCGATGCAAGGGAAACCTATGAAGCGTGGCAGCGCATTTCGCCCAAAGATGCCGAGACCTACCGCCGGATTGTCAATTTCTTCGGCCCCACCACGCCCTTAAGCTTCCATCAGTCCAATGTGGTCCCCAGCAGTGACGAGGGCTTTCTCGAATTCCTCGAAACTATGGGCAACGTGCCGGTGATGCCCAAGGACTGGCTGTGGATGACGGGCTTTCAGCTGGTCGACTGCCTGTTCGAAAGCGAGAAGATCAAGCTCGCGATTCTGAGTTATGCCGGCACCTCGGGCCTCGATGTGATCGGCAGCCGTCTTGCCGGGCCTCTGGCGGTCCTCAACTTTCTCACCATTTTCACCGCCGATGGCGGTTATACCGCCCGTGGCGGCAGCCATGATCTCACACATTCGCTGGTGCGCTGCTTTGTTCATCACGGCGGCAAGCTGTTCTACAACTGCCATGTCGAGAAGGTGATCATCGAGGCCGGCGAAGCCAAGGGCGTCGTGCTTGCTTCGCATGCAACCTACCCCGACGCTGAATTCCGCGCCAAAATAGCGGTTGTCAGCGACATCAGCGCCAAGCCGACCTTTTTCGGGCTGATTGGCGAAGAGAACCTACCAGTCTCGGCCCGCGTGGCGCTCAAACGCTTCGATTATCGTGGTTCCACTCTCTTCACCAATTACTATGTGCTCAACGAGCGGCCGGATTTCGCCTGCGCCGCGAAGTTTCCCGAGGTCAACAACACCTTCGTCTACAACTTCGGCGCCGAAACCATGAGCGACGCCGAAATGCTCGTCAGCTCCTGCCTGGTGCGCGATACTCCGCTTGATCCGCCCATCGTCTGGGGCGCGGCGTTCAACTACTGCATTGCCGATCCTACCCAGGCTCCACCGGGCCAGTACACGCTTCTGACCTGGGCGATCGTGCCCTACGAACTGAAGGCCATGGGTGGTCCGGCCAAGTGGGACGAATTGCGGGAATCCTATGCCGACAAGGTCGAGGAGGTGTTCGCCCGCTATCTGCCCAATCTGAAGAGCGCAAAGATCGCGCGCTACGTGAACACGCCGCATGACTATGTGCGTCGCAATCCTCATAGCGGTGGCAATATGCATCCAAGCGGCTCGGTCACCGAAGGGCAGATGTGGAGCTGGAAGCCGTTTGCCGGCTGCAGTGCGCCGCGCACGCCGATCGACAAATTCTACATCTGCCAGTCTGGCGGCGCCTCCAATTACACCACCCTTACCGCCGGCACCCTCGCAGCCAATGTCGTCATGGATGATCTAGCCCGGGCCCGGCCAGACTGGTGGTGCGCCAATGCCTTCGAAGGTGCGGGCCGGCTCTTACGACGCGAGGGCGTGACGCAGCGCTTCACGGTGGACTGACGCGAGCAGATGGTGCGCAAGGACGCACCGCGGGAGGACAGGATGGCCATGAACACGAACTACGACGTCATCATCATAGGCGGCGGCATCAACGGGCTGACGGCCGCTGCATACCTCCAAAAAGCTGGCTTCAAGACTGCCATCTTCGAGCGGCGCGATGAATCAGGAACCTTCTGTGCGACCGAAGAAGTGTTGATGCCGGGCGCCAAGCTCAACCTGCACGCGTCTCAACTTCTGCCCCACATCGGTCCGGCCTATATCGATCTCGAACTCGAAAGGTTCGGACTTGAACTCCTGAAGCCGAAGGGGTCGCCCTATGGCTATTTCTACCCCTTCCGTGATGGCAATGCGCTCCTCTTCTCGCGTCGCTCAGCCGCTGAGACCTACGAGGCCTGGAAACGCATCTCGCCCAAGGACGCGGAGACCTACCGCAAGATCATGAATTTCTTCGGCCCGTCACTACCGGAATTCATTCATAACTCTCACTACGTCAAGCCGACCGACGAGGCCGCACTCTTCAGCATTCTGATGAATGAATCGGTTCCGGTGATGCCCAAGGACTGGATCTGGATGACGGCTTTCGAGCTCGTCGACTGCCTGTTCGAGAATGAGCAGATCAAGACCGGGGTTCTCAGCCACACCGCCTTTGGTGGCATCGAGGTTCTGGGCAGTCGTCTTGCCGGCCCGATGTCGGTGCTCGCCATCTTCCTGCACTTCACGGTCGAGAACGGAATGACCGCGCGTGGTGGCAGCCATAATCTGACTCACGCTTTGGTCCGCTGCTTCGTCCATCATGGCGGCAAGATCTTCTACAACTGTCCGGTCGAGAAGGTGATCATTGAGAACAACGAGGCCAAGGGCATCGTTCTGGCCCCCAATGCCACCTATCCCGATGCCGAGTTCCGTGCCGCAAAGGCTGTCATTTCCAATTTGAGTGCACAACCGACCTTCTTCAAACTCGTCGGCGAAGAGCATCTCACTGCCTCCCAGCGCCTCTCTCTTAAAAAATTCGACTATCGCGGCGCTTCGCTTTTCGCCAATTACTACGTCCTCAATGAGAAGCCGAATTTTGCCTGTGCGAAGCGGTTTCCGGAGGTCAATGAGACCCTCATCTTCAATTTCGGCGCTGATACCATGTCCCAGGGCGCCGATTTCGTCAGCAGCATCATGCTGCGTGACCTGCCGCCTGATCCGCCAGTTGCCTGGGGGGCCTGCTTCAACTACTGCATCGCCGATCCCACACAGGCACCTCCCGGCCATTACACCATTCAGACCTGGGCCAATGTGCCCTATGAATTACGGCCGCTTGGCGGGCCCACATCGTGGGACAACATCCGTGAATCCTATGCGGACAAGGTCGAGGATGTGCTGTCCGAATACATCACCAATCTCAAATCGGCCAAGGTCGCCCGCTACGTCAACACACCCCACGATTATGTACGGCGCAATCCCCATTGTGGCGGCAACATGCATCCCTCCGGCTCGGTGCATGAGCACCAGATGGGAAGCCTGAAGCCTTTTCCCGGCTGCGGCGCACCCAAGACGCCAATCGACCGCTTCTACGTCAGCCAGTCTATCGGGCCGGGCAACTACACCTATCTGGCTGCCGGCTATGTCGCGGCCAGCGAGGTCATCGAGGATCTCGGCGTGGCGCGGCCCGAGTGGTGGAACGCCAAGGCAATGCAGGCGGCGCAGGAGCTGTGGCGGCGCGAGGGCTTCACGCAAAAATTTACGGTGGACTAGAGGGACAGGAAGGCAGCGGCACGGTGCCACTTGCAGGAGGTAAGAATGGCTGAGAAATCGGAATACGACGTGATCGTCGTTGGCGCTGGACATAATGGTTTGACCGCCGCTGCCTATCTGCAAAAGGCCGGGGCCAGCGTACTCGTGGTGGAGCGCCGGCATGAGACCGGGGGGGCGCTGGTGACGGAGGAATTCTCCGGCTACCGTTTCAACCTGCACGCCAATTACATGCTGATGCTCGATGTGGCGCCACCCTACCAGGATCTCGGGCTTGAGGCCGATGGCTGTGTCTATCTGCGCCCCGAAGCCGAAGTGTCACTACTGAAGAAGAACGGCGATGCCATTACGCTGTATTCCGATCTCGAAAAGAGTGTGGCCTCCATCCGCCGCCATTCACCGAAGGATGCCGAGCGCTTCCGTGAGGTCTATCTCGACTACAAGCAGATTGCTGAAGAATATCTGATCCCCTCGACCTATGGCAAACCTGTGGGGTCGGCGCAGCTTGCTGCGACCTATATGGAAAGTGAGCTCGGACAGCGCATTCTGCATGTCACGGAAATGACGCCCTATGAAATCGCGATGAGCTGGGGTTTTGAGACTAAGGAGCTCACCGCCATGCTGCTCTACATGATCTGCATGTGGGGCATTGATCCGGGGGAAACCAATTCCTCCTATCTTGTGCCGCTCTATTTCAATCGCATGCTCAATGCGACGCTGGTGCGTGGCGGATCACACCGCCTGTCCTCAACCTTGCAGAAGGCAGGCATCCTTGCCGGCATGGAGGTGATGGAAAACCACGAGGTCAAGCGCTTCGTCTATGAAAATGGCGCGGTCAAGGGCGTCGAGGTGGCCCCGACCGGCACCGATGGCCCCATCACCCGCTTCATGGCCAAAGCCGTGGTAACCACCACCGATCCGGTTACCACCTTTGCCAAATTCATTCCCGAGGATGAGGTCGCCAAGCAGTCCAGGCTTTGCGCCAATACCGCAAAGACCTGGGAATGGGAGCAGAGTTCGCTCTATCTCTGCCATCTGGCGCTGCGCAAGAAGCCGAAATTCCTCGCCGAAGACAAGGATCCCGGAGTCGAAAAGGCCTTCATCCGGATCTTCGGCGTTGAGACCCCAGAAGATGTGGTCCGCCATATCAAGGAGGTCATGGAAGAGGGTATCCTTCACGACATCGGCCATGTCACCTTTACGACCGATGTTGATCCGGCACAGGCCCCGCGCGAGATTGATCCGGAGGGCGCGGTATGCCGCATCGAAGCCTGCGTGCCCTATGCGCCTGCCGAGGGTGACTGGAAGACGCTGTCCAAGGCCTTTGGTGACAGGCTGATTGCCAAGCTCGCCGAATACACGAGTGGCTTTGACCAATCCACAGTGGTGCGCCGCTACGAGTACACACCACTCTCCATCGAAGCCAAGATCCCGCAGATGAAGCGCGGCTCCTTCAAGCATGGCGCCTATGTGATGACGCAGATGGGATATTCGCGGCCCAATGTGCAGTGCTCGTCCTACAAGACACCGATCGCCAATCTCTATGTCTGTGGGGCCAGCACCTTCCCCGGTGGCATGGTCACATTTGGCGGTGGCTACAACGCGGCGAAGGTCGTGGCCGAGGCGATGAATCTCAACATCTGGTGGCAGGAGCCGCAGGCGGTTGTGGCCGCCCGGCAGAAAGGATTCCTCCTGTGATTGTGTGGTCACGCGGACTTGGGAAGCAGCGTCTTCCTCTCGAACTTGCGGATGCGACCCTTAAGGTCGAGCCGGCGCAGTTAATGATGGAAGGAACCATCGAGCCCGTCTGCTGGCGCTATGCCATCCGGCTTAGCCCTGATGATCTGCGGGATTTTCTCGCGCTGATGGCAAAACCCGAAGTAGCCCGCTTTCTGGCTGAACGGCCGGGTGTGCTATTGCCCTTTGTCGGGCGGCTGCTGCTGGCGCTGCCGGGTCTCGTGCTCGACATCATCTATCAGAAGACAGTTGGACGCTTTCACAGGAAGCAGGCAGCATCATGAGATTCTGGTCGGAAGGTTTGGGCGACAGGGAGCTGGTGATCACGCTGGGCGGATCATCGGTTGAACGCAAGGACGACTATGTGGCGCTGAAGGGCATCGTGGTGTCGCCGGCGCCGTGGGAATATGAGGTGAAGATCAAGTTCGCTGACTGGCTGGCGATTCTTAATACCGCAACCACACGCGATGCCTGCGGCTTCATCGCCCGTCGCGTCACGCTTCGTGCCATTGCCAGCATGGGTGTCTCAATCGCGAAATTCCTCGTCTTGTTGGGCTATTATCGCCTTGCGCGGCTGATGGGCCAGCATCAGGAGGAGGGGCATGGCGCAGAGGGGGTGCGCGTGCCGGAAGGCTCCACCAGCCGCATTCCGCGGTGAAGGAGCAGGCGGGCGCGATCAGGCCGCTCGGCAGACGAGAGGTGTGGATTTTCCAGTGCGCGTGACATTTATCGATTCGAATGGCGTGGCGCGGACGATTGAGGCTACGGCCGGCATGTCGGTGATGGAAGCCGCGCTGGCGCACCATATTCCGGAAGTGGAATCTGATTGTGGCGGAAGCTGCACCTGCGCCATGTGCCATGTCATCGTCGATGAAGCCTGGTTTGGAAAATTTGCCACGGCATCGAAGAATGAAGCGAGCCTCTTGTCATTGCTCGAAGTACTGAAACCCAAGTCGCGCCTGTCCTGTCAGCTCAAGCTCTCTGCGGAGATGGATGGGCTCATCGTCCATACCCTCGACCCGAATGCCGGCGGTTGACGAGCTACGAACGCGGCTTCCTTGAAGTAGCCCGAGGCTTTGCTTTGCCGGATGCCTGCGGCCGGTGCGCCGGCTGCTGGGCAGGACCTGTCGCAGCGAGTTGTGCGTCAGCGTGCGGACTTTGCAGGGCATAGCGCAGGAGGGGCAGAACGCTTTCGCGCACGGCGGCAATGTCGAACTTGGGATCGAGCAGCAGCTGCACCGCAGTGCCGATCTGAAAGCAGCCGATGGAAAGAGCCGTGATTTCAGGATCGATGGTGGGGTCGATGAGACCGCGTGCCTGACCGCGACGCACCAGTCCGGCGAGATCATTCTTGACGTCATCGTGGCGGCCCTGGAAGGCCGTCTGGATCGGCATGCGATTGGCCACGGCCGCACTCAGCATCACGAAATATGAACGCAGCAAGGGGTCGGTTTCGACGCCGGAAAGCCAGATCTCCATGTATCTGAGGATTCCTTCCAGAGGGTTGGGCGTCGATCTGATGCTGGCGTCGAGTTCATCCTGGACACGCGCCGCCACGAATTCGATCACGGCGCGCACGACGCCGTCCTTCGAGCCGAATTTCTGGCTGGCGAGCCCGCGGCTGTAGCCGGCAACTTCACCGATACGCTCGAAGGTCGCGGCGGCAAAGCCCTCGGCCTCCATCACGGTGGCAGCCGCAGTCAACAGACTCTGTTCGGAGGCGTCACTGCGCTCGGCCTGGGTTCGACGCTTATGGGTTGGCTTGCGGTCCATGACGCACGCTTCGCCTCGATGTTGAGTGCTGATTTGCCATATAATGAGCATATTTAAAGCTGCAAGCGCATAGCAAGCCTTTTTGCCTCCACGGATGTTTCATGTCCGTGCTGCATGGGATCGACCCGGTTCGCACCGCCAGGCCCCGCGATGACACAATCGGTGTCACGCAGGCCTTGTGCTGTGCGGCCCTGACGTTGCGCATGTCTCTTTGTGCATGCGTTGTAACGGGGTGTGGTGCATTGCGCGCGTGATTGCGCGGTTACGTGTCTGTCGATGTCATTGCCGCTCTTCGAGACTGTCAGTACAAGGAGCAAGTGCAAGGTGACGATGGCGCCCCCAAGTTCGCCTGCGTGTCTGCGCATTCCGGCCATTTGCCATTGTCTTTGCCTCTCATTTGTTATACGAGTAACAAGAAACATGTGCAGGGTCCGGGCGTGCGCTGTCCGGGCGCAGGTGCATGGCTGAGAGGGTGCCATGGTGGCTGAGGTTCCCCGCGACATTGCCAATGCCATTGTCGACCCCAAAGCCTATGCCGATGGCCGGCGCATTGATGAGGCACTGCACTGGCTGCGGTGTCATGCGCCGCTGGCGTGGGTTGAGCCCGATCATTACCGGCCGTTCTGGGTTGTTGCCCGCCATGGCGACATTCAGGAGGTGGAACGGCACAACGATACCTTTCACAATGGTGATACCTTCGTCACCCTCACCGGAATCGCCGAGGGCAACAGCATCAGGACCATTACCGGCGGCAGCCCGCATCTCGTCCGCGGGCTCGTGCATATGGACGGGGAGGACCATTTCAATCACCGCCGTCTCACCCAGCCCTGGTTCATGCCGCAGAACATGCACCGGCTGGAAGCGCGCATCCGTCAGATTGCCCGCCAGCATGTAGAGCGCATGGCCGCGTGCGGCGGGCACTGCGATTTTGCCGAGGACGTGGCCGTCCACTATCCCCTCGCGATCATCCTCGAACTCATCGGCATACCGGCCGCGGACGCCCCCCTGATTCTGCGCCTTATCCAGGAACTCTTTGGCCGCTTTGATGCTGAGATGATGCGCAATCGCGCGCAGGCGGGAACTGAGGGCGCCAGCATCGCAGGACTTCAGGCGACGGTGGCCGAGTTCATGGCCTATTTTGTCAAGTTGAGCGAGGCTCGGCGCAAAAGGCCAAGGAACGATTTGGCGAGCCTCCTCGCCACCGCCAGCATCGACGATCAGCCGCTCGGGCAGCTGGAGATGCTCTCCTATTACATCATCATCGCCAGCTGCGCCGGGCACTCCACCGCGCACACCATCGCGGGCGGGCTGTGGGCATTGCTCGACCATCCCGGCCAGATGGCGAGTCTGCTCACGGAGGCGGCGCCGATCGAGGGCATGATCGAGGAGTCCATGCGCTGGGTGACACCGGTCAAGCACTTCATGCGCTCCGCCGCTGCGGATGCCGAAATTGCGGGCGTGAAAATCGCCAAGGGCGACTGGCTGATGCTCAGCTACCCCTCCGGCAATCGCGATGACGACGTTTTCGCGGCACCCTTCAGCTTCAACATTACGCGGTCCCCCAATCGGCATCTGGCCTTTGGATATGGCGCCCATCTGTGTCTTGGCCGGCACCTCGGACGCCTCGAGATGCGCATCTTCTGGGAGGAATTACTGCCACGCCTCAAGACAATCGAATGGGACGGCGTACCGAGCAACGTGGAAGCCAATTTCGTCTGCGGCCCCAAATCCGTTCCTGTCCGCTTCACGCTCCAATGACCCTGAGCCATCCGCAGCAACAAGGTGACGCTAAGGCATGCCGTCAAGGGGATCGCCAGGGAGCGGATAATGGCGGGAACAGCTTTCATACCGCGGATTTATGCAGCAGCATGGCCGCGGGATACCTGGCAGTGGCGAGGCCTGAGCTCGGGGTGTCCGCAATGTCCTGGACCAGAATTTGCGTGTGACCGTCAGGCTGGAGAAAAATGATGCTGAACAGGCTGGATGACTTTCCGATCCATCAGACCCCCGAGCCGATCGCCCATCCGGCGACCAGTGATCGCAACGCCTATGACCGCACCTGGTTCAACGGCTATGCCGAGGATGGCTCTTATTATTTCGGGATCGGCTTTGCGGTTTATCCGCACCGCATGATCAGCGACTGCGCCTTCAGCGTGGTGGTGCCAGGAGGCCGTCAGCATTGCTTCTTTGCGTCGCGGCGCGCGCCCCGCGAGCGAACCGACATGCAGGTGGGGCCATTCCGTATTGAGGTGGTCGCACCCATGCGGCAAACCCGCGTCATCCTGGACGACAATGAAAGCGGGATTGCCTGTGATCTCACCTTTACCGCTCGCACCGCCCCGATCGAGGAGGCGCGACAGACCCTGTGGTCAGGCGCACGACGCTTTCTGGACCTGACGCGCTTCGACCAGTTTGGTCACTGGAGCGGCACCATCCATCATCCCGATGGCGTCATCACCGTACGCGAAGCCCAGTGCCGTGCCACCAAGGACCGTTCCTGGGGCGTGCGGCCGGTGGGCGAGCGCGATATCGGCGGGGCCCCCATCGCACCCTCTCCGGTGTTCTTCCTCTGGGCGCCGCTCATCTGGGATGATCATGTCACCAATGCGATCTTCTTTGACGGGCCGGCAGGAGAGGCCATCGTGCGGGAAGGCCTGCAGGCACCACTCTACCCGAGCCCCGCGGCAACGCCTGACGGCGAAGACGGACTGCTGCAGCGCATGGCCACCGCACGCCACCGCATTGCCTATGTGCCCGGAACGCGACTCGCCCGCACCGCCGAGATCGATCTGGTGCCCCATCAAGGCGCGCCACGCACCATTACCCTTGAACCAATTCTCAAGTTTCAGATGAAGGGGCTGGGCTATGGCCATCCGCAGTGGGGGCAGGGCATGTGGAAGGGCGAACTTGCATTCGGCAGCGAGTCTTTTGATCCGGCCAGCCTTGATCTGCTCGCACCGGAAAACCTCCATGTCCAACAGGTCGTGCGTGCCAATGATGGTTCACGCAAGGGCGTTGGTGTGCTGGAGCAGGTCTGCATCGGCCCCTATGCGCCAGCGGGGTTCAAAGACTGGTTCGACGGCGCATCAGCAGGCCCGCAATAGGCGACAGGAGAAATGCGCATGAAGATCACCGCTGCAGTTACCCCGGCGCCGCAACAGCCCTTCGAGATCCGCGCCGTCGAGCTTGAGGCACCACGGGCCGACGAAATCCTGGTGCGCATCGAAGCGGTCGGTGTCTGTCACACTGACATCGTCGCACAGGCCGGCGCCATCATCCCGCTTCCTGGTGTCCTCGGTCATGAGGGTGCTGGCGTGGTTGAAGCGGTGGGAGCGGAGATCAAAAAGGTCGTACCCGGGGATCGCGTGGTCGTTACCTTCCGCTCCTGCGGCCACTGCCCCAATTGTGACAAAGGCCTAGCCTCCTATTGTTACTCCATGCCGATGCTGAATTACACTGGCGCAAGGCCGGATGGCAGCTCGCCACTCAGTGCCGATGGCAAGCCCCTGGCCGGCACCTTCTTCGCGCAATCCTCGTTTGCAACCCATTGCCTAGCCTATGAGCGCAATGTGGTGAAAGCACCCAGCACCATTCCCTTCGAAGTGCTGGCGCCATTCGGCTGCGGCGTGCAGACCGGCGCCGGTGCGATCCTGCGGTCACTTGACTGCGAGACGGGCTCAAGTCTGCTGGTGCTCGGCGGTGGTGCGGTTGGCCTCAGCGCGGTGATGGCGGGCAGGCTGCGCGCATGCAAGCCGCTGATCGTGGTCGAGCCGCTTGCGGTGCGTCGGCGTCTTGCGCTCGAATTTGGCGCGAGCCATGTGATCGATCCCGCCGACGGCAAGCCGCTGGCGGAGGCGGTGCGTGCAATCAGTCCTGTCGGCGTCAATTTTGCCTTCGATACAACGGGACGGCCGGAGGTGCTGGAAGGGGCGATGGCCTGTCTGGCGCCGCATGGCACGCTTGGCGTGGTGGGGATTCCGCCGCCTGGAACGAAACTGCCCGGAGACATGACCATGGCCATGACGTTCGGACATTCGGTCAAAGGCATCATTGAAGGGGACAGCGATCCTGACAGTTTCCTGCCCGAACTCTTCGGCTATCATCTGACCGGGCGCCTGCCCGTCGAGCGGTTGATCAAGACCTACCCCCTGTCCGAGATCAACCGTGCCGTGGCCGAACAGCATGACGGGCTGTGTACCAAGCCGGTGCTTTTGCCGCAGTCCCCGAAATAAATGAGCCAATGGTGTCGATGTCTTGCTTGAATACACCAGGAGCCGGACTATCGTGACCCGCAAAGATGGATCTGCGCCCACTGCGCAGGATCAATGCAAACGAGACGTGGAGACATGCTCATGGCAGAAATGGCTCAGGGACTGAAGGTGCGTCTCGAACCTGCGGATGAATATCCTCACGCGCCCGGTGAGGCGAAGAACTATAACGAGAGCATGTATTTCAACGTGATTGATCCGGGTACGCAGCTTGGAGGCTGGTTCCGGATCGGCAACCGTCCCAATGAAGGATACGCGGAAGTCAGCATCTGCCTTTATCTGCCAGATGGTCGGGTCGGTTTCATGTTCCAGCGCGCGCCCATCAGCGGCAACACGCAAATGAACGCGGGCGGCCTCAGGGTCGACGTCCTCGAACCCTTCAAGCGTCTTAAGCTCAGCTATAGCGGCAATATCCTCGTCCTGGGGCAGCCAAAGCAGATGGCCGACCCAAAGACCGCGTTCAGGAACAATCCGCTCCAGTCCTGCGAGATCGTACTCGATTACGAGGGCGTTTCACCGATGTATGGCGGCGAAGCCGTCAACACAGATGGCTCAGCCCTTGCGCTTGACCCCGAAAAGTCCTTTGCCCGCGCCCATTACGAGCAGCATTGCGCCGCCACTGGAGAATTTGTCGTCGGCAGCGAACGCTATGCGCTCTCCGGTTACGGCCTGCGTGACAAGTCGTGGGGACCGCGATACTGGCAGGCCATTGACTGGTATCGCTGGTGCCCGATGAATTTTGGACGCGATTTCGGCATGATGCTGTCGGTGATCGGAAATGGCGAAGGTGGCGTGCGCGAAGGCGGCATGGTGTTCAGCGATGGCGCCTATGACCTGATCAGCGCCTGCCGCATTGAAAGCGAGTGGGACCCGGACGATTGCCAGACCGCGCTGCGCGCCAGCGTCAAAACCCATGGAGGCAAGAGCTACGAGGTCACCGGCCGGGTATTGTCGCTTATCCCGCTGCGCAACCGCCGCACTGCAGCAGATGGCACCGAACTGATTACACGCATCACCGAGGGCATGACCGAATATCGCTGCAATGGCATGGTCGGCTATGGCCTTAGCGAATATCTCGATCAGATCATAAATGGCATGCCCAATGGCAAGGCTGCGGGCTTTTGAGCCGCGCAGCGCGAACATGTGATGGTGCAAGCCTGGCCAGGGCACGACAGCGGGGCTCCCTTACCGCGCGCTGGCATGAGCGTATTTGCAGCGGGGAACGTGTCGTCTGATTTGCCCTGCCCAGGAAGCGGAGTGTTCCTGGTTTGCGCCTGAAAGCGAAGATAATGCCTGCGACATAGTGAGCCCGCACATCAAAGCGGTGGCGTTTTCAGATTAGGATCTGTTCAATAGCAGGAGCGTTCCTTTGCTGCAGCCGCCAGAGCAGGTTTGCATCACCCGGCACCAACAGCAGAAGGCTTGTACTGTGCGTCAGGAGGAAGTCTGCACGACACTACAAAGAGTCCAAACGTTGCGCAGTGCAACATCGTCTCCCTGCGTGATCGCAATGGCAAGTTGACGTAACGAGAGTTGAAGGGCGTTGCTTGCCCGCTTTGGCAGGCGATAATAGAACTGCTTGCCGCGAGACGTGGCGCGGGCCGGGGAGGCGAAGATGGAAAGAACTGTTCGCATCGGTGGCGCCAGCGGCTTTTGGGGTGACGCAGCGATGGCTACGCCGCAGCTGCTGCGGGCAGGTGGGCTCGACTACATCGTCTATGACTATCTCGCTGAAATCACCATGTCGATTCTCGCACGCGCGCGCGCAGAGAAGCCGGAGATGGGGTATGCGACCGATTTTGTATCGCTGGCGCTGAAACCCAACCTGGTTGAAATCGCCCGTCAGAAGGTGAAGATCATTGCCAATGCGGGCGGTGTGAACCCGCAGGCCTGTGCGGCGGCGGTGCGTGCGCTCCTCGCTGAGCGTGGGCTCGCGCTAAAGGTTGCGGCAGTGACCGGTGATGATCTTTTGGCGCAGAAGGAGGAGCTGGCACGCGCTGCCCCGGCCGAAATGTTTTCCGGAGAGGGCTTTCCTACGCCCGGCAAAATTCTCTCGGTCAACGCCTATCTCGGGGCCTTTCCCATCGCCAAGGCGCTCGATGAAGGCGCGGACATTGTCATTACCGGACGCTGTGTCGACAGCGCCGTCACACTGGGCGCCCTGATCCATGAATTTGGCTGGCAAGTGGAGGACTGGGACAAGCTCGCCGGCGGCAGTCTCGCCGGGCACATTCTCGAATGCGGGCCGCAGGCCACCGGTGGCAATTTTACCGACTGGGAGAGCGTGATCGACCGTCTGGAAGATATCGGTTACCCGATCGCCGAAGTGGTGGCGGATGGCAGCTTCATCTGCACCAAGCCCAAGGGCTCTGGTGGTGTGGTCAATGTCGGCACAGTGTCCGAGCAGATGCTGTATGAGATCGGTGATCCTGAAGCCTATCTCTTGCCGGATGTTGCCTGCGATTTTTCCCGCGTCTCGATTAGCGCGGAAGGCAGGGACCGCGTAAAGGTGAGCGGTGCCAAAGGCCGGCCGGCACCCGACAGCTACAAGGTCTGCGCAACCTATCTCGATGGTTTTCGCGGCGGCCTCAGCATGAGTTTCTATGGCATTGATGCCAGCCGCAAGGCCGAGCGCTTTGCCGAGGCAGTATTCAAGCGCGCGCGGCGGACTTTGCGCGGACTTAATCTGCCGGAATTCACCGAGACCAGCATCGAAGTCATCGGTGCCGAATCCCAGTTTGGCTCGGAACGACGCATCACCACGGCGCGCGAGGTCGCCGTGAAGATTGCGGCCAAGCATCCCGAAGCCAGCGGCATCGGTATCCTTCTCAAGGAGGCAACTGGGCTTGGACTGGCGACGCCGCCTGGGCTTTCCGGCTTCGCAGGGGGCAGACCCAAACCGATGCCTGTGGCGCGCCTCTTCTCCTTCACGTTACCTAAGGCCGCGGTATCCATTGCCGTGGAGGTCGAGGGCAGTCTGCATCACCTCACCGATGCTCCTGGCGTGCACTTTGATCCCTCCCAACTGGTGCATCCGGCGCCGCCGCTACCCTCCGGAATCGAGGACCTTGTGCCCGTACCGCTCATTGCCCTGGCGTGGGCTCGAAGCGGCGACAAGGGCAATAAGGCCAATATCGGTGTCATCGCCCGGCGGGCAGATTATTTTCCCTATATCTGCCGCTCTTTGAGCACAGAGGTGGTCGCCGCCCGCTTTGCCCATTTTCTCGAAGGCAAGGTGGAACGCTTTGTGCTGCCGGGTCCGTCAGCGCTCAATTTTCTACTTCACGAGGTGCTGGGAGGCGGCGGCGTGGCGAGCCTGCGCAATGATCCGCAAGGCAAGGGCTATGCCCAGCTGCTGCTTGAGGCACCGATCGAAATTCCCAGGGCGCTCGCCAGGCGCGATCATCTTCTCTGAGAAGGACAACGCATGCCGCGGTTTGTTTCCAAGATCAGCACAGGCAGCGAAGCCTTCAGGACCAACCGCGCCGAGATGCTGGCGCTGGTCGAACGGCTTGGGGAGATCAACAGCCGCTCCCGCCGTGAGTCCGAAAAGCGCAAGGCTCATTTCGATACGCGTGGGCAACTCACCCCGCATGAAAGGCTGACGCGGCTGCTTGATCCGGGGATGCCCTTTCTCGAAATCGGCAATGTCGCGGGCTATCTCCTCGACAACAAGGATCCCGATCGTTCTATCCCAGGCGGCAATGTCATCGCCGGCATCGGCTTTGTCGCGGGTGTGCGCGTTGCCATCGTTGTCGATGACAGCGGCATCAACGCTGGCGCCATGACGGCCGCTGGTGGCTACCGCCTGCGGCGCTGCCAGGAGATTGCACTCCAGAAGAAGCTGCCCTTCGTGCACCTGGTGGAAAGTGCGGGTGCGGACCTCATGAAATACACGGTGGAAGGCTTCGTCGTCGGCGGCGGGCTCTTCGCCAATTTGGCGCGGCTGTCCAAGGCAGGCTGTCCGGTGGTCACGGTCCTGCATGGGGCATCTACTGCAGGCGGTGCCTATATGCCCGGCCTGAGTGATTACGTTGTCGCCGTGAAGGGGCGTGGCAAGGCGTTTCTCGCCGGACCTGCACTTCTGAAGGCGGCTACCGGCGAGGTGGCCAGCGAGGAAGAACTGGGCGGGGCGGAGATGCATGCCACGGTCTCGGGCCTGGCCGAATATCTGGCTGAAGATGATGCCCATGGTCTGCTGATCGCCCGCGAGGTGGTCGCGCGCCTGCAGTGGAATGCGCGCTGCCCGTCGCTCCGGCAAAAGGCTGTGACCGCGCCAGCCTACGATCCTGACGAGGTCGCCGGCATCGTGCCCCTCGACTATCGCAAACCCTATGACGTGCGCGAAGTGGTGGCGCGGCTGGTTGACGGCTCGGAGATCCTCGATTTCAAGCCGCTTTATGGACTTTCCACGGTCTGTCTGCAGGCCGAAGTGCACGGTCATGCCGTCGGACTGATCGGCAATAATGGTCCGATCGATCCGGATGGTGCCACCAAGGCGGCGCAGTTTCTGCAGCTTTGCGACCAGGCAGAAATACCGCTGGTTTTTCTGCAGAACACCACTGGCTATCTGGTCGGCAAGGCCTATGAGCGCGCCGGCATGATCAAGCACGGTTCCAAGATGATCCAGGCGGTGACCAATGTGAGTGTACCACGCCTCACCTTCATGATCGGCGCCAGCTTTGGAGCCGGCAATTACGGCATGTGCGGACGAGGCTATGATCCGGATTTCGTCTTCTCCTGGCCCAATGCCAGGACCGGTGTAATGGGTGGCGAACAGGCCGCGCGGACCATGACGCAGGTGATGCAGGCGGGCGCCGCGCGCAAGGGTGTGACTCTCGATGAGGCGCAGATGAAGGCGCAGGAGGCGATGCTGATCCAGCATTTCGATGGCCAGTCCGACGCCTTTTACACCTCGGGTCACATGCTGGATGACGGGCTGATCGATCCCCGTGACACCCGCAAGGTGCTGGGCTTTCTGCTCGAAACCTGCTGGGAGGCACGCCACCGCACGGTAACGCCCAACAGTTTTGGCATCGCCCGGATGTGAGGGACGCGGACATGACTACGCAGCAAGAAACCAAGGCTCTCATTGTCGAACGGCAGAACAGTGTGCTGCGCATCTGGTTCAATCGACCCGAAGCACGCAATGCTCTTTCCGCGGAGATCGTGGGCGAACTGCACGCCGTACTCGATCAGGTGCGCGAAGATCGCAGCGTCCGTACCCTGGTGTTGCGCGGCAAAGGTGGGGTGTTCTGCGCCGGGGGCGACATCAAGGGCTTCAAGTCAGGCATGCAGGGCTCAGGCGATGCCACCGAGATCGCCCGTTCCAATCGCAGCTTCGGCGACCTAATGATCAAGCTGAACGAGCAGCCGCAGGTTGTGGTGATGCTGGTCGAAGGCGGCGCGGTGGGTGGCGGGCTCGGACTTGCCTGCGTGGGTGATGTCACCATCGTGGAGAAGGAGACGCGTTTCCAGCTGAGCGAGACCAGCCTTGGCATCCCTCCGGCGCAGATCGCGCCCTTCGTGGTGGAGCGGGTGGGGTTGACTGAGGCCAGGAGGCTGATGCTGACCGGCGCACGCTTTACCGGCGCAGAGGCGGTGCGTCTTGGCATCGGTCATTTCCTTGCTGATGGTGCCGAGGATCTCGAGCGTCAGTGCACCACGGTATTGGCGCAGATTGCGCGTTGCGCTCCCGGCGCCAATGCCGTCACCAAGGCAATTGTCTTCGAGGCCCTGCGCCGCCCGCGCGGTGAGGCACTCGATTTTGCTGCGGAGGGCTTTGCCCGCTGCATGTTGAGTGCGGAGGGGCGCGAGGGTGTCACCGCCTTTATCGAAAAGCGCAAGCCGCGCTGGGCGGAGGACGCGTAACGACATGGCCAGACGCAACTTCAACAAGATCCTGATCGCCAATCGTGGCGAAATCGCCGTCCGCATCCTGCGTACCGCGAAGGCCTGCGGCTATCGCACCGTGGCGGTCTACTCGCAGGCCGATGTGTCAGCGCCACATGTGGCGCTGGCTGACGAGGCTGTCCTCATCGGCCCCGCACCTGTCGCGCAGTCCTATCTTGATCCGGACCGGCTCATCAAGGCGGCCGAGCGGACCGGAGCTGAAGCCATCCATCCCGGCTATGGTTTTCTCTCCGAGAATGCAGCCTTTGCGCGTGCCTGCCTTGAGGCCGGACTCGTCTTCATCGGGCCCTCGGTCGAGGCGATCGCGCTCATGGGCAACAAGGCGGAGGCCAAGCGGCGGATGATCGCGGCCGGCGTTCCGTGTGTGCCAGGCTATGAAGGTACTGACCAGTCCGACGACGCCTTCATCGCCGCGGCAAGGAAGATCGGCTTTCCGGTCATGGTGAAGGCGGCGGCCGGTGGCGGCGGACGCGGCATGCGCCTGGTAAAGGAGCCGGAGCAGTTGACCCCGGCACTGGCCGCGGCCCGTTCCGAAGCCCAAAATGCCTTTGGTTCCGATGAGCTCATCCTCGAAAAGGCCGTCCTGCGCCCGCGCCATGTTGAGTTTCAGGTGTTTGGTGATGCCCACGGCAATGTCGTGCATCTGTTTGAACGCGACTGCTCGGTGCAGCGCCGCCATCAGAAAGTGGTGGAAGAAGCGCCCTGTCCTGTGATGACGGCGGAGCTGCGCAGCCGGATGGGTGCTGCTGCAGTCGAGGCTGCTCGTACCATTGGCTATGAGGGCGCTGGCACCGTCGAGTTCCTGCTCGACGGTGAGGGCGATTTCTATTTTCTGGAGATGAACACGCGCCTTCAGGTAGAGCATCCGGTCAGCGAATGTATCACCGGACTTGATCTTGTTGCGCTGCAGTTCGCAGTGGCGCATGGCGAGGCATTGCCATTTGCCCAGGACGGGCTGGCGATCTCAGGCCACGCCATCGAGGTCCGTCTCTATGCCGAGGATCCGGCCAACGGCTTTCTGCCGGCATCTGGCCGGGTCAGTCTGTGGCGGCCGGCGCATGCCGAGGGCCTGCGCATCGATCATGGCTTGGGCGAAGGTGCCGAGATCTCGCCCTTCTACGATCCGATGATCGCGAAGCTCATTGCGCATGGCCAGACGCGTGAGGAGGCGCGTCGCCGCCTCATTCACGGTCTTGAGGAAACCCTGGTGTTTGGTCTTCCCACCAACCGCGACTTCCTCATCGATATTCTGAAGCATGAGGTGTTTGCCGCCGGCAAGGCAACGACAGCCTTTCTGAGCGAGGATTTTGCTGCCACAGCCCTGGAGCGTGCGATCCCCACCAGTGCCCAGGCGGCGCTCGCCGCGGTACTTCAGTATCGCGCGGCGCGCGATGCGGCGGCCGCCATGGCCGTGGCGCTGAACAGCGAGCTCCTGGACTGGGCGAGCGCCGGCCACCGGCAAAGCCGCTTTCTCTATGATGCCGGAGATTTCTCGGTGACGGCGCTCGGGGGCGATGGCTACCGCGTCACCAGCGACGGCACCGATTTCATGGTCGAAATTCTCGCCTTTGCCGAGGGCATGGCGCGTGTGCGGCTGGACGGGGTGGCGCTTTCCTGTTGCTATCATGCCGAGGGCGGCCGCCTTGAGCTTGCGCTCGATGGCCGGCTCTTCGCGTTTGAAAACCAGCTCCTGCGCATCAAAGGTGCAGAAGACGCAGCGCAGGGCGGGCATGTACGGGCGCCGATGCATGGGCGCATCCTGCGACTTCATGTCGAGGCCGGCGCCGATGTGCGCGAGGGTGCGTCACTTGCTGTCCTCGAGGCCATGAAGATGGAACACGAAGTCACCGCGGCGGTTGCCGGGCGCGTGATCGCAGTTCATGTCGCGATCGGTGATCAGGTCGCAGCGAACAGCATCCTCATCGAGATCGAGAAAGGCTAGGCGATGGCGCTCAAACTCTATCATTGCAAGGGAGCAAGATCGCTCCGTGCGCTCTGGACACTGGAGGAGATGGGGCTCCCCTATGAGCTCGAAGTAATGGAATTTCCTCCGCGCCTGCGGCGTGAAGGTTATCTTGCCATCAATCCGCTAGGGACCGTGCCCACACTGACCGATGGCGACATCACGCTGACGGAATCGGCGGCCATATGCCAGTATCTGGTGGATTGCTATGGCCGTGATCCGGCCAACCTGAGCCCGCTTGGGCTTGCTCCCGGTGACAAGGACTACGGCCCCTATCTGAACTGGCTGCATCGTTCTGATGCAACACTTACGTTTCCGCAGACCATCGTGCTGCGCTACACCCAGTTCGAGCCACCAGAGCGGCGCCTGAAACAGGCTGCAGAGGATTACACGCAATGGTTCTTTGCGCGCCTGCGCTGTGTGGAAGAGGCGTTGGCGACGCACGACTATCTCTGCGCCGAGCGCTTCACCATTGCGGACATTTGCGTGGGCTATGCGCTGGTACTGGCCGACAGGCTCGGGCTCAGTGGCGGTTTCAAGTCCAATACCGAAGCCTATTACCGGCGGTTGATCGCGCGGCCGGGCTACCTGCGCGCGGCAAGCCTGTGAGGATGAGATGAGCGAGAAATTTTCCGGCGGCCAGAGCCCGATCGATTTCGATCACCGCTACCAGAGCCCGCTTTACAATGAGGATCACCGTGCCTGGCGCACCACTTTGCGCAAATTCATCGAAGCGGAGATCATGCCCCATGTGAACGAATGGGACGAGGCCGGCGAATTTCCTCGGGAGCTTTACAAGAAGGCTGCTGCAGTTGGCCTCATCGGTATTGGGTATCCGGCCGAATATGGCGGCACGCCAGTTAATGATCCCATGTATTCGATCGTGACAGCAGAGGAGATGGCACGCATCGGTGCAGGTGGCATCAACGCCAGTCTGATGGTACACGGCATCGGTTTGCCGCCGGTACTGGCCATTGGCTCTGACGAGATGAAGGCGCGCATCGCACCGCAGGTGCTCGCGGGCGAGAAGATACATGCCCTTGCCATTACCGAACCCTCTGGCGGTTCGGACGTGGCCAATATCCGCACCCGGGCGGTGCGTCGCGGCGACCATTACGTGGTGAACGGCTCGAAGATGTTCATCACCGCTGGCGTGCGCGCCGATTTTTACACTGTAGCGGTGCGCACGGGCGACGAAGGGTCCAAGGGCATTTCGCTGTTGCTCTTGGAGCGTGACATGAAAGGCTTTACCCGCACGCCGCTGAAAAAGCAGGGCTGGTGGGCATCAGACACCGCCGCGCTTTATTTCGATGACGTGGAGGTGCCGGCCGAAAATCTAATCGGGGCCGAAAACCAGGGGTTCATCGGCATCATGCGCAACTTCAATGGCGAACGCATTGGCATGGCGGCGGGCGCCAATGCCTATGCCCGCGTCTGTTTTGAGGATGCGCTGGCCTGGGCCCGTGAGCGCAAGACCTTCGGTAAGCGGCTGGCGGATCATCAGGTGATCCGGCACAAATTTGCCGAGATGGCGCGCAAGATCTTGGCCACCCAGGCCTGGCTCGAGCAGTGTGTGGTGCGGGTGAAGGCGGGCGAGACCCCGGTTGCAGATCTGTCGCTGCTCAAGGTGCAGGCCACCTTGACCATGGAATATTGCGCCCGTGAGGCGATGCAGATTATGGGCGGCGCCGGGTATATGCGCGGCTGCCGCGTGGAACGCATCTATCGGGAGGTTAGGGTCAATGCCATTGGTGGCGGTTCGGAGGAGATCATGCGCGATCTTGCCGCCCGCCAGCTCGGAATCTGAACGGAGCGTCGAGATGAGCTTGTCGAAACAGGAACTGGATGAATTCCGTGCCGAGGTGCGCGCCTGGTTCAAGGAGAACCAGCCCACCGATCCAGGCTTCCTCCTGCCACAATCCTTCATGGAAGTCGGCACTGACGCGCAATTCCACTTTCTGCGCGACTGGCAGCGCAAGGTCTATGATGCGGGTTATCTCGGCATGGCATGGCCCAAGGACTATGGCGGTGGCGGCCAGCCGCAGGTATTGCAAGATATCGTCACGGGCGAGATGGTTCGTCGCAAGTTGCCCTTCATGGTCAACACCATCGGGCTCAACTGGGCCGGGCCGCTGATCCTGCATATGGGGTCGGAGGAGCAGAAGAAAGCCTACATTCCAGGCATCCTCAGTGCAGAAGATATCTGGTGTCAGGGTTTCTCCGAACCCGATCACGGCTCCGATCTTGGCAGCGCACAGCTCAAGGCGGAACGTGACGGCCATGAGTTTGTCCTCAATGGCTCGAAGATCTGGACCAGCCTCGGGGTCTACGCCAGGTACATGATCCTTCTGGCCCGATCCAATCCCAAGGCCAATAACAAATATGAGGGGCTCAGCTTCTATCTCATCCCGATGAAAATCGACGGCATCGAGGTACGTCCCATCCGCAAGCTTACTGGCGAATATGGCTTCAACCAGACCTTCTTCCGAGATGCACGGGTGCCGGAGAGCTGTCTGATCGGTGGCGAGGGCAATGGCTGGAAAGTGGCGATGGCCACCTTGATGTTCGAACGTGGTGCTGCCGGCGGTCAGGCTGGCGGCCATTCGATGATGAGCACCGAGGTTTCCGAAGTGGTTGACCTCGCACGTACGGCCAGACGTGGTGGCCGGCCGGCCATTGAGGATCCTATGGTGCGCGACCAGCTGGTACGCTTTCTCATCGAAGAGCGCGGTCTTGCGCTCAATTCGGCGCGGGCAAAGGTAAAGCCGCTTACGAGCGAGTATCCGCTCTCCATTGCCATGTCGGGCAAGCTCGCATCGAGCGAGTTCCAGCGTCGTCTCAACCAGTTTGCGCTGTCACTTCAGGGTGCCAACGGCGCCTATTATGTCGGAGATCCCCACGCCATCGATCGTGGCCTCTGGCAGCGGGCTTATTTTAATGCTTTCTCCGCGACCATCGGCGGCGGAACCAGCGAGATTCAGCACAACATCATCGGCGAGCGCGTGCTTGGCCTGGCCAAGAGCTGAGGGGATTGAGATGGCTCAAAACGGCAAGAGACCTGCGATTTCATTTGGCGACGAGCAGGCACAACTCCTCGAAATCGCAGCGCAGTTTGCAGCTGACAAATTTCCGCTCTCTGCGGCGCGCACACGCATTGCGGCAGAGGACGATCTGAACGCTGAGATTTGGAAAGAGATGGCGGCGCTGGGCTGGCTCGGGGTGGCAATTCCGGAGGAGTTTGGCGGTAGCGGCCTAAGCCTTGCCGAGGTCGTGACCATTGTTGAGCCGCTAGGCCGGCACGTAGCTGGTACGCCTCTCATCTCCAGTACACTTCTCGCCCAGGCGTTACTCATGGCTGGTACCGACGCGCAGAAGACTGCCTGGCTGCCAAAGCTGGCCGAGGGCGCAATTGGGGCTGTGGCGCTTTGTGAACCAAGCGGTGATTGGAGCGTGACCAATATTTCCGCCATAGCGACCAAGGCTGCCAACGGCATTGCACTTTCCGGCGTGAAAACTTTCGTGACCGATGCCGCCTCTGCGGAACTGATGCTGATATCAGTCCTGCGCGATGGGATCCCGAATCTGGTGCTCCTCGATCGGGCGGCTTTCGGCAAGGCCAAGATCGAACGGGAGACTGTAATCGATGAGACCCGTCGCTCCTATCGTGTGACTCTGGACGGTACAGTGGTACAGGATGACGCGTTCCTCGTTGCTGCCAAAGCTGAGGCGACACTCAGCCACCTCGATCAGGCTGCGTGCCTTTTTGCCGCCGCGGAGATGTGCGGTGGGGCGGCAGGGGTGATTGCCACGACGGTCGAATACCTGAAGACACGCAAGCAGTTCGGCCGGCTCATCGGCTCCTATCAGGCACTCAAGCATCCCATGGTCGACGCTCTCGTCATGCTCGATGCGGCGCGCTCCCACCTTTATTATGCTGCGGGCGTCGTGGGGCAGGGCGCGGAAGGGGAGATAGCGGTGCGCATGGCCAAGGCTGCAGCAGGAGAGGCTTTGGCCTTCGCGGCTGACCGCGGCATTCAATTTCACGGCGGCTTTGGTTTCACCTATGACTGCGACGCGCAGCTTTACCGCCGTCTCGGGCTTTGGGGTGAAGCGCGCTATGGCGACGCAGCATGGCAACGCGCAAGGCTGGCGCAATTGCTGCTCTAATCCGGCACCTGGGCAAGGTGATCTAGCCAAAGCATCCCGCAGAGTACTATCCGCTACCCAGACAGCGCGCTTGTTCAGCCGCGTCAGAGGACGGGTAGGGCTGCCGACGACATCGTTGAGCAGATCGATATCGCGCAGGCCAATCCCGACAGATTTCTGGAGAGCGTCTGGATTTCCTCTAAACCCCCTTGTTTGGGGATAATGGGCCTGGTTGGCTTTGCAGTGCCTGGCGAGATCGAAGGAGAGAGGTTTGTGGGGTGGACCCCTTGCCGTTCCGAGGCACACGCGGGCGTTCAGGCCGCGGCGGGGCGCTATTGCAGGTAGACCCGCCAATAAGGGAATCTCCCGATAACTTCGAGCCAAAGTAGCCGGCGCATACAATTCCTCCGACGATTCCATTCAACCTCACTGGCCCCGCTTCAGGACGGCCAAATTTTAGATCTCTGGATTTGGCAAATAGCGGCAGATTTTGGGCGACGTTTGCTTTTGTGCGCGACTTGAGCGCGCTTATTTACGCAACCCTAAGTTTTTTAGGTCATGGTTCAGCTCACAGCATGAAGCATCCACCAATGATTGAGCCCGCCCGTCTCCTTGCCTTCGCCTTTGCCAATGCTGACCTATTATTTGAGGTCGATCGGTCGGGCACCGTGGTCTTTGCTACCGGCGCGGTCAGTGAGTTTCTGCCCGATAACAGCTCGCAGCTTGTCGGCTCAGGCGCTGCACGGCTGTTCGAGCCATCCGATGGCCTGAAATTCGCAACTTTTACCAAGTCCATGGCTGAGGGTGATCGTGCCGGCCCGATCCGTATGAGGCTCGTAGGCGGGCGCGATGTCAGTGTGTCTTTCTGCCATCTCCCGCAGATAGGGCCAAACATTGCGTGCACCCTGGCCCGCTCCGGTCAGCGCCAGGGCTTTGCAGCTCCCAAGGTTGATCCTGGCACCGGTCTGCCGTCAAAGGATGAGTTGCTCGCCGCGGCGAGCGCGATGACGGCTGATGGCGCCAAACTGACCATCGTCAACGTCCCTGGTCTGGAAACCGCATGTGCCAAACTGTCCCAGCCTGAAGCTGCGTCACTGATGAAGCAGATTGGCGCTGCGGTGGGCGGGTCGGCTCCCAAAGGCGCAGGGCGGGTCAGCGATGATAGCTTCGGTGCCATTGTCGAGGACGGCGAGACGTCCTCTCTGGCGGAGACCATATCCACAGTTCTGAGTAAGAACGGTGTGGTTGTAAGGGGGGTGAGGGAGAGTTCGGTCTCGCTGAAGGGGGACCTTAGCCCGCAACAACGCCTGCTTGCGGTACGTCATGTCGTGGCACGGGTTTCCGCAGGCCAAACGGACATCGGCAAATGCGGCGACCTGTCAAGCGCGTTTGAGGAAATGATCGGAGAGACCCAGACACGGGCACTGGCTTTGACAAATGCGGTGGCCGATGGCGCATTTTCCTTTGCCTATCAACCCGTGATCGATCTGGCGAGCGGCATGCTCTCGCATTGTGAGGCGCTGGTCAGGTTTGAGGGCAACGCCAACACAGGTGAGACAATCGCCTTTGCCGAGGCTCTGGGAATTTCGGACTCCTTCGATGTTGCGGTCGCGGCGAAAATTCTCAGTGTCGTCGAGAAGAATCCCAAAGCAAAGGTTGCGCTCAATCTCTCGGGCAATACCGTTGCCAACCCTGTGAGTTTTGGCCTGGTCGCGGGCCTGCTCGCCAAGAAAAAGATTTTGGCGCCGCGGGTGCATGTTGAGGTCACTGAATCAGCTGAGATCATTGACCTCGCCAACGCCAATGTCGCGATTCAGGGGTTGCGTGACATGGGGTACAAGGTTGGTCTTGACGACTTCGGTGCTGGTGCTGCGTCCTTCCAATATCTCCATGCCTTCGAAGTGGATTTTGTAAAATTTGACCAGGCGCTGATCCGCACGCTGGGCTGCGACGCGCGCAAGGACATGCTGATCAGTGGGTTGGTCAAACTGAGCAACCAGCTGAATGTGAACGCGGTGGCAGAGGGGATCGAGAACGCAGACATCAAGGAGCGCGTCATCGCAGCGGGTTTCCAGCTGGGCCAGGGCTATTTTCTCGGCAAACCATCTGCCGAGCTGCAGTCACCAGCCCCCTTCGCCAAACGTAAGGGCACCCAGGTAAGCTGGGGCTAAGCCGCCCGATCGGTCATGAGGCTAGCCGAGATGGCTGTTCGCGGGATGCTGACCATCGGTGCCTGCCGCGCCAGAGGTTGCGGGCACCGGACCTGCTGTCCGTTCGGCAGAGGCAGCGCAGACCCCGGTAGCAATTTCACGTTCCAAAGAAAGCCCCAATCTCTGGTGAGTTCGGTCGATCAGGACTTGGCGATTAGAGGCTCATCCTTCATGTCAGTCCTGAAGACTTTCTGCACCATGGCAGGGAAGGGATACTCGGCGATCGAACCGTGGCCAGAAATCTCTCCCAGCTTGCTTTTCGAATGGGGAAGCCACGAGGATGAACCGGAAGGTTCTCGTCAAGCACTCGGATAGAGATGCTGGCGTGGGTGTGACTTGCCGTATCTGGCTCAAGCTGGTGGCGCTATCGCTAAAGTTCCCGTGGAGATCTAGCTGCACGTGAGCGCTGCCGATAAAACGTCAAGCAGGCCGACGCCAGTTGCGTCCGCTGCTTATAGCGTAGAGAAGGTTCCAGGAGGCAGTTGCACGCTGCTCACCTTAATGACGCGGCGTCCGGCGTGATGGAAGATACCGACCTAGTCCTGGGGATGTGACGTATCTTCTGATCAACCGAAGGATGCACAATCCGTTTGAAATGCGCCAACTGAATAAGAAAGTCCGCACCTCAAAAACTCATGCTGCCTACCCTCGATATTAGCACTCAGAAATTTAGCCGTGGTGGTAACAGAATATTTCAACTGGGGCCGCAATTAACAGGGCTTCCTGTATGGTAGTGTACTGTATAATAACGAATGCGCGGGCTTCTTGCACTGCAGCGACGCGAGGAAAGGCAGACTAGCCTACTGCCTCTGATGTGTCAGAGCATGGTCCGCCGCTATGTCACGATAGTGGGCCTGTCCCACTCAAATGAGCGAGAGCATCCATGACGCGTCATATTGCGATGTATGTGCTGATGGCGATTGGTATTGGCATCCTGGCAACTGCTCAGGAGGCGCAGGCCCAGAACTGGCCGATGTTTGGTGGCAATCTTCAAAGCACCAGCGCCAACCTGGTGCCTGCAGGTATCACTGCGACGAATCTCGGTCAGCTCAGGCGTCGTATCGTCAAGCTGGATGGGATTGTCGATGCCAGCGCCATCTATCTGCATAATGCGATGATTCATGGGGTGCGCCATGATGCCATTTTTGTCACGACGAGCTATGGCAAGACGATTGCCATCGACGCAGATGATGGTCGTGTCCTGTGGGAATATACCCCAACCAGCTATGGTAAGCTTGCCGGCACGCCTCAGTTTACGAATTCGACGCCGGTCGCTGATCCGGATGACCGATTCATCTATGCGGCGTCACCGGATGGCTTCATACAAAAGCTGGCGGTTAGCGACGGCCAGGTGCTGTGGCGTACGGCGATTACGAAGCTGCCCCGGCGGGAGAAGATTGATTCACCTCTTAAATTCTTCGATGGCCATGTGGTCGCAGTAACAGCAGGATACATTGGGGATCAGCCTCCCTATCAGGGCCATGTTGCCATTCTGGATGCTACGTCTGGTCGACTGCTTCATGTCTGGAATTCACTCTGCAGCAACCGCAACACAGTGATGGATCCGGCGTCTTGCCCGCAGGCCCAGTCGGCGATCTGGGGGCGTGCGGGTGCCGTGATCGATGCCCGTGACGGTCATATTTTCGTCGCTACGGGCAACGGCTTCTGGAACGGCACGACCGACTGGGGTGATGCGCTAATCGAGCTCAATAGCAGTGCGACAAGGATCCTGGGCAATTACACGCCAATGAACACCGCTGAACTCGATCAGAGAGATCTCGATCTGGGCTCAAGTTCACCCGTCTTGCTGGGAGGTGATCTGTTGGCCCAAGGCGGCAAGGACGGCAAGATCCGCCTGCTTAGCCGCAGGGCCATCTCTGGTCGTGCCCCGCACAAGGGGCAGGAACTGCAAATTGTCTCCACGCCCAGCGGCACGGACCTGTTCGCCCAACCTGCGGTTTGGCAGTATCGCGGAGCAACCTGGATGTTTGCGGCAGATAACAGGGGGACTGCGGCTTGGCAGTTGCGTGATGATCGTCTGCACGAAATATGGCGCAACGATACCGGGGGGACGAGCCCGTTCGTGGCGGACGGGCTCCTCTTCATCTATGCGCAGCAAGGTGGACTGAACATCTACGACGCGAGCACAGGTGCCCGACTCACGACCTTGCCTTGTGACCCGGGTCATTGGAACAGTCCCATTGTAGTCGATGGCAGGATCATTCTGCCCGAAGGCAATGCCAACAGCCACGCTACGAACGGTGTCCTCAACATCTGGAGCGTGAGTGCCAGGTAGGTAGTGCCTTTCCTGGTCGAACATGGTCTGGATACGGTTCCCGCCTGAATCCCTCAAATTGGGCAGGACTGCTTAGCTGGGAATTTTCTAACGGTAATCAGCTATCTCCGCCGCATGTTTCCCAGTGATGCATTGATGATTTATTGAATCACATTCGCTATCTTGGCGAAATACTGCACGCCATGACGAAATACTCCTGCGTCGTGAGGGACTTTGTCCGACACCCAGAGGTTGAGACCTGCAGTATGTCCGCTATTTCGATGAGTAAAGGTCAAATGACTCATGGCGCTCGGGCACGGCCAAAGGCGTCGGAGGAAAATCCGCTAAGCATGGATTGATCACCAAACGTCAGGTTTTTTTGCCTTCTTCGCGCCTACCGTCCCGGCCCTCTTCTTCTTGGTACGATAATCTCCAAAGGCTGTATCTCTCGCGTCGAGGCCCTTGCGCACCCCTTCGCGGAACTTGGCGAAGGTTTCGCGGCTCGACTGGGTCGTCATGGCCAGCGCCTGGATCTCGGTACCGGCACGGATGGCAGCCCTCAGCCCCATGATCTCCATTGCGCGATGGACGGAACGCTTATTCATCTGCTGGACGTCTGTCGGAATCTTGGCAACACGGTCGGCGATGGCGAGCACTTCCTGCTCGAGGCGTTCCGCCGGAAAGGCGCGGTTGGCGAAGCCAACGCGTACAGCATCGACGCCACTAATGGCGTCTCCCGTGAGCATCATCTCCATCGCCGGACGCAGTCCGCAAAGCCAGGGATGAAACTGATTGTCCGGCGGGCTCATCATGCGCACCGGCGGGTAGCCGATCTGCGCGTCCTCGGCGACATAGACAAGATCGGCGGCGGTCGCAAGTTCCGACCCGCCAGCCAGGCACCAGCCGTGTACCTGCGCGATCACGGGTTTGGCGAGGTCCCAAATGCGAAAGCAGCCCTCGACGACATGGCGCGGCCATTCGCCGGCGCCGCCTGCAGTATGAAAGGGCAGACCCTGCACCTGCCGACCGCTTTCTGCTGACAGATCATAGCCTGCCGAAAAGCAGCTGCCCGCACCGCAAATGATGATGACGCGAATTTCCGGATCGCGGTCGGCGTCCTCTAGCGCCGCAAACAGCTCGCCACGTAGATGGTTCGAAAGAGCATTACGCTTTTCCGGCCGGTTCAGCGTCAGTCGTCTTACATGAGGACGCGGGTCGTCTTGAAGAATAAATGCGGACATAACCCCTCGCTACCGTTCGCCTGTGTTTGCGGTTTAGATGATACCCTCTATCCGCTCTTGGCAGTCAAGCCCGCGATCCGCTCGGACAGAGGGCGTGGGAATTGGCTCCTGCATCGTACCTTCTTCGAGCGACCGCTGACGAGAGGTCAGGTCCATACCGGGCCAGACGGTCATCGCGCACCGCGAGGAGAGACGGGCTTATCGGCCGAAAATATGGAGGCGTGGAGATGATTATTCTCCACTTGCCAATAATGGGTATGGTGGCAAACGGTACGCGTCTTTTTGCTCTGACGCTGATTGATACCAAATTTGTTGGTTTTGCGATAATGACAGTTCCACACCCGGCCCTTGATTGGTGAGGGCGGTGGAGAATTATATTCCAGACGACGCTCCCAATTTCGTGACTCCTGCTCGTAACGCTATAAAGTCGGACGCGGGATCACTCGGTGGCCGCAGGTGTCGCTTGATTGAAGGATTTGGGAGCAGAGCTGAAAAGTTTTTCGGGAGGTACCTAAACGACGGACGGACGAAATAAGATCCGTCCGCCCGTCGTGACCAATTAGGGCATCAGCACGGCGTTTATCACGTGAATAACACCATTCGATTCGCGGATATTCGCCTTTGTCACCGTTGCCTTGCCGCCCTTGGCATCGGTGAGCACAACTTTTCCATGTTCCAGAGTGGCCGTCAGCGGCTCGCCTTCAACGGTCTTCAGCACAGCCTTGCCACCACCCTTCTTGATCGCAGCGATCACGGCGCGGGCGTCAAAGCGGCCGGCGATGACATGATAGGTCAGGATTTTGACCAGTTCTTCCTTGTTCTGTGGCTTCAGAAGACTGGCAAGAGTGCCGGCAGGAAGCGCGTTGAATGCCTGATTGGTAGGCGCGAAGAGCGTAAACGGGCCTTTGCCGCTCAGCGTTTCCATGAGACCTGCCGCCTTCACGGCGGCTGCCAGCGTGGTATGGTCAGCAGAGGCAACTACGCCGCTGACAATGGTGCCTGCAGTCTTGACATGTGTCATGCCGTTCATCGAATGCATGCCCATGTCTGCGGCCAGCGCTGGACCGGAGGCCGATACAAGTAGCGCCGCAGCGGCGGCGAGCGAAAGCAAACGCGTCATTGCGTCCAATCCTTACGTTATGAATTTCCATGCCGTCGCGGCGTCATGATGCTCGCGACGGTCTCACTAGATACGGAACGAGCGGGCCACTGGATCATCTCTGGTTCAGTCGACCCCAGGCGGCGAGCCTGAAGGAGCGCGGCCACGCGGCATGGAGATGGGACAGCCGGGGGTCCCAGCGGCTTCCTGGCTTGAAATTCCAGTGGTGATCCCGCGCCTCGATCGCTGGCCGGATCGACCTGCTCCGCACGAAATATCCTGACGGGAAAGCGAAGCTGACCGAGAGGTAGAGCTGAAAGCGAGCTTAACATATCCACCGAGCCCCGATAATGAGCGGTGTGGCATCTCTGATATGTCGAATTGTCATGGGCTGCTGTGTTCAGAGAACCTGCTTGTTCAGCTTTACTTGGTTACAAATGAAGCTCTCACTTGGCGTCTGGTTGCCCGACACATGTCAAAGCTTCCAGACTACTGCCCGGACTGGTCGCTGTACCAAGGAGATCGGAGATGGCATCTGATGTTCAGAAGTGCACCCTGTAGTTTGCGGCTCGCGGGAGTTTAGGTGAGCGATCATGCGTCGCCGGATGAACCAGAACGCAGCCCCCAAAAGCCATAGACTGAAATATTAGCCTACTGAAAAGGATGAAATAGAACGATGCCAAAGGATAGTCCTCCTCGCAAACCATTGCGCTCGCAATCATGGTTTGGGGGAACGGGAATGCGCGGCTTTGCCCATCGCAGTTGGACCCGTAGCCGAAGTGTCCCGAGCGATCACTTCGATGGGCGACCTGTTATCGGGATCTGCAATACCTGGTCGGAGCTTACACCGTGCAACTCCCATTTCAGGGATCTGGCCCAGCATGTGCGGGAGGGAATTCTTGAAGCTGGCGGGGTGCCGATGGAATTTCCGGTGATCTCTCCAGGAGAGACCTTGACACGCCCGACCGCAATGTTCCTCCGCAATCTTGCGAGCATGGATGTCGAGGAGACCTTGCGGGCAAACCCCATTGATGGGGTGGTCCTGCTGATGGGCTGCGATAAGACAACACCAGCGCTTTTGATGGGAGCGGCTAGCGTCAATCTTCCGACGATCGGTGTATCTGGCGGTCCAATGTTGAACGGCACCTGGCGCGGTCAGCACCTCGGCATATCCGATGTATGGACGATGGGAGATCGCTATCGCGTCGGCGAAATGAATGATAGCGATGTAACGGAAATAGAATCTGGTCTTAATCGTTCGCATGGTGTCTGCAATATCATGGGTACGGCTTCAACTATGGCATTCATGGTGGAAGCCCTTGGTGTCAGCCTCCCGGAAAACGGGGCTATTCCCGCGGTGGATGCACGTCGCAATTTACTCGGACGCATGTCTGGCCGACGGATCGTCGAAATGGTCAAGGAGGACCTAGCGCTCCATAAGATTCTCACGAGCGCTGCATTTGAAAACGCAATCCGTGTAAATGCTGCATTGGGTGGCTCAACCAATGCAGTGATACATCTGACCGCTCTTGCGCGTCGCGTTGGCGTACACCTCACACTTGACGATTGGGACCGACTGGGCAGTAGCGTTCCTACTCTCGTGAATGTCCAGCCTTCCGGTACCTATCATATGCAGGACTTCCATGAGGCCGGCGGATTACCACCTATTCTGCGGGACCTGTGTGAGAACGGATTGCTCCACGGTGACGCCATTACGGCGACCGGAAGGACCATCTGGGAACTCAGCAAAGATGCCAAGCGGTGTAATTCGGATGTCATCCGGACTGTGGCCGATCCCTTCAAGCGCAATTCCAGCATTGCGGTGCTGCGCGGTAACCTCTGCCCCGACGGTGCTGTGATCAAGCCATCAGCTGCAAGCCCGCATCTGCTCAAGCACACAGGCAAGGCCGTCGTGTTTGAGAGCCAGGCCGATCTTCAGAAGCGGCTTACGGATCCCGATCTCGAAATTGACGCCGATTCTGTCATGGTACTGAAGGGCTGTGGGCCCCGGGGTTTTCCTGGGATGCCCGAGCTGGGCAACATGCCGATCCCGCGCAAGCTCTTGCAGCAAGGCGTAAAGGACATTGTTCGGATTTCCGATAGCAGAATGAGCGGCACTGCTTTTGGCGCCGTTGTTCTCCACGTCTCCCCGGAGGCTGCAATCGGTGGCACGCTCGCCCTGGTTGAGGAGGGTGATTTGATCGCTCTGGACGTTCCGGCAAGAACGCTCGACCTGCTGGTTTCTGATGCGGAACTTGCCCGCCGGCGTGCGCGCTGGGAAAGCAGTCATGAGCCCCCGAGTGAGACGCGTGGCTTTGCCAAGCTTTATCGCGAGCACGTCAACCAGGCTCACGAAGGTGCAGATTTCGACTTTCTGGTAGGCTCAACAGGATCAAAGGTCCCTGCGGGCCAGCATTAGAGTATGCCTGCACTGGTCCAAGGCCGCGGAACTGAGCAATCAGTCGTGGCCTTGGATGCCGTGCGGCGGATGATGAGGCTTCGGCGTAAAATCCGACCTTCTGCGTATTCATCGTGCCCCTGAACACTGTTATCATCCTCCTTGATCCCGGTTCACGAGGGGGATGTCGGGAAAGAGGGGGCCATGCGTATTGCAAAGATCGCTTCTGCCGCGGTGGCAGGAGCAGTGTTTGTCGTCTTCGCCGTTCTGTGTTTGACCGGGCGCATCGTCTGGTTGCGGCATTCCGATCTCAGCGGCGCGATCGCCAGGGCGTCCCGGTATCACGTCACCATTATTCGCGATACCTATGGCGTGCCACATGTCGAAGGAAAGACAGACGCCGATGTCGCCTTTGGGATTGGTTATGCCCACAGCGAAGACGACTTCAAAACCATTCAAAATGTGGTGATGGCCGTTCGCGGGCGGTTGGCGGAGAGCGAAGGCATCAAGGCTGCGCCCGGCGATTACCTTGTCCATCTGATGCGGATCTGGCCGACCATTCGTGCGGGCTACAGGACGGACCTGCCAGCGAGCTTCCGTGCCATCCTGCAGGCCTATGCCGACGGTGTGAACTATTATGCGGCACTGCATCCAAGAGAAGTGAAGCGCGATTTCCAGCCTGTGACTGGAGAGGACGTGGCTGCAGGTTTCATGTTCAAGACGCCGTTCTTTTACGGATTCCAGACGACGCTACGCCGGTTGATGCAGAAAGCCGGCGGCAAGCCCCCGCCCGAGATCGGGTCCAATGGCGTAGCCGTAGCGCCTAGCCGGTCGGCCGATGGGGCGACGCGTCTGCTCATCAATTCACATCAACCCTATACCGGTCCGGTGGCGTGGTATGAGGTGGTGCTGCAAAGCGAGCAAGGCTGGCACATGGCGGGTGGCCTTTTTCCTGGTGCGCCGTTCGTGCTTCATGGGTTCAACGCACATCTGGGTTGGGCCAACACAGTCAATAATCCAGATCTGGTCGATATCTATCGGCTCAAAATCAATCCGAAGAACCCGAATCAATACTGGCTCGATGGCACCTGGCACAATCTCACGATTGAGGAAGCCGCAATCCGCGTGAAGATCTGGGGTCCGATCGTGTGGACAGCCTATCGGCCCGTCTACTTCGCCGCTCAAGGTCCTGTAGTGAAGACCGATCACGGTACCTTCGCGGTCCGCTATGCCGGGATGGGTGAAGTACGGCAGGCGCTGGAATATTACCGCCTCGACAAGGCCCGGAACGTTGATCAATGGCGCGCAGCGTTGGCAATGGAGGCGTTGCCAAGCATCAACTACATCTACGCCGATGCCAAGGGAAACATCGGGTATGTCTATAATGCGGAATTTCCGGTGCGTAAGCCGGGAATCAACTGGCGGGGCTACATAGACGGCACGCGTAGCGATCTCATCTGGCATCATTATCTGCCGTTTTCGAAGGTGCCACAGATCTGGAATCCCGAATCCGGCTTTGTCTTCAATTCGAACAACACACCCTTTGTGGCTACAGCGCCGGAGGATGACCTCAAGCCCGCCGATTTTCCCAAATGGATGGGTATCCAGACCAACATGACAAACCGGGCCTGGCGGGCGCTGAAAAATTTCGGTAGCGATAAGTTGATTACTGCAGCAGCCTTCCGCAAGTTCAAGTTCGATCTCGCCTACAGCAGGCATTCCGAATTCATGGCTGATGTAGCCAAGCTGATAAATATGCCAGCTCGTGGCAATGTCGATATGCTCCACGCGCAGGATATCCTCCGTCATTGGGACAGGATGACGAACATCGCGGATCGGGGTACGGCGCTGGCTGTTCTGAGTATTGCCCCGGTGATGAGTGCTGAGTGGGATCACCGCAAGCCGGTTTCACTGGCCGTGTCCTTTGAGAGGGCAATTGTCAATCTGAAGACGCATTTTGGCCGGTTGGACCCGGAGTGGGGCCAGGTCAATCGCATCGTACGTGGCAACATTAATCTGCCAATCGATGGCGGACCGGATACCTATCGTGCGGTCTACGGAAAGCTACAGAAGGACGGCACGCTACATGCCTACGATGGTGATACGCTCATCATCTTTGTAACCTGGGACAAGGATGGTCATGTTTCCGCCCAAAGCATCAGTCCCTATGGGGCAACGGAGAGCCACCCACACTCGCCGCACTACAACGACCAGACCCGGATGTTTGTTGCCATGAAGACCAAGCCTGTCTGGTTTACCAACGCCGAACTGAAGGGGCATATAGAGGCACAATACGCGCCGGGACAGCCCCATAAGCCCTGAAACCAGGAGTTAGTTTAGGCGATCAGCTGTCGGAGTGTCGGGTTGAAGAAGGCTTTTGGCCTGCTCTGATCTGCGCATTTACCGTTGTAGCAGACGCAATCGACGCATGTGCCGAAGGTAGGTCGGCCGCTCCAAAATACATATGATGCACCATATGACGCGCATCTCCGAACGACCTTCTGAGGCGAGTGCTGTCGCCGCATCCCGCCCATGCAGGATCAGGCCTCAGTCTTCTGCTTGTCGATACGAGCTGCACGCAGCGCGCTGCGGCGGACCTTCCCTGCATCGTCGCGCACATTTTCCTGCACCAACTCGAAACTGCGCGGTCGTTTGTAGATCACCAGGCGTTCTGCCAGATGGCGTACAAGATCATCAAGGTCTAGCCCCTCGCGCGGCTGTATGATGGCGTGGATGCGGTTACCCAGATCATCGTCTGGTAGCCCAATTACAGCACTGGACGCAACCAGCGGATGCTCCTCCAGCGCCGCTTCCACTTCCGCCGGATAGACGTTGGCGCCTCCGACGAGGATCATGTCGCTGCGTCGGTCTGCAAGATAGAGATAGCCTTCCTCATCGAACCAGCCGATGTCACCGATGGATTCCCAGCCACCGGCCAAGCTTCGTGCCTCGGCTCCGACATAGCGATAGGTGGCTGCAAACCCTTCGGCTCGCTTCATGAAGATCTCACCGGTCTGTCCAGGTCGCAACTCGCGCCCCTGTTCGTCAAAGGCCCTCATAATGCCGCCGTCGAGTGGTTTGCCAACCGAACCACGATGGCTTAGCCATTCGTGACCGCTGATGGTGGTGCTCGATATACCTTCGGTGCCGCCATAGAGCTCCCAGACCACATCTGGTCCCAGCCAACCGATCCAGGCTTCCTTGAGCCAGGACGGGCAGGGGGCTGCCAGATGCCAGATCGTGCGCAGGGATGAGACGTCATATTGCGCGCGCACTTCTTCCGGCAACCGCCAGATGCGGCCCATCATGGTTGGCACAAAATAAACCCAGGTCGCACGATAGTGTGCAATATGGGCAAGCGTAGCCTGTGCGTCGAATTTGGGCATGATCACGACTTCGGCCCCGGCCTGCAGCGCGTAGAACGTCGTGATCAACGGACCATTGTGATAAAGCGGGCCAGGCATCAGCACCACATCATCCGGCACAATGCGCCAGACGGCTTGACCGACGCCGTCGACCACGGCCGCCTGGCCCGATACGATGAGCTTTGGCCGCCCGGTCGACCCGCCTGATGTCGGCGCCTTCCACGATGGCGAGATAACGTCCGGTAGGGCGCTGTCGTCCATGGAACGAGCGAGCAGTGTCGCTGGCGAGAGAACTGGCCGCTTGGCCTTGAGTTCTGCGCCGCCGATCACCACAGGGGTATTTGCCAACTCGACAATGGCGTCGAGCTCTGCCTCCGGCAGACGGGAGGAGACGGGCTGGGGTACCGCCCCCAATTTCCAGACCGCATAGCAGGCCTCAATGAACCCGAGCGAATTGGGGAGTGCGATGGTGACGAAATCACCGAAGCGAACGCCGGCTTCCGCCAACGCCCGTGCCATGCGGTTCGAGTGGCGGTCAAGCTCGTCCCAGCTAATGCTCTGCGCCGAGCCATCGTTGCGAGCCAAAGTGACGGCGCGGGTCTCGCCCTTTTCCGCCGCGATCCGGCGCAGCGTGGCGGGGATGGAGGGAAGGTCTTGGGCGGCGGTCTCAGGCATGGGGGCTCCGTGGCTCGGTCGAAATGATCTTATAGCATCGCTGCTCGCGCGGAAGAGCCAGCAGGTCTGCCAATGATCTGGGAAGCCGGCCTCCACGGGCCACGGACCTGCTCCCATCATCCTCTGGGACATATCGCTGCCCAGCGCCGGATGGATGAAGGCGAGTTCATTGGCGGGGGACAGTCAGAGACTGGCAGCGCAGGATCGACTACTGCTTGCCCTACGAATTGCTACCAGACACGGTGGCATGGGCCATTGACTGCGATGGTGGCAGGCGACTGGCGGGCGTGCGCGCCGAACCGTGCCACCGCAACGCCAAGAGCTATCATCATGGCAATATCAGTTGGGAGTTCCTGTTGAAGTCAAATGTCCAGCGACGTGCCAGCTATGCTTATACTGAAACATCCGCTCTGAAAGCGGATAACCAGTTAAGAAGATATGCATTGAGGTGCGTGATCAACTCGCGAGGGCGTTTCCCCCTTCGATCCTGATGGTCTGTCCGGTAAAAAAGCTATTGCGCATGCAGGTTAAATACGCCTCCGCAGCCTCGTCGGGTCGCCCAGGGCGTGACACGAGCTGCCTCTTCGCCGTAGCCGTCAGTGCTTCACGATCACCCTTGGGAAAGCGCGTCCACATCTCAGTTTCGATCAGGCCTGGGCAGACGCAATTTACACGCACAGGCGCCAGCTCGACCGCAAGGGCACGTGCCAATCCCTCCACGGCGCAGGCCACGGCTGTTACCGTCGGTAGGCCTTTCATCGGTCTATGTGCAAGCATGCCGTTGGTGATGGTATAGGAGCCACCAGCTGGTAGTTTGCACGCGCTATGCTTGGCGACGGAGACCGCCCCCCAGAAGCGCGTGGCCATCCTTTGCGCTGCCTGCGCCAGATCGAGGTCTTCGAGCGTTCGGTCTACCATGCCGTCCCAATCCCCCGCAGTGAATGCGATGTGGTCGAATGGCCCGCTGCTTTTGAAGAACTCTGCGACCTTGCCTTCATCCCGAACGTCGATGGACGTTGACGTTGCGCCTATGGTCTGCGCAGCTGCGGCTGTCTTCTTCGCATCGCGCGAGGCGATTAGGACCTTCGCCCCTTCTCTTGCAGCACCCCGCGCTATACCAAGTCCAATGCCTGAACCGCCGCCGATCACCAGAACTCGGGTACCCTTCAGTGTCATTACAGAATTCCTTTCGAGCTGCGAAGCGTATTCGATTTAGTAGCATATGCCGGCAAGGTCGCGAAAATAAGCTGGTATAATTTCTACTATGATAACTTTGGCAGGGGCCATGCCCGCTGTCCTTTTCCGACCTTCTGACGGTTGACGCTCGATGGGACTTTGTTTGAATTACGAGTGACCCGCCGCCGTGCACGAAAAGCTGACAATGCCCCCTCAGTCGTGTCCGGACTTGGAATTGTCTCCCGATTGTGAAGCCGAAAAGTTCTCTGACCCGATCTTCAAGCCGGGGCTTGATCATGAATTGACGCCTAAAAATTCAGTGGCGACGGCACGATCCAAGGCTTCGTCTTCGCTGTCTAAACGATAGGTCTGTTTCAAGCCGTTGATATGGTCTGCGGGAGAGCGCGGAGCCCGCTGTGGGCGGTGATGCGCCCATTTTGCTGCCGCCGGAAGCTGGCAGGGTGACTGCGGCCCGTGATACCGGGTCAGTGATAAACCCATATAGGCATTCTTGACACCGGTAAAATATAGTTTTTACTATGCATATCTATTGTCCCGCAACCCAGAGAGCCATCCAGAGGGCGACGATGAAATCAACCGAGGCGAAAACCTATCTGATCACCGGCGCCGGCAGCGGAATCGGCGCCGCGTTGGCAACCAAGCTCGCAAGAACCGGACAGTACGTGATGCTGGCGGATATCAATCTTGCCGCCGCTCAGGAGATAGTGGCGGCAGTAGGTCCTCATACGGACGCAGTGGAATTGGATATCCGTGACGAGCGGGCCTGGGAACGAGCCTTTGATGCTACATTTGCCCGTTTTGGCAGGCTCGATGTACTCATCAACAATGCGGGAATCGTGCACACGGGTCTGGCGCGCAACGTAGCGATCGGTGATCACCAGGCCACAATCGATACGAACTTCATCGGACCACTCACCGGGATGATCGGGGCACTCCACCGCTTTCGGGACATTGGGGCGGGTCATCTGGTTACTGTATGCAGCATGACTGCCTTCATGCCCTTATGTGGCCTAGCCAGCTATAGCGCCTCCAAGCACGCGCTGCGTGCCTTCCACTACGCCGTTGCGCTCGAGGAGCGCCATAGCTTTATCGACTTCACCATTGTTCATCCAACGGCCACAGATACACCGATGTTAGACAAGGAAGCTGCGGACGACGATGCCGCGATGGCGTTTCTGGCCAAGAGCGTCTCCGCCGATGAAGTCGCCGATACGGTGATTAAAGCAATCAAAAGCAAGGCGATAGAGGTCTGCATGCCTCAAGCCTCGGCTCGAAAGGTTAAATCTCTGGGCGCAGACCCAAAGCGACTTCGGTCCTACGCCGATCAAATGGAAAGGATTGGGCGTGATGGTCAGACAGCGAAGCGTGCTGCCGCATTGCGCACATAACTCATATGCGCCTGCGCCCCAGACCAGGCGGAAATATCGGCCGGTAATCGCGCTTGCCGACGTGCAAGTTAAGCCCAAGGATGACTATGACAATTGATGCTGCTCGCCCCACCACAATATCCGATGACGAATGGGTTATTACTGTCAACCTTACCGCCGCTTTCCGTCTGGTGACGCATTACGGCTCGGACGATCTGATTTTACCCATCTTCCTGCACGTGTCCCTGAGCCTGAACCCGTACACCATTTTTTGATCAACCCCTACACCCATATGTTCGATGAGATCACTACGTCAGCCTTGATCAAAATCGATGCGTATAGCGTCAAGGTCGATAACAGCGAAGCACCCGTAAACGAGGCAGGCTTCGTGATACACTCGCCAATTCATATGGGACGGCAAGACGCCCGTGCGGTACTCCATTTGCCTTCCCCATGGACAAGGCGTTTAGGCCACGGTTGAGGGGCTGATGCCCTACGCGCAGAGTGTCATGATCGCGAATCACGACATTGCCTATCATGACTTTGAAGGGCTCGCGACGGAGCTTGACGAGTGCGAACGCCTGGTAGCCGACCTAGGGGCAAGAATGCCCTGACACTTCGCAATCACGGCACATGGACCGTTGGCACATCTGTTGCCGACGCTTTTTTGCGCATGTATCTTTTGGAGCGGGCTTGTGAACCTCAGTTCTATATGTTGGCCGCCGGACGTACGAACATCAACGCGCCTCGCCAAGGCTTCGCTGATAGGGTCAAGGTGCAACCCCAGGCGCAAGCATGCGGATGCTAGCAGAGCGTTTGGCTCGGCCAGCCGTATTGCGAAAGCTCGATCGTATAGATCCTAGTCACCGAACATAGTCACTGCGTATACATGGCATCCTGCCGCCACTTTACGTTCATCAGGTGGCCAATGAGGCGCTTACACTTGAAGACGGTCCTGACAGGCTGTACGCAATTGGTACGTGAAGCGGCGTGTACATGCATGGTTATGGTTACGCCCCAACCGATCTCTTTCGGTCCGCAACCAGCTGTAGATGGAGAAAGCTTGCGATGGTGAATGATGCGAGCAGGCACGCGCCTGAGACAGCAAGCGCACCGCGTGCGTCCAGATTCGTGACAAAAAAGGAGCAGAGCAGAGGACCGCCGGCCGCGCCCAGTGCCATTGCGCCGGGAACAAAAACTGCTGCTCTGCGAGTGGGATCTGCCTCAATGACCAGCGGTAGCTGGAATGGCATAAAGAAACCCCAGAAGAAGCCGAAGATGATACTCAGAACCATGAATATTTGCATGTCCGGGAGCGTCGCAAGCGCGGCCAGCACCATCAGATTAATCGGAAGACACACGATATAAACTGCATAATAGGAAAGCCGCTTGGCAAAAGCTGCGGCCAAACCTGATCCGATGATCGATGCCGCGAGCGTTGCCGCGACAGCAAATCCCGCCTGCTCGGGACGAAGTCTGGCCTGTGCAGCGAGCTGGGCCAGATAGGCAAAAAAGCCAATAAAGAAGGCATATAGTAGAACTACCTCAGCAAGGCTCGACAATCCCTTGTGGGATAGCCGCCCTTTCCTTAGGCCGCCTTGCTCATCTTCTGGTTCAGGCAACGCCATCATGTTGTCGGGGATCAGGAGGGCTGCACCGCCTGCGGCGATGGCGGTACCTCCCAATGCATAGAATCCGCCATTGGCACCGAGTGTTTTCATCAGCGTGAGCGGCAGAATTGCCGCGAAAAGAATTTGTGCCAGTCCCTGAGCAACCAGAAAGATTGCGTTCAGTCGTGCGGGGGTCGAAGCACGCGCAATCATCAGGGAGACGATCCACCCCAAGACGCCCTCGGCCAAGCCAGCCACGGCTCTCGCGGCCATGATTCCGAGTTCGGATTGTCCGATTACAACGATGTTCGCGGCAAAAAGCACCGCCGCCGCAATCAAGCCTCTCCGTCTCAGCTGGCTGGGTGGGAACAGGCTTTCAGCCAAGCCCACGCCTAATCCCATGGTTAGGAACTCCAAGGTGACGGTCCAGCCAAGTGCAGTTGCTGAGAGACGATGCTCGTGAACCAAAGCGCCTAGCAGTAAGGGCTGCACTCCTGCGATGATCAGTGCCATGGTTCCAATGAAGAGAACGGCGGTCATTTGGATAATCGAGGGCTTGGCCCCTACCCAATGATCGTCATCGGCCGCCTCAGCCGAACGATCGACAATCTCGTTGATCGCCATGAGCAGACCTTTCGGGGGGCAAGGATCGTCTGGAGGTGGACATCGTAAAGGTAGCCTGGTGATATAGTTTTTACTACATAACCGCGGAATGTCAAGGGGTGCGCAGTGTGGTTGCATAGCAAGACGGTCGCATGCGAACCCGATCGAAACAAAACGGAAGGGGAGACCTCCGCTTGAATGGTTGACAAGCCAGCGATAACATCTCCAGCGATCGATCCGGAATTGGGTCAAGCCAAGAAGCCTTTTATCAGTGTAGTTAGGGGCAATGTGACTCCCAAAAAGACGCTAACTCCGCGTAAAAGAGCTAAACCTAAGAGTACCGTTCCGCATAAGACCAGGGTCAAGCGGCAGGAGCCTCCCTCCGGCGGTAAACCGCTCCAGACCTATGAGCGTCTTATCTCGGCTACAGGCGAATTATTGGGCGAGGTCGGCTTCGAGCGGTTGACCACCAACGCCATCTGCGCGCGGGCTAATCTTTCGCCACCTGCTTTCTATCATTACTTCAATGATAAGTATGATATTCTTGAAGTGATGGCCCGCCGTCTTCTGCAGCGTCAGAACGATGCCTATGCAGCCTGGCTGTTCAAAGGGGGGGCTTGGTCAAGCCCTGAAAAAGCTGTTGAGGCTCTGGAAGAGTGGTTCGCGATTGCCACCGAAATTACCCTCACTGAACCCGGCGCGATCTGGACGATGCGTGCTCTGAGAGCGCTGCCCAATCTCGCGCACGTGCGCCTTGAGTCGCAGCGCCAGAGCACCGATCAGATGTTCGAATTCTACCGCCGCTTGTTGCCGGAGATTGACCCGACCGTGTTGTGGTGCAGGCTGCGTATACGCTCCGAATTCGGCTGGACGGTGGATGAACTGGCACTGGAGGAGGGGCGGGTACCCAGAGCCATTCTCCTGCGTGAAGCGGCCCGGATACTCGCCCTTTCCTTGAGGGACGATGGCGAAAATGAAATGTAGTAATTGCTATAACTTACTTCCCATGCCATGATCGGTCGGTGTTCCAGATGAACTTGCCGAGCGCCCCCCATGCCCGCAGACAAACCCTCCGCCGGATCCGCACATTCCACGCCCTATGACCGGCTGAAGGCGCTCGGGTTGGCGCTGCCGCCCCTGCCATCGGCCGTCGCGAACTTTGTGCCAGCCATTCGCGCCGGCTCCTTGCTCTTCCTGTCTGGTCAGGGGCCTGTGCATGACACGGGCTTTTTGAGTGGCAAGGTTGGCGGGGACGTTCCGATCACAGCGGCTTACAGTCACGCGCGACTGGTGGGATTGAACCTCCTGGCTGCCATCGAAGATGCGGTTGGGCTCGACAAGGTTTGTCGGGTTGTGAAGCTTTTTGGGATGGTCAACGCGGCGCCGGATTTCACTGCCCATCCATTGGTGATCAATGGTTGTTCAGATCTGCTGGTTGAAGTTTTCGGGCTGGAAATTGGCCGGCATGCCCGTTCCGCAGTTGGTATGGGATCGTTGCCCGGCCAGATCACGGTTGAAATTGATCTCATCGTGGCCGTCCGCGATTAGGCGGGCCCAGCCTTGCAGCCGGCCGCAGCAAATTGTGCCTAGATGGGGTAACGGGCCCGGCCAGTGCGGGGATGACGAGAAGGGTGGCTGTCCCTCAAACTGATGGTGTCGCGGAGTCAGGGTGGTCCTGCTCCAAGCATCAGTGGGGACAGCCATGGAAGAGTATGCAGGTATCGATGTGTCTTTGGAAAGCTCAAGTGTGTGCGTGGTCGACGGAACCGGTCGGATCGTCCGGGAGGCCAAGGTGGCCTCGGAACCGGAAGCGCTGGTCGCCTGGTTCGGTGGACTGGATGTGAGGCCTGCGCGGATCGGGCTGGAAGCAGGACCTTTGTCGCAGTGGTTGTACAAGGGGCTGAAGGACGCCGGCTTTGCGGTTGAGCTTCTGGAGACCCGTCACGTGCGGACAGCGTTCAGGACGATGCCGGTGAAGACCGATCGCAAGGATGCGCGGGGCATTGCCCAGCTGCTGCGGATGGGCTGGTTCCGGCCGGTGCACTGCAAGTCGCTGGCGGCTCAGGAGCTGCGGGC
>JBMFWV010000022.1:0-44318 GCA_049964915.1 Rhizomicrobium sp.
GCAATGATGTACGGCCAATTTTATTTTACGAAGGTCTGGCCGGGCGTTCAGGATTTGCGCTATCGCTAGGCGGTCTCAACAGAAAACAACGGGACGAGCGTTGCGCGGAGAATTAATGGCCGTCTACAGGCGCTGCAGTTTGTGAAAAAGATCGTTCGTTCTCACGCCACAGTGAGGGGGATGCCCGTGAAGAATTTTATCGTTGTCGCGTCGGTTCTGGCAATGGCTTTCCTTGCGCGCGCAACAGACGCGTCGTCCATTCCCTTAGCGGCAGCCAGCCGCGTGTTCGCACGCGCGCACGCATTATGCAGTGCCGATAATGGGCGCCTTTGGGGTATCTCGCTCTGTGGTCCACTCATGCTCTCCGACCCACAGACCCGTGCGGCAATCGCAAATATCCGCATAGTCGGCGCCAAACGTAGCGGCGCCTACTACCGCTTCATGCTCCCGGCCGACGCGCCGATCGGTAACGCGCCATTCGAATACGATGGAATTCGCTTTGCGCAGATCATGTGGCCGCTCAAAGGCAGTGCGGACAAGCAGGCCGTGACACTGATGCACGAGTCGTTTCACCGCATCCAACCCAAACTCGGATTTGTCATTCAAAGTGGTCAGAAGGTCGCCTGGATGATCTCGGGTGACCCCGCGCTCGACACGGAGACGGGACGGATCTGGCTGCGTGGCGAAATCCATGCGTTGCGCCGTGCACTGATCTCGAGCGGCAGCGTACGAAGGAAGGCGTTGGCCGACGCACTTGAGTTACGTGCCTATCGTCACGCAGTCATCCCCTCGACCGTAACGCCGGAACATATGCTGGACATCATCGAGGGTCTCGCAGAATCCACTGGTATCGACGTCGGCGTACCTCGCAAACGCCGCATATCATACACACTGCATGACATGAACGTCGCAGAGGCAAAGTCGAATTACGCCCGCGAGTTCTTCTTCGCCATCGGTCCTGCATATTCGGAACTACTCGATGCTGTTGAGCCAAACTGGCGGCGCTCGGTAACGCCAAAAGCCTCGATTGCAGCTCTTGCGGCACGAGCTTATGGCATCACGGTTACGATCCCGACCGCGTCTAAGGCTCAGGCTATCCTCGTACGCTATGATGGCATCGAGATCGAGCGCGAAGAAGCGGCACGTGAAGCAAGGCGCGTAGCACGTGACGCCAGATACCGTGCCGAACTTGTCGTAGGTCCGACGTTGCGCCTGCCAATGAAGGACTTCAGGATCAGCTTCAATGCCAAATACACGGAACGTCTCGGTCGCTACGGCTCTGTATATCACCACGTCCGTGTCAGTGCGCCGTGGGGCAGGATTGTCGTTTCGCGGGGCGATGCGATAATCGACGGGAATTTCAGCATTCTGTCGGTTGCCGCTCCGGCAAGCCTTGCTGGGCCCACTGTGCACGGCGCGGGCTGGGTCCTGACGCTTTCCGGAGGGGTTAAAATCATCCGAGACCCGAAACGACCGGGCTCATACACTGTCGCATCCGATCATTCGTCTCACGGTTGAGTCGTGGGGAACTGTGCGCCTAAAAGCGCGCCATCAGTTTGCGGCCGGAGGAAACTAGGGCCGGTACCTTGCCGGAATCGCCGCGACCTCCGCTGGGGTGAGAGGCGTCATTTTCTTGACGATGATGGGCTCGAGGAAGCCGTCCGGGTTGGTGTCCACCGCCAGATCCCAGTCGATCGCCGAACATATGGTATCCGGTCCCTGCACATTCATGACCAAAAACGCCTCTGGCCAACGCAGCATGGGATAGGTTCCTGCCAGGTCGAGACGGTAATAGTGATGAAAATAGGTGTCGATGTAGATCGTCTTCGGGTTGGGTGCGCGCCAGTTGTCAAACTGATTCACAAAAAAGCATGACCCTGCGCGATCACCCGATGCATTCGCCTTTGCAGGAGCAACGTGTGCGAACGCTGTCCCAGAGAATGCAAGGCTCGCAACCATCGCCGCACCGAGGCCTATTTTAACGAGGTTCTGCATGTGGGTACCCCAGTTGGAGCTGCCAGCCTGCAAACTATGGGCAAGAGCCGCTGAACCGCAGATGAACGGGTGGGGATATTACTTAAGCGTAACGCGGCCTCTGACATTTAACCGCTTTCGCAGATCATAGGATCTCCAGCACACCACGCGCGGGACAATTGCCTTCCACTGCATGCGATAGTGCGGCTGCAGAGCCAACGCCAAGGCGCCAAGTTAGCGGTGCGTTCGATAGGACGATGGCCGAATTCGACCCGCACCGATCAGCCTCCAGACCCCGCTGCGACAAACAAGCCCGCGTCGATCAAGTCATCACGTTCATGGGTGTTTAGTATGTCCCTATGCGAAATTGGGACGGGATATCCGTCAAGTCTTAGCTCGATACTCTATAATATTATATTTATAGTTCAAATACTCAGAATGACGTCGTGATGTATTTCTTACTTTCGTTTTACATATAGACAGTACATATGGTTTCTCTCTCCGACATATACGCATTACATTTTCCCAATGCATTTGAATTGTCGTTACTTTGTCATGTAAACCGGCCATCACCTTTCTATGAAACAATCCTGACCTTTCGGCGATGCGTGCGCCCCTTCTGCGACTTTCGCTGAAAGGTCCTTTTTCCACGCGCCTCGGCGCGCGGCGCCCCTTTTCCAAATGCTTCAGTTGGGCAAATTCGACCACGTGCAGCGGGCTCACCACGCGCCCGGTCACCTTGCTGTCCAGGTCTTCGCGCCACAGGTCGAGAAGCCGAAGCGTTTGCCATGGCACTGCGTTCCAGCGATGCGATGCGGATCATCTGCACTCGCCCTGCCGGATTAGACTGCGAAAGCATGGCCACCTCCTCCAACTTTGACCTGTGTCAACAATGACGCCTACGTCACTTTTAGCATGTCGCCGGCGTGGGACGTGTTTCAAGGAGGTGGCAGGGGCAGCTGACACGGGGCGCACGGGACAGGGTGTGAGGACACGGGTGAGCCTTCGGCCACCAAGCCTCTGTCGTGAGCCCTCGGCCTTCGCATTTGTCCTCCACAGGCACCAGCACGCACGGCGCGGCGACATTTTCTTGTGCGCAATGAACGGCGAAGGCCGTCCTCGCACAGCTGTTGACCGGCCGCTGAGAAGCGACACCAGAACCCAGGGAGGACGGATATGGCAGATTTTCTTTCCAATTATTCCATTCAAAGATGGCTTGAATCGTGCCCGCAAGGCTACCTTGAAGATACGGTATACGGGCACGGCCCAGACGATCACGAACCGGAATCCATGCTCGACAACGACCTCCTGCGCGAGAGCGAGATCCGCTCGACGGTGCAGTTGGTTGCAGGAGAGCGTTGCGCGCTTGCGGCATCATCAGGTCTGATCAATTCGGCCCCCGATCAGGCCAGCAAGGCATTCCTCGCAACCCAGACGCTCGACGAGGGCCGCCATGTCGAGATCTTCACCCAGCGTCTCTATGATCTCGGCGTCAAGCCGCAGGATCTCGAAACCACAATCACCACCTATCTCAATCCGCACCTTGCCAAGTTCGCTGAAGTCCTGCTCGAGAAAGTTGACAAAAAGGACTTTGTCGCCGGAGTAGTCGGTCAGAATATCGTGCTTGAAGGAATGGCATTCTCGGTCTTTGAGATGCTGCAGGCCACTCACACCGAGACAAATCCCAAATTTGCCCGCACGCTGTCCGGAACGATTGCAGACGAACGACGTCACGTCGGCTTCGGCGAGAACCGTATCGGAGAATTGATCCGCCGTTACCCGGAGCGCAAGGCCGACGTTGAGCGCATGCAGCGCGACATGTCCAAGCATATGCTCGCGACCTTCCACGTCGCCTTTTCTGGAAGCGCTGCTGCCAACGAAGAGGCAAAGCGGCAAATGGAAAGTGGTGCGCGTCCTAAAGCCCAGGCGGTCTACCAGGGAGTAGACCTTTCAGCCGCCTCCACTGAAGAGATGGAAAAGGTTCTCGCCTCGACGGTGCTGGGAGAATTCAAGACGCGGCTCGCCCGCATTGGCCTTGAATATCAGTCACCACTTTGAGGATCACCATGAGCGGTCAGGACGATCCTCATCAGCTCGATGCATCGGCTTTCCACCGGACAGTGCATTCGTTCGAGTTCTGGTTCGAGGCCGTGGAGGGATACCTCCACGGCCTCGAATACGGTGTCTCTCCGGCAACACAGGAGGTTGAACTCTCTGAACGCCAGCGCGAGAGCTTGATCACCATCTTATGCAACTACTGCGTCGGTGAAACGGCAGCGCTCGACGCGTCGAGCGGTATGATCGGCTTCGCTCCGGACCGCCTTTCCAAGATCTTCCTCTCGACCCAGGTCGTCGATGAGGGCCGTCACCTCGAAGTCATGCTGCACCGGCTTGGTCAGCTTGGCGTCCGCGATCCCGAAGCGGAAATTCTGCGGCGGGCCAATCGCAGCCTCCTGAAGTTCAAGGAACGCCTGCTCGACTTCGTTCATGCCAGTGACTGGGAAGCTGCCGTACTCGCTCAGAACGTAATATTGGAATGCATGGAGTACACCGTATTCCGCTATCATGCAGCGCATGCCGATCCCGTCACATCGGAAATGCTAAGCGGTGTGGTCTCGGATGAGCGCCGCCACATGGGTTTTGGCGAAAACGATCTCGGCCGTCGGCTGATCGTAGCGCCACATGCACATGAGCGGCTGCTCAAGATAAAGCGCGAACTTGATCCTCTGATCCTGGATACCTTCTCTGAAACCATGGGAGAACTGGGAATAGAGCCGGCGAGCAGGCCCGATCTAGCGAGCGAATATCTCGGTGCCGTTGCAAGGTTAGGGTTTCAATCGTGAATGATCCATTGGAATCACAGCGCGGCGGAACGGAAAAGCGCCCGCGTCAGGTCTACGAGCTGGACGAAACCGGCTTTAACGAGGTACCTCCCCGCTACCGCCGCTTCTACCGACGCTGGAAGGGGGCCGCAGATTCGCTTGCCCCCAATGAAGTCAAATGCCCGGTCTGCAAGGTCGTGATCCGCTCCCGCGTGGAGCTTCGCGCCGGCGACAGAGTTTACTGCATGCCATGCATGTCCCGGCTTGAGGTGATCGAGGAAAATGGCGAGCTCGTCGCGAAGGTCCTCTATTAGCGTTCACCTCGAGCCGCGTCCCTCCGGTCAGAACCTTGTCCGCATCCAAGTCCAGTTCGCGGCTGGAATTGATGGGGGCGCAGACGCGCCATCACAAAGATAAAGATAAAAAAGTGGCCGCCCCGAGGGGGCGGCCACAGTCTTCAGGGGACACGGGCTTTAGAAGTAGACGCTCACCGAACCGAACACGGCCCGTCCCGCACCCACCAGAGCCTGCAGGTACTGGTTGCCATTATAATCGAAATTGGCTGTCTCGCGGGCGTAGTACTGCTCGTCGGTCAGATTGTCGACATTGAGCGAGAGCTTGAGTGCACGCGCTCCAGCATAGTTGAGCGGTATGGTCTTGTTGATTCCGAGATTGAGCGTGACATAGGAGGGAACGGTGATTGCCGGTGACACCGGCGCACCTGAATAGCCGTTCGACACGTAGCGGGTTCCGACATACTGACCGTCGAGGTTGACCCGCCAATTGTCATGCGCCCAGACCACACCCGCGGACAGCAGATCCTGGGGAACATCGGGGACACTCTGGCCAGCCGTAAAGGTTGCTCCCACCCCGGTGTCGGCGATGGTGGCGTTCGAGGTATAGACGGCCTCATTGTGAGCGTAGTTGAGGTAGCCGTTCCATTCTCCGACGAGCCAGTGCCCGAGATTGTCGGTGAGCATGAGTTCCTCACCTTGATACCGCGCCGAGCCGCCATTACGGGTATAGGATAACCCCGAAACTGGATCTGTCTGGGAAACGAAGATGCTGCGGAAGTCTTCGCGATAATAGTTGAACGCAGCTGTCAGACCACGCCATTTGTAGCGCACGCCTGCCTCATAGTCGTTGACATATTCCGGCTTGGCCTGCACCGGTACAATCACCGAATTGCCGTTCGCGTCGCTCTGGAACGCGCCATAGAAGGCACTGATGTCGGGGAATTTCGTGTTCTGTCCAAAGGCTCCGTAGAACACGAGATTGCGCATGGCTTCGACGCTGGCGCCGATAGTTGGCGAGACATAATGGTCGTCGCCCACATCGGTACCAGGATTGGGGTAGTAGAAGCCCAGGTTATCGCTGTTGGTGGTATGAGCGTAGAGATATTTGACCCCGGGCACCACGTGCACGCGGCCATGCCAGAAGTGGACGTCATCCTGGATGTAGGCGGAGGCGAGCAGACGGTCGTCGTGTTCGTCCCAGGCGTCATTGTAGCCCGGTGTCAGCGGCATGTTGGCAGAGCCATACCAGTATTCACGGCTGTAGAGCTGACTGTAGGAGAAATCGCCACCGACCGTGACCAGGTTATGCGGCAGGTTGAGACTCAGCTTGCTCTGCCCACCACCAGCAGTGCGCTGATAGCCATAGAAGTGATAATCTGTGCCGTAGACATTCGATCCGAAGAGCGTCGCCGGATTATAGGTCAGCGGCACCGTATAAACGAGCCAGAACGAGCCATGGGTGCCCTGGTTGGGCAGATAATAGGGTTGGGTCGCGCTCTGGTAGTAGGCCGGATTGGCATAAGACATGCGCTGATAGTCGTTGGCGATGCCATAAAGCTTGATGTCAAAATGCGCGACAGGATCAAGCTGGGTGTCATAGCCCACAATCGCCAACCAGGATGAGTTGCGATTATAGGAATAATCCCAGCTCATTGGATATTGATAATTAGAGCCTTTCGACTGGAGCAGGGCGAGCGGTATCGAATGGGGGGTATAGCCGGCATTGCTGTCGTAAATGAACACCGCTGTCAGTTTGGACCTGCCGCCGTTCAGATCCTTTTCGCCGGAGTAGTAGAAATTGTCGTTGTGATCCTGGCTGTTCTTGATCCACCCGTCGCTATAGTCATGTTCGAAGGAAATCAGGTTTTTGAAACCATCGACCGGGGCAAAATTCACCGTTGCATGGTAGCTGAAGGTGTTGAAGCTGCCATAGCTGACCCCGGCATCGGCACCGAAATGATCACCTGGCGCACGGGGCACGTAATTGATCGTTCCACCGAGGGAGTTGTAGGTGTTGACAGCTGGATTATTGACACCGCGATGAACGTCGATGGTGTCGATATCCTGGGGCAAGAGCAGGGTATTGTTACGTTGCGACGCGGCGTTCGACGTGCCGGCATTAAACTGGTCGTTCAGTGCAACGCCATCAATGGTCTGGCCAAACTGACCGTCATTGAAAGCACGGAAGGTGATATGCGTACGCATGCCGGCAGGTCCCGAGGTTACCGCCTGGATTGAAGGAACCTGGTTGAGCAAGGTTTGAACCGTCACCCCCGGACCAGGGGACACATTGCGCAGCACCTGCTGACTGATTGTGCTCGTCGAATAGACCGACTTGAGAGGAATGGTCTGGGAGGCAACATGTTTGCCTGTGATCGTGACAGTTTCGATCGATGAGGCCGGGTCTGAAGCCGCAGTGCCTGCAAGAGCCACACCCGTAGAAAGCACGAGCAGCAGCGCGGTGGAGCTCAACATGCCCCCACGTCGCCTGCTGCATTCTGAAAATCCTGTAGACTGAAGCCCCATCGGCTCTGCTCCCGCACTGTTGCGCCGCTGGGTTAGGAAAAACCTATGACACTACGCTAACACTTCATTGTCAGGCGTTTGAATTTCATCACGCCGGAATTCTTTACCGTTGAACCGTGCTTTTGCGGTTTGCTACCAATGCGCGATGATCTGACTTGCCGGATCACCGCCCTGTCGTCGCAATGCGGCTGGCGGTCAGACAATATTCAGGTGGACTTTTCCGTCAGGGCGTCACTGCGGTTCACCCTGCGCGCAATATCGCCAAGTCCACCAAGGGAGTGCCCCGCAAACGACTCAAAGATCCTGAGCAATTCCGGGACGAGATCTGCTGTGGCGAGCATGAAGGAAAAGCCCTGATCCCTTAGATCTTCCAGTTCCTTTTGACGCAGTTTCTGTGCGTCGCCGCCAGGCGCCCTCAACTGCAGCTCGCGCAGCTCGTGCGTAGTATCGAAAATACCCTCCAAGGCAATTGATAGTCGCACCATGAAGTTGTAGACGCGCCCGCGCAGAGCTGCGTGCTCAAGATCGCCCAGACGTTCGCGATTGCGTTCGTAGATCTCGAGTTCACGGTGCACCGAACGTAACAGGCGCATCGTATACATGCCGTAAGGTTCCCCGCGCGAGCGCGCCGCCTTGGCTTCATCAATCAGGATGGACATGGTTACGATCAGTTCACCGAACAGCAACGCCGCGCTGCGCTCGCGCTCTCGGCGCAGTACCATCCGCTCTATCTGCGTCGCGGCAAAGCCGCCCAGCGTCGCAAGGGCAGCGCCCAGCACCACTTGCCAAAGCGTGGAAAAATTGGAGATGAAGTCGAAATCATCTGGGCTCATCGCCATGCTGCCGCCTCTTTGGCGCGTGCCGCTACAACTCCAAGGCGCGGGGCTCGCCTCATGCAGCCCGCGAGCTCAGCGAGCCCTCTCCATTGTCCCTTCCGGACACCAAAAGCTTGTAGCCGGACACGCCTGCTGCCGCCGCCAGACCATATTCAAGGGTCGCCGCAATCAACCCGAGCGGCACCAGCAGGAAGCCGCGCTTTATGAAAAGTCCGCGTACGCTGCCAACAATGCCTTGCACCAGGTCTACCACCAACTGCCTGCTGTGATGGGGTTGCGCGTGCGCCAGGGTCTGGACGAGAGCCCATATTTGACCACCGAATATGAGGCCATAAGCCAGGGCCAGAATAAGGAGGATAGGAACAAAGAGCACAAGGCCGATAACGAAAATTCGCAAGACATTGCCATCCACAAGCCGCCAGGCGCGTATGAGATCAAAGCGCTGTTCGGCCACGATCACCGCCGTCACCACGAAGCTCAGACGTATGAAGATGTAGGTCACTACAACGAGGAGCGCGATCCGCCAGAGAACAAAGAACGCCACAACCGCTATTCCAAGGTCCGGGTGTGCAGCACCTGACGCGGTGCCGTGGTTGAAACCTGCAAGGGCAATCGCAGGCACTATCAGCAGCAGGGTTGCCGCAAGCTGCACTGCCATGAGAAGCAGGAAGATCAGCACATAGGCGCCGAACACCCGCCAGAAGGTTGCACCCAAAGAAAGATAGACGCCCGCATATCCAGCCCTCTGCCCCAGAGCCCGTTGTGTCAGCCCCGTCATGATCTGGGCGCGGAAGAACAGACCTGCCACAGCGAGCAGCATCGCATAGCGCATAACAGTGGCACCGCCGGCAGCGAGGACAATGAAATTGGGATGATGGCCGGAGATCCCAGCCAAAGTGTTGGTAAGGGCGTCCAACAGCGGCGGCACACTCAGCACGACAAGCGCGCCGAGCATCACTTCCGACAACCACACAATAGCGAGATTGCGCAAGAAGCCCCGAATGGCAAAGCCATAAGCCTGGCGCACCGTGGCGCCAACTGGAAGGCTGGTCATGGCCCCTCTCCCCCTGCCCGCCCATGAATTAGGACAAAAAATGCGCGCTGGAGCAACTCGATGCCATAGGACCGCGTGATGGTGCGCGTTGGTGCGCGTAGCAAAGCCCGACGCTGCCAAACGCGATATGCGCGAGGCTCGCCTTCAACGATCATACGGGCCGCTATGGCCACCATCAGAAAGTTAGGGAATTGCACCACAAGGGCTGGCAGCCTGCCCAAAATTCATGAGGCGGCCGGCACCCGAGTGCCGTAGCCGCCTCACGCTGCCCCCTTTAATGTGGACACGCCGCGCGCCTTAGCCCCCCAAGCCTCGTCACGCGACAGCTGAACCATTGCGTCCGAAGCTCCCGAGTGCAACCCGCCGGACGCCGCGACCTGTATTTTTTGCAATGCAGTGTGGGCATAAAGACACAGATCAGCAGAGCCCATACCGGCCCATTACCTAATTGTCTCTGAAGTGTTTCGAGAGCTTGAGTCCCTGGCGTTGGTAATTGGAATCCAGCGCGCTGCCATAGACCATGGGAGGTGGATCGGTCAGCCGTTCGAACACCAAACGGCCGATAATCTGCCCGTGCTCCAGGATAAACGGCACCTCGCGGGAGCGCACTTCGAGGACACCGCGCGCGCAAGGCGGTTGACCTGCCTCATAGCCAAAGCCGGGATCAAAAAAGCCCGCATAATGGACACGGAACTCGCCCACGAGAGGATTGAACGGCACCATTTCAGCCGCGTAATCGGGCGGAATGGCGACCCTCTCACGCGACGCCAGAATGTAGAATTCATCCGGATCAAGGATGATGCTGCCTTCGGTATTGGCCAGCAGCGGATCCCAGTAATCCAATGGATCAAGCAGCCCGCGCCTGTCGACATCGATGATGCCGGTGTGACGCTTGGCTCGCCAGCCAATGTGGCTGCCGCTTTTGCCCTGCAGGTCGATGCTGAGCGCAAGGCCGTTATCGATATCAGCCTCGCGATCGACGAGAGGACTTTCCGCATGCAGGCGCTTGAGTTGGGTATCCGTAAAGACAGGACTGCCCCTTCGAATGCGCAACTGATTGAGCCGCGAACCCTGGCGCACCAGGATGGGAAAAGTGCGCGGGGAGATTTCGGCGTAAAGTGGTCCTCTGTAACCCGCCTCGATGCGATCGAAGGCCGGTGCATGATCACTGATCAGACGGGTGAAGACATCAATGCGCCCGGTCGAACTTTTGGGGTTGGCAACCCCGGAAATCCGCGCCGAAAATTCGGCCCGCTCGAGCAGAGGCACAATATACACACAGCCGGTCTCAAGCACCGCACCTGGGGTGAGGTCGATCTCATGCATGGCGACCGCTGCAAGCTTCTGGGAAACCGTTGCCTGAGGTCCCGGCAGGAAGCTGGCACGCACACGATAGGCCTTGGGGCCCAGTCGCAAATCGATGGACGCTGGCTGCAGCTGGCCTTCCTCAAAGTCGATGTCAGCCAAAAGCTCGCGCTTTGCACCGATCAGCCGGCGCAGCACATGGCTGGGCAGGATACCGGTGGAGTGGCGACCATAGGGCTCGGCTTCAGCGTCAAGAGGAGGCTCGGACATAGATGGCCTTATAGGGGCTTGGCCGCGCGCCCGCCATCACTACCGGGGAAGGATTCACTGCTTTATTTGTCCGACGTTGGCCGTCCCAATCCGGTCGATCTGGACCTCTTCACCAAGGCGTGCTTTTTGCGCGAGGGCAGGACGCGCCTGCTTCACCTGTCCTAACCGTCTGGCATCGCCGGACCAGGATCGCTGGCCAGAAAACCTGCGATCTCCTGCACCGCGTCCTTGAGGCCGCAGCGGCGGACCCGAGCGTCCGGCGGAAACGCCGACAACAGCCGCGACGGTGTTGCGGATTCGAGAATGACAAAGCAGCCCCGATCGGTCTTGGTGCGAATGAGCCGGCCAAAGGCCTGCTTCAGTCGCAACCGGGTGAGCATGTCATCATAGCTCTTGCCGAAGCGCGCGCGCCGGGCCTTGTGCAGAATGGTCGGCCGTGGCCATGGTACCTTGTCGAAAACCACCAAGCGCAGTGAGCGACCGGGTACGTCAACGCCATCGCGCAGGGCATCGGTGCCGAGCAGACAGGCGTTTTCTTCCGCGCGGAAAAGATCGACCAGGGCGCCGGTGTCCAGCCGATCGACATGCTGGGCGTAGACTGTAAGGCCTGCTTCGGCAAGTGGAGCTGAAATGCGCGCCTCGACAGCACGCAGGCTGCGCACCGCAGTGAAAAGACCGAGGGCGCCACCGCCCGAGGCACGAAACAGTTCGCGATAGGCGCTGGCCAGTGCCTGGGGATCGCGTCGGGCGATGTCGGTGACGATGAAGATCTGTGCCTGGCGGGCATAATCAAAGGGAGAGCCGAAGCTCGCCCGTCTAGGAGGCTCGGCAAGATGTGCGGCACCGGTACGGATCTCCGCACTCTGCCAGTGATCACCGGCCTCGGCATCGCGCAAGGTCGCCGAGGTGATGAGCGCACCGTGGGCGGGCAGCAGAACATCCTTGGCGAACGGAACCGTCGGGTCCACCCAGTGCCGACGCAGCCCAACATCGCGGTCGCGACCATCTTCGCGCAGGATCTCAAACCAGTCGACGAATTCGTCCTTGCGCTCGCCATTGGCCAGATCTTCAAGCATGCCAACCCAGGCCGGCACGATCAGCCGGCCACGGCGTTCGAGGCCACGGGCCGCAGCCTCCAAGCGCTGGCGCGTCGCCGGCTCGATTTCAACGCTCAAGGCATCCATCTGCCTGCGCAGTTCGCGGGCCAGCCGCTGCAGAGGTTCGGCAAGGTTGCGCAGCGCAACTGCAAGGTCCTCGATCACATCGAGCATGCCATCGCCGAGCGGATCGATTGCCGCTTCCAACGAGTAAAATCCATCATCGTCACTGCGCGCGCGCACATGGTCGAAAACTTTGGCGAGAAATACCTCACCCGGCCCGCGCGCGACCGCAGATAGTCGCTGCGTCCAGCCTTCCCCGGCCAGGGCTGCAGCGGCACGAACACTGTCGTGCAGAGCCTCAAGCGAAGGGCGATGATCAAGGACAAGATCCTTTAAGCGATCTTCAAGACCGCGCTGGCGACTGCGGGCCCGACCTTCCGCGCCACGGATCCAGCGCCGCAGATCGGCCATTTCGGCACCCGACAAAAAAGCCGAAAAGCCTGCGTCGGCCGCATCGAACAGGTGGTGCCCCTCATCAAAGACATAGCGCACGCGCGCAGTGTCGCGAGGTCCATCATCATCTTCAGGGCCCAGCCAATCCTGAGCAGCCTGAGCGATAACGAGAGCATGATTGGCGATCACGATGCGGGCATGGCGCGCCTTACGCACCGCCTTCTCGATGAAGCAGCTGCGATAATGCGGACACGCCGCATAAATACATTCACCGCGCCGGTCAGTAATCTCGCGCAGTGTGAGGTTGGCAGCGAGAAAGGCGGGGAAACCGTTGCCGGAGAGATCGCCGTCCTTGGTGGCGCTGATCCAGCGTGCAACCAGACCCAAGGCGGTCAGCCGTGGTCCCGGCGCGGACACCGCCCGTTTCACCGCTTCTTCAAAATTGAGCAGGCAGAGGTAGTTTTCCCGCCCCTTGCGCACCACCGCCTTCTCCTCACGCTCGAGAGGATCGGGCCACAGCCGCGCGATTTCACCCATGATCTGGCGCTGCAGGTTACGGGTATAGGTGGACAGCCACAGCCCCGGGCCATTCTTCTCGGCCCACAGGCTGGCGGGGGCAAGATAGCCGAGCGTCTTGCCGGTACCGGTACCAGCCTCGATCAGGGCGAGGCGGGGCACGCCCGCGCGCTCCCTGGGGCCAAAGGCGTAGGCGGCAGCCGCCGCGAAATCCGCCTGTTCGGGGCGCCCCTCACCGGCTGCACTGATGAGCGTGGCCAGACGGGCACGCGCTTCCTCAGGGGCAACGGGCTCGGAGCCTGGCTTATCGGGTGGCGCACTATCCTCCCATTTGCCAAGCCCGCGCCAAACGGCGAAGCCGGCGAGGGGCGATGCCGAGGCAGATACAGCGCCAAAACGTGCCAGAATTTCCGGCGCCCAGCGCCAACCCGCACCGCCAAGCGCCTGGGCGAGCTTTAGCGCAGCTTCGCGGTCATCCTGGCTGCGCGCGCCAAGCTCCTCCAGCAAGAGCCTCGCCGCCACGTGCAGGCTGCGCGCCTGATCTGCCGCGCTCACCGGGGCCGGACGCGACAGCGCCCGGGCGATTCCCCCTGGGCTCGCAACCAGAGGATGGGCCGGACGCACGAAGGCGAAGAGTTCGAGAACGTCGAACACCGGCCGGCTCAGCTGTTCCTTGAGACGGCCGGCAACGAAAGGCGCATGGGCGACCAGCACAGCACCAGACTTGAACAGCGCGCGCGCCTGCGCGCCGTCAAGCTGCACGATCTGGCCTGCGCCTGTGGCGGTGATGGCCCCACCGATGGTGGGCACCAGCGCCGGCGCCTGAAGCAGCGTCGAATCCGGGTTCAAGGACATCGGCTGATCATGCAGAGGCTGGGCGCGATGGGAAGGGCTTTAGGCGGCCAGATCCGGATACAGCGCTGTCAGCGCCTTGCGCACCCGCTGATGCTCGCTTGCCACCGCCGCAACGGCGCGCGCGATATCCTCGCCATCTTCGCCTTCGCGAACCTTCTGGGTGACGCTGCGCGCCGCAACCGTCAGCGCTGAAAGTCCAAGTCCGCCAGCGGCACCCGCGATGTCCTGGGCCAGCCGGCTGGTTTCCTCCCAGCGCCCGTCCTGACAGGCCGCATCGAGCGCCCCACTCAGCTCTTCGGCGCTCTTGACATAGGATAACAGGATTTCGAACAGGGTCGAAAGGCCAAGCGATTTCTCCAGGCCGGCGAAGGCTTCGGCATCGATGGCTGGGGTCTCCAGAGCCGGTACCGGTGCATCGCCACTGCGGCCGACAAGGTCACCCAGAGTGGCATAGAGCGCGCCGGGCGGGGCTGGCCAGCGCAGGATCTGGCGGGCAACGATCGGCATGCGCATGCCTGCTGCCATAAGCGCAAGCACGGGGGTCTTGAGACCGGGAAGCACCGCCAGCGCATCCGCCTCATCAGCCATGGCGATGATGGCATCGAAGTCTTCGCGTGCGGCGCAGGCGAAGACTTCCTGGGTGCTCGTGACCACGCGGACATGATTGCCGAACGGCTCGACGAGCGCTGCAATCTGCTGGGCCGTAGCGAGATCCGCCATCGCCACGAGGACGGTAATGCCGACAGGTGGCGGGGCGTCGGTGGCGATCGGAACACTGAGTTCAGGCGCTGCCACGGCCCCCCCCGCCGCCGGGACTGCAAACCAGAAGGTGGCGCCCTCTCCCGGCGCACTTTCAAAACCGATCGTCCCTGACATGGACTGGACGAGACGCTTGGCCACGGCCAACCCAAGCCCTGCGCCGCCATGACGTTTGGCATAGGAGGTGTCGCTGCGATGAAAGGGCTCGAAGACATGCTGGGCGGCCTCGCTGGCAAGGCCAAGTCCGGTATCGATCACGGAAAAGCGCACCTGGGGACCGGCTTTTCCCTCATTGATGACCTCGGCGCGCAGTTCGACACCGCCACGGTCCGTATATTTGAGCGCGTTGTCCGCGAGTTTCATCAGAACCTGACGCAAGCGACGCGGATCGGCATAGGCCCTGGGCAGTGATGCCGGTGCGCTGATCGACAGGCGCAGCTGCTTTTCCCAGGCCCGCGGCTGCAGAAGGCGGGCCACCGTGCGTACTGTCTCGCCCGGGTCGCAGTCCTCAGCCTCGGTGGCATCTGGAATATCGCTGCTCGAGAGCGTGAGGACATCATCGAGCAGAGTCTTGAGCCCCCGCCCCGCTTCGATCACCACCTGGATGTGGCCCTTCTGGGTGCGATCAAGATCGCTGCGTTCCAGCAGTTGCGCCATACCCAATAGCGCGTTCAGTGCGGTACGGATTTCATGGCTGATATTGGCGATGAAGACAGTCTTGGCCCGCGTTGAGGCTTCGGCAATGTCACGTGCCTCTTCCGCAGCCCGCTTTTCTGACGACAGCGAGTTCACCAGACCCACATTGGCCTGACGCAGGGTCAGCGCCTCGTCGAGCATCTGGGTGAACCGGGCGCAATAGGAATAAAGAGCCGCGCCAAAGAAGAGGACAAGCACGCCGGTCATCGCCGCATAGGCTTCGTGTTCGAGAAGGAGCCGGGCCGCCAGAGGGAGCAGTGCAGGAACCACAAATGCCAGAAACGCCGGGCGGTAGGCGGAGCGAGCAATGAACTCAACGGTGGTGACGCCAAGAATACCAAGACACAGATAGGCCTGGGCTGCGTAAAGATGAGGAACGAACCACAAATAGCCGCCGCCGATGCCCCAGACCATTCCTGAAAGCGCCGAAAGGACGGTGTAACGGCGGGCCCATCGCTGCGGATCGCTATCCGACGAACGCTGCTCAAAGCGCGCTGCGAGGCGAAAGGTCGCGAGGCTGATGATGATGGCCAACAGCAGCGGTGACGCAGACGCGAAGAATGGCAGATGGCGGGGACCAAGCAAGGTGGCCGCCACACACAGCGCGGCAAACGGCAGAAACAGACTTTGCCGCGCCAGACTGAAGAGGATCGCCACACGTCCCAGCGCAAGGGTCCGCGCATCGGCGCCCTGGCTCAAAGCCGGCGATTGGCTGGGCTCTTGCATTGACGCGCTCCCTGCCGAAAGCCTAGCTTCGGCCCCCTTTCGGAAGCCTTAAACCTGTCGTTGTACGCATGACCCCTGTCGCTCCCCTTCCTGCCGCACTGACGGCCCGCGCCTGGCCCTTCGAGGAAGCGCGCAAGGTCCTGGCCCGCGTCGAGCGCCAGCTGGCCAGTGGCAAGGAGGTCAAGGAGGTCCGCTTTGAGACCGGCTACGGCCCCTCCGGACTGCCCCATATCGGCACATTCGGCGAAGTGGCGCGTACCACCTGGGTGCGTCGCGCCTTTGAGCGCCTGAGTCCGATCCCGACCCGCCTGATCGCGATGTCCGACGACATGGATGGCCTGCGCAAGGTTCCGGACAATGTGCCCAACAAGGAGATGATGGCACAGCATCTGGGCAAGCCCCTGACCTCCATTCCCGATCCCTTCGGCACACACGAAAGCTACGGGCGCAATATGAACGCCCGCCTGTGCGCCTTCCTCGATCGCTTCGGCTTCGAATATGACTTCCGCAGTGCCACCGACATGTACAAGTCGGGCATTTATGACGCGGCGCTGCTGCGGGTTCTGGCCAAATATGACGAGGTGATGGCGGTGATGCTGCCGACCCTCGGCGATGAGCGGCGCGAGACCTACTCGCCCTTCCTGCCGGTCAGTCCACGCTCGGGCAAGGTGTTGCTGGCCAAGGTTGTCGCCCGTGACGTTGCGCGCGGCACCATCACTTATGTCGAGGAGGATGGCAGCGAAGAAACCGTGCCGGTGACAGGCGGGAACTGCAAGCTGCAGTGGAAACCCGACTTTGGCATGCGCTGGGCGGCACTGGACATCGACTATGAGATGTATGGCAAAGACCATTTGCCATCACAGCCGCTTTATGACCGGATCTGCCGCATTGCCGGTGGCGAGCCGCCAGAGCATTTTGTATTCGAACTGTTTCTTGACGAAAACGGCCAGAAGATCTCCAAATCCAAGGGCAATGGGCTTTCGATCGACGAGTGGCTCAGCTATGGGCCGGAAGAGAGCATTGCCCTGTTCATGTTTCAGAAGCCGAAGGCTGCCAAGAAACTCTATTTCGACCAGATTCCAAAGGCGGTCGATGATTACATTGCGCTCCTCGATGCCTATCGCGGCCTTGCCAGCCCCGAGGCGCAGCTGGAAAGCCCGATCTGGCACCTGCACAACGCGAACCCTCCTGGCGAACGTTATCCGGTCAGTTTTGCGCTTCTGCTCAACCTGGTCAGTGCGTCCAATGCCCATCATCGCGACGTGCTGTGGGGCTTCATTCGCGCTTATGCACCAGAGGCCAGTCCGCAGCACAATCCCGGCCTTGACCGGCTAGTCGACTATGCCATCCGCTATTACGACGACTTCGTGCGTCCTCAGAAGAAATTCCGGATTCCAACCGACAAGGAGCGGGCGGCGCTTGTAGAGCTTGCCGATCAGCTTGACGCGATGGGAGACGAACGTGACGGTGAAAAGGTCCAGTTCGAAGTCTATGAAATCGGTAAGCGTCACGCGTTCGAGCCGCTACGCGACTGGTTCAAGGCGATCTATGAGGTTGTGATCGGGCAGAGTCAGGGACCACGGTTTGGCTCCTTCGCCGCACTGTTCGGCTGCGCCCAGACCGCCACCTTGATCCGTCGGGCGCTGGCCGGCGAATTTGTGGGGTCTGAGGAATGAAACTGCGCTGGCTTCTCGCCGCCTTGCTGCTCGCCGCACCCAGCCTGGCCCAAACGCCCTCTGCACGGGCGCTTTATATCGCTGGCCACTACGACGCGGCGATCCGCGCCGGCCTCGCCCAGCATGACGGCGAGGGTTTGACCGAAGCCGCGCGGTCGGCACTTGCCAAGGCCCGTCTCGGCAAGAGCCCGTGTCTGTCCTGCCTGAAGCTTGCGGAGTCCTATGCGCGTGCGGCGGTTGCTGCCGATCCCACATCCGCCCTGGCACGCGTCTATCTTGCCGCTGCGCTCGGCTATGAAGCCCGTATCATCGGCATCATGGAGGCGGAGGCCAAAGGCTTTGCCGGTGAAGCCAAGGACAACCTCAAGATTGCCCTCAAATATCACCCCCACAATGGCTTTGCCCTGGCCGCCATGGGCGGCTGGAACATCGGAGTTGTGGCTGGCGGCGGCGCCATCCTCGCCGATCTCATGTACGGCGCTAGTACCGACGATGGCATCGCTTATTACCACAAGGCCTTTGCTGCCGATCCCACGAGCATCGTTCCGCGCTTCGAATATGTGCTCTCGCTCTCATCTCTCGATCGCGAAAGTTACGCGCCTCAGATTGAGAAGGCGCTCGAGTTCGTCGTCAACGGCACCGCGCACACCGCCTATGAGAAGATCATGCAGGAGCAGGGACGTCAGCTCCTCACGCTGTGGAAGGCAGCACAATGGTCTGCCTATCAGCAGCTCGTGCATCACATCCAGGGTTATCCGGATTAGTTACTGCGAAACGAACAGGATGCGGTGCATGAATTTGACATCCGCGCGCTTCAGTACCACATCGCAGCCGTTCCTCAGCCCCGTGGACAGTTTGATCTGTGTCCGTCCAAGTCCAACCACGCGACGGAGCAGAACAAGACCGTGGCGGGTTTTCAGGATGACCCGGTGCCCCTTGCGCAACTGGGCCGACGGCGAGACGACAAGCCGATCACCGTTGCGATAGAGTGGGCGATAGGCATCGCTGCGCAGTTCGACCGCATAGGTGTCCGCGGACAAGCCTAAGAGGTCCGCGTCGAGCGCCGCCTTTGCTGCACCGTCAGCGCCATACCCGTCCGTTTCCCCTTCGTGACAGGCCTCAAGCAGCGTCTCGACGCCAACCTCAAGGGCCGCCAGCGCTTTGGCGACGCTCTCGGTCGACGGCCAGCGTGGCTTGCCCGCAGCCACCCGCTTGGACTTGTTGAAGGTCGTGGGATCAAGACCTGCGCGACGCGCCAGGCCGGAAGGAGACAGACCATGACGCTGTGCCAGCGCATCAATGGCCTGCCAGATTTGGGAATGACTGAAGGACATACGAACCCGGACTATTTCAGAATGCGCTTTTCTAAAGTAGGAGGAAGCGCCGAGACAAGCTGGCAACTCCGCGCAGGGGCGCACGGTAACTCCCGGCTGGCGCCGGAGGACTGACCACATGCCTGATCCGTTAACCCTGCTCCTGCGCTGCGCCCCGCCGGAAACCGCCCACCGTGCCAGCATCCGCCTGCTCAGACTGGCCCGTCCTTTCCTGCCTGCGCCTGCCGCCGACCCGCCAGCACTCGGGGTTTCGGTCCTCGGACTGAACTTTCCCAATCCGGTCGGCCTGGCCGCGGGCTACGACAAGAACGCAGAGGTCCCCGACGGCATCTTGAGGCTGGGCTTCGGGTTTGCCGAGGTGGGAACCGTGACGCCAAGGCCGCAGACGGGCAACGCCAAGCCGCGCCTGTTTCGCCTGTCCGAAGACCGCGCTGTGATCAATCGCATGGGTTTCAACAATGCCGGGCAGGAAGCCCTGGCACGGCGCCTCCTGCACCGCCCGCATCGGGGCATTCTTGGCATCAATATCGGCGCCAACAAGGACAGTAGCGATCGCATTGCCGATTACCGTGCCGGCTTTCTGAGACTTGCGGAGTTTGCCGATTACCTCACCGTGAATGTCTCCTCGCCCAACACGCCGGGCTTGCGCGGACTGCAGAACCGCAGCGAGCTTGAAGCCCTGCTGACGATGCTCGTGCAGGAGCGGCGGGGGCTGGGCCGCTCAACACCGCTCCTCCTCAAGATTGCCCCGGATATCGAGCAGGGCGCCATGGATGACATTGCCGAGGTCTGTCTTGCGAGCGGCATAGAGGGGCTGATCATCACCAACACCACGATCGGCCGGCCGCCCGGCCTGCGCAGCCCTTACGCCAGCGAAGGCGGCGGGCTTTCGGGCGCGCCGCTGTTTGAGACCTCAACCGAGGTGCTCAAGGCCATGCGCGCGCGGCTTGGTCGCCGTCTGGTACTGGTCGGAGTAGGTGGCATTGCGAGCGGTGCGGACGCCTACGCAAAGATCCGCGCCGGCGCCAGCCTGGTTCAGCTCTACACAGCTCTTGTCTACGAGGGGCCCGGGCTCGTGACACGCATCAAGCGGGAGCTTTGCGAACTCCTGGCCCGCGACGGCTTCGCACGGGTGGAAGACGCCGTGGGCGTAGAGGTGTCCTGAACGGCCCGTCGGCTTGGCGCGGCCTTACCGGCGCAGCAGAACATGACCTCGCAGGGCCGCGATGGGGCGGGCTTCGTCCTCCTGCCACATCTGGGCATGGACATTCACCGTCCGGCGACCGCGCTTGACGATGCGCGCCCGCGCATAACTGGTGAGCGCCCGTCCACTGCGTAGATAGTCGATCGCCATATCGACAGGTTTGGGCAGCTCGACACAGTCCAGCTCATGGACGACCTGTGCAAGGGCCGCGGTTTCCAGGAGAGCGCCGATGACCCCGCCATGCAGGGCGGGCAGCATCGGATTGCCGATCAGCTTCTGGTCGAAGGGCAATTCGAGGACCACACCCTCGCCATCTTGCAGCACCTTGATTCCCATCCACCGGCAATAAGGGATGGAATTCAGGAGCGCCTCCTGTGCCATCGCCGCCGCGCTCATGTGGTCCGCCCCTCAGGGCGGGTTAGCATGAACGCCGCCGTGCACAGGGCGATGACCTCCTGATCGGCCTCATTATGCGCGCTACCGCGCACAAAGGCGATTTCATGGGTGACCTTCAGACATTCGGCTTCGCCCACGATCGCCATGCCTTTTGCCGCGGGCTTCAGATAATCGATTCTGAGATCGAGGGTCGCGATCGGCAGCGGCTGATTCAAGGCACTCATCACCGCCGCACCGCAGAGCTGGTCGAGCAGCGAGGTGATGACACCGCCATGAATCACTCCGGTCTGGGGATCACCAATCAGGTCCTCGCGCCAACTGATCCTGGCCTTGGCCCGCCCGGCTCTGGCCATCACGACTTCACCACCAATGGCCGCGAACCAGGGTGTGACACCAACCATACGTCGCGCCTGGTCTTGCCAGTCTGGATTCTGCATCATGGCGCAGCAATGCGCGCCGAAACCGCGACCTGTCAATCTCTGATGGCGTCAGATAAGTTGACGCATCGTCACGTTCCTTTACACTCCGAAGGTCACAGATCAGGACCGGCTATGGATCTGACTACCACTACGCGCGCCCGTGTTGCGGGCAAGCGTGAACGGACCAAACAGCAAAACCGTCAGCTTATCCTGCAAGCTGCCCGGAAGGTTTTTGCCGAGCTTGGTTACGGCGCCACCACCGTGCGCGACATCGTGCGGGCAACGCCCCTGGCAGCGGGAACCTTCTACAACTACTTCAATTCGAAGGAGGAAGTCTTTCAAGCGATGCAGGACGAGATTGCCTTGCGCATCCGTCCGCGCCTGCATGAGGAACGGGCCAAAGCCCGAAGCATCGAAGAGTTCATCTTGGGTACCTTCCGCACCTTCTTCGAGTATGTCGCCTCCGACGAGGCCAATTTCCACGCGATAAGGCGCAACACCGACACTTTGCGGGTACGCATGGATACGCCAGAAATCCTGGCGGGATTTCACGAGCTGCGTAGTGATCTCGAAGAGGCGATCGCCAATGGTCTGTTTCCCTCGCTTGACGCCGATTACCTGATGGCGGCTATCGTAGGGGTCGCCTTCGAAATCGCCGAGCGCATGCTGCGTCGTGCGCGCCCCGATACGGAGGATGCTACCCGCTTCGCCACGGCCTTGTTCATGGGTGGGATCAAAGCATTGCCTACCATAAATTCGGGAGACACCGCGTGAGAGCCCTTGTTTGTCGTACCCTGGCCGAGACGCTTGACGGGCTTATGGTCGAGGAGCTGGAGCTTCCAGCGCTAACCCCAGAGCAGGTACGCATCAAGGTGGGTGCCGCAGCCGCCAATTTTCCTGACATCCTGATGGCTCAAGGCAAGTACCACTTCCGTCCCGATCCACCCTTCATCATCGGAGGCGAATGTGCGGGTGAAGTGGTAGCGGTCGGTGAGGACGTACGCGGTATTGCCCCCGGCGACAGGGTCGTGGGTGGCGATTTGACCGGCGGCTTTGCGCAATACCGTCATCTTGCTCAGAGCCGGGTAAGGCCGATCCCAAAGGGCATCGACTTTGCCACCGCGGCCGCGTTCACGACGGCCTATCTGACGGCCTATGTCAGCCTGGTGCGACGCGGCGAGATCGAACGCGGCGAAACGCTGCTGGTTCATGGTGCAGCTGGCGGCGTCGGACTTGCCGCAGTGGATCTGGGGCGAGCGCTCGGCGTGCGGGTCATCGCCACCGCTTCCGGCGAGGACAAACGCGCATTTCTGCGCGACTATGGCGCCGATCACGTTCTGCCCTCTTCGGGATTTCGTGACGCGGTCAAGGATCTCACCCGTGGACGTGGCGCCGATGTGATCTATGATCCGGTTGGCGGCGATGTCTTCGATGAAAGCGTACGCTGCATCGCCTTTGGCGGTCGTCTTCTCGTCGTCGGATTTGCCTCCGGGCGGATCGGCCAGCTGCCGTCGAACCTCGCACTGATCAAGGGCTTTTCCCTCGTCGGCGTAAGGGCCGGTGAGTATAGCCGCCACTACCCGGAAAAGGGGCGCCAAAACCTTGCCGCCATCGATGATCTTCTGGGCAAGGGAAAACTTCGTCCCCACATCTGCGCGCGCTTCGGGCTTGAAGAAGCTGCGGACGCGCTCAAGATGCTGCAGACCCGCAAGGCGATCGGCAAGGTGATCGTCGAGCCCTAGACAGCGAAGGCGTCCAACGCCTTTATGACCGCGTCGGTCATGGCTGTGGTGCCAACCTTGGTCTTGCCAGGCTGCATGATGTCCGCGGTGCGATAACCCTGCCCCAGAACCTGCTCGACTGATTTTTCCAGCAGCACTGCATCTTCAATCCGGGCGAAGGAATAGCGCAGGCACATCGCCAGCGAGAGAATGCAGGCCAGCGGGTTTGCGACCCCTTTGCCGGCAATATCCGGTGCGCTGCCATGCACGGGTTCATAAAGTGCGGCCTGGCGGCCGTGGGCATCCCTTGCCCCCAGCGACGCCGACGGCAGCATGCCAATCGAACCCGTCAGCTCAGCCGCCTCATCCGACAGGATATCGCCAAAAAGATTATCCGTAACGATGACGTCGAATTGTTTGGGATTCTTGACCAGCTGCATGGCGCAGGAGTCTGCCAGGATATGACTCAGCGCGACATCCGGGAACTCACGGTCATGCACGCTTTGTACGACCTGCCTCCACAGCACGCCACTGACCATGACATTGGATTTTTCGGCGGAGGCGACGCGACCCGCGCGCAGGCGTGCCAGCGTGAAAGCAACGCGGGCAATGCGCTCTATTTCACCGGTGGTGTAGACCTGCGTGTCGACGGCGCGCTTCTGGCCATCCGGAAGATCGGTGATTTCCTTGGGTTCGCCGAAATAAACCCCTCCGGTCAGTTCGCGCACGATGAGAAGATCAAGGCCTGAGACGATTTCCGGACGCAAGGATGAGGCATCCGTCAGGGCCGCAAAACACAGCGCCGGACGCAGATTGGCAAACAGCCCAAGGTCCTTGCGCAGGCGCAGCAGACCGCGCTCCGGTTTCTTGTCGAAGCTTAGGCCATCCCAGCGCGGCCCACCGACCGCACCGAAGAGAACGGCATCAGCGGATTTCGCCTTGTCGATGGTCTCCTGCGGATCCGGAGTCCCCAACGCCTCATAGGCTGCGCCCCCGATCAGTGCGCTGTCGGTGGTGACGGAAAACCCGCGGTTGCGCGCAAACCAGCCGAGCACCCGCGCGGTCGCGTCCAAAACCTCGGGTCCGATACCGTCACCGGGCAGAAGCAGAATTTTCGCCGTCATGATTTGCTCAACCTAAAGCCATGCTACCGACTGGGCCCGACGCTGCTCGAAGGCGGTAATCGCGTCTTCCTGGCGCAGCGTCAGGGCAATGTCATCCCAGCCATTGATCAGACAGGCCTTGCGGAACGGATCAATGTCGAATTTGACGCAACCACCATCGGGACCGCGGATCTCCTGGGCCTCGAGATCGACCGCGATGATGGCGTTGGCACCGCGCTCGGCATCATCCATGAGCTTGTCGACATCCGCCTGCGGCAAGGCGATCGGCAAAATGCCATTCTTGAAGCAGTTGTTGTAAAAAATATCCGCGAAGCTGGGAGCGATGACGCAGCGTATGCCAAAATCCAGCAGGGCCCAGGGCGCATGCTCGCGGCTTGAACCACAGCCAAAATTGGCGCCGGCCACAAGAATCTGGGCCTTGGAATAGGCGGGCTGATTGAGCACGAAATCCGGATTCGGGCTGCCATCGGCACGGGTGCGCAGTTCGTGAAACAGTGCCGCGCCCAATCCGGAGCGCCGGATCGTCTTCAAAAATTGCTTGGGGATGATCATGTCGGTGTCGACATTGATCATCGGCAAAGGCGCAGCGATGCCGCGCAGTGTCTTGAACGGTTCCATGGCGGCAGAAGCTAGCGGTGCCGACGATCTGGAGCAAGGTGGCAAAGTGCAGCCGCCGGGCTTTTATCGGGTCCACGGCTAGGAGAGGCACCTGAGCGATCAGATCCGCTCGCCGGCCTCGTCGCGGTTCAGGCCCTTTTGCGCCAGCGCGGCGAGATAAGCCGGCCACAGGCGCTCCTGCTCCTGTGCAAGGTGATAGAGCCAGTCCCAGCTATAGAGCCCGCTGTCATGGCCATCGGAAAAGACGATACGCACCGCATAATTTCCGACTGGTTCGAGATTTTCGATGCGCACCGCTCTTTTGCCGCCGATGGTTTTGCGTTGCGAGGGCCCATGGCCCTGGACTTCCGCACTCGGGGATTCCACGCGCAGATATTCTGCCGACAGACGTACCGTTTCACCGGTGTCGAAGCCGATGGTCAGGACATCGCGGGCTGGCGATACCTTTAGTTCTCTGGGCCAGGGCGCCGTCATCGCCGCGCGAGCTCCTCCTCGCTGAGCTGGCGGGCTTCGCCGGGCAGCATGATCGGAACGCCGTCACGAATAGGGTAGGCAAGACCAGCGCTGCGGCTGATCAGCTCCTGGCGCTCACGATCATAGCGCAATGCGCCCTTGGTCAGCGGGCAAACAAGGATTTCGAGCAGCTTGGGATCCACCTCGGGCATCATGTTCCCCGTTTCAGTTCATGGTCGCGCCGCCCGGCGCATCACGGCCGGACATTTCGAGCAAGGCAATGAGGGTTTGTACCCGTTCCGTCCAGTCGACAGCTTCGAGCAGCGCCTGCTTTTCCGCTGGCTCGAAGGGACAGAGCATGGCAAGCGCATTGACGAGCGCCTCAGCCGGCGCATTGGCCATCGATTCCCAATCGGCCTGCATGTCGCGATGAACGAGGTAGGTTTTGAGCGCGCTGACCAGACGATTACGCGGGAAGGTCTCGGCCGCGTCGGTCGGTGGGCTAAAGTCTTCGGCAAAACTGCGATAGTCAGCAGTGATCTGACGAAACGGCGTGACGACATCGTGCTCGTCAACCATACGGAAACGGCAGATCCCGGTCAGGGTAATGAGATAACGGCCATCCTCGGTCTCGCGAAAGCCGGTCAGCCGTCCCGCACAACCCACGGAGCACAGCGCCGGCCTGAGCGTACGGCTCTCGTTCTCGGCCGGCTGCACCATGCCGATGAGCCGGTTACCGGCCAGCGCCGCATCCACCATGGCAAGATAGCGTGGCTCGAAAATGTTGAGCGGCAACTGACCACGCGGCAGCAGCACGGCACCTGTCAAAGGAAATACTGCCAGGGTGGTTGGCAGGTCCTCGATACGCGCAAAGGGACGATTACCGGACATCATCCACTCACGAAAACAGGATCGAGGACAGACGGCGCCGACCTTCCAAAGTACGCGGATCTGCGGCGCCCATGGCTTCAAAAAGGGTCAGAAGCTGTTTGCGTCCTGCCTCGTCGTTCCATTTGCGATCCCGGCGCGTCAGTTCCAGCAGCTCTTCAACCGCCCCCTGGCGATCGCCTGCCGCATCGAGGGCCAGAGCAAGATCATACCTCGCCTGATGGTCATTGGGATCAGCGGCAAGACGGGCGCGCAGCGGTTCGGCAGCGGCACCAGCCGAACGGGCGGCCTCGCGCAGCTTGAGCTCGGCATCGATGGCACGGATCGCCTCGTCCTGGGCACCATCCGGGCGCACCAATCCAAGCGTCGCCCGGGCCCGCTCAACATCGCCACTGGTCAGATAGCAGCGGGCCAGACCCGCAACCGCCTTGGGATTACCGGGATCTTCCTGCAGCACCGCGCCATAGGCTTGGGCTGCAGAGGCCAGATCACCTGCCTCTACCGCTTCCTGGGCAGCGGCCAGCAGATCTTCGACGCCTGCGGCCGCGGAAGCACCACCCGTCAATTGCGCGATGAAGCCCCGCAGCTGGCTCTCCGGCACCGCGCCCATAAAGCCGTCCACCGGCTGACCGTCGCGGAAAGCGTAGACCGTGGGAATGGACTGGATACGCAGTTGCCGTGCGATTTCCTGATTTTCGTCGACATTGACCTTGACGAGACGGACCGCGCCTTTGGCCTCGGTGACCAGCTTTTCAAGGAGCGGAGTGAGCTGCTTGCAGGGCCCGCACCACGGCGCCCAGAAATCGACAATGACCGGTACCTCGCGCGAGGCTTCCAGCACATCGGCGGCAAAGGTTTCGAGAGAAGAGTCCTTGATATAGGCACCAGCAGCACCAGCTGGAGCGGGGCTCGGCTTTGCGCTGGTTATGGGTCTGCCTCCGGGGCCGATCAATGCCATGACTTGCTCTTTCCGTGAACGGTAACAACTGGGCTGAAGATGGGCGCTTCGCCTGCGAAAGAAAAGAGGCACCCAGACAGAGAACTCCGGGTCAGTTGGGATGATGGCGCTCAAGCACCTCGGCACAGGCGTTAACGGCGTCAATCACCGCCTCAACCGGCGCGCCTGCGCGCATCCGGGCAACGAACTGGCCAACGATTCGGTTCCACTCGACCTCGCCCACAGCGGCATGGGTTTTGGCATCCGCGAGGAGCTCAACATAGCGCTCGGCTTCCGAAACGAAGAGCAGGAGCCCCCCGGCGCGTTCAGGATGGGCGAGAATACGTGCAGCAAATTCACGATGGGCAAACTGGCTGGCGTGATGGCGCCGGACCGCGGGCGGTGCGAGAAACGGCCGCAAAGGGCGCCACTCAAATAGCAACGAAAGCAGAAGGAACGCGGCCACCTGAACCGCAAACCCGTCCCGCAGTGAGAACAGCGGCAGGAACCAGCTGAGTACCCCTCCCGTGACCAACGCTGCCAGAGCCGCCCAGATCACTGGATAAAGGGTGTAGCGATCGCTCTGCGGCAAAATCGTCAAAACAAAGCGGGCCTTGGTCCGCGCCTCAGCAGCGGCCATCGCCTCTTTGATACGGCTGCGCCCTGCCGCGTCCATGCCGCCAAACCGCCTCACCATGACCCTGACGCTCCACCACCACCAAACGAACCCCCGCCGCCGGAAAAGCCGCCACCAAAACCGCCGCCTGACCCGCCACCGAAGCCACCGAAGCCACCGCCAAACCCGCCGCTGAGACCACCAATAAAGAAAAGAGGCCAGAAGAAGCGGCCGAACAAAATCCAGAGCAGGAACAGGATGAGAAGCCCGCCGATATGGAACCCACCGTGGCCATGCTGGCCTGTTGCGCTCGACTGTGGTGGCAATGCGCTGGCATCGCCGCCTAGCACCCTGAGCAGGATCCGCGTGCCTGCGAGCACACCGCCGTCATAATCCCCGGCACGAAATTTCGGCACGATCACATTGTGAATGATGAGTTCACTCTGGACGTCGGTCAGCCGTCCCTCAAGTCCGTAACCAACCTCGATGCGGACCTTGTGCTCTTTGGGCGCGACGATCAGAAGGGCGCCATTGTCCTTGCCCTTCTGGCCTATGCCCCACGCCCGTCCCAGTCGGTAGCCATATTGTGCGATGGTGTAGCCTTGCAGGGTCGGCAGCGTAACGACCACGACCTGCTGCCCCGTCTTGCGTTCCTGCTCAGCCAGCATGCTGGTGAGTTCGGACTGGGTGGCAGGCGACAGGACATGGGCGTCATCGACCACGCGGCCGGTCAGGGGCGGAAACGTGGGTCCCGCCAGCGCGACGCCGATAAAGAGAAGGGCGCCGATGAGGCCTAACGGCCAGCGCAAACTTGTCATCCTGCTACGCATCAAAAGTGAACCTTGGGCACCTGCTGCTCTTGCTGGCTGATTGTGAAGGTCGCCATGACCTTGGACTTCGGATAGAAAATCGCCGCGATCCAGCGACTTGGAATCGTGCGCAAAGTGGTGTTGTAGCGCTGCACGGCCTTGATGTAGTCACGGCGCGCCACGGCGATGCGGTTTTCAGTGCCTTCGAGTTGAGCCTGTAAGGCCAGAAAATTTTGATCCGACTTCAGCTGGGGATAGCGCTCACTGATCGCCATCAAATGTCCCAGTGCGCCGGTGAGCTGAGCCTGGTTCTTTTCGAAGTCGTGAAAGGCTTTCGGATTGGTAAGAATATCCGATGGCAGGACCGTCTGTGTCGCCTTGGCCCGCGCCTTTGCGACCTCGATGAAAACGGTCTGCTCCTGCTTGGCGTAGCCTTCGACCGTCGCCACCAGATTGGGAATGAGATCAGCCCGGCGCTGGTACTCATTGAGCACCTGACTCCAGGCAGCTTTGACCTGCTCGTCCTGAGTCGGAACGGCATTAATGCCACAGCCCGACAAGCCCACAGCAAGTACAACGATCGTCCCCAGACCCGCGAGGATGCGGCTAAGCCTTTGAAACATACGGATTCCTTTCGCCCCAACTGTCCCAGTAGGACACCTCGCCCCCACATATGGGCCCTCGCGGGAGTGGTTGCAATGGTTCCGCGGGGACCCCGCGGCCTGCACTCAGCGCCGTCCTCGTGCGCGCCAGCGGACAAAGCGCGGATCCTGATTGAAGAGCCGGATCAGCCGGCTCGTACGCACTTCCATCCCGATTGGGTTGGTGTGGTAGACGGTGTCGGCCATCTGCGAGGGTGGAAACATCGCCTCCTGGGGGGTTCCCAGCATTGCAATGCCAAGACTGCGATAGAAGGAGGCGATACGTGCGAACACTTTTTCCTGCGCATATTGCGGAAAATAGAGCGTATTGGGCCAGGTCGCAAAGACCGTCACCTGATGTTGTTTTGCCCAGTGCACGAAGCCGATGATCGCTTTCACGCCCGGACTGGTGCGAACAAAATGGATTTGCAGCGGCGCATGGGTTGCGACATTGGCCCTGGCGTCGATGGCATGGCCCTGGCCATAGGGGCCGACATCGGAAAAGGCTTCAGCCCTGACCTTGGCCATCCACCCCTTCCGCATGCGGAAAATCCAAGTGTCTACGATACGCCAGGGCTTGACGGCGAAGACAAAAAACAGCCGCTGCCGCCAGTTGAGACTCCGCCAATAATCGCCGCCGCAGGTATAGACGGCATCGACCAGACTGTTCTCGGGCGTGGTGTAATTATAGGCGAGATATTCGAGTGGCAGCAGCACCGCATCACCCGGCTTCAAGATCTTGCCGCCTTCAAAGATTTGAAAGCCTGGTCCCATCGACGCGGCGAGCCCAAAGTTGAAGGCATGGATGTGCAGCGTGTGGGCAAGACGCTTGGTATCAATACCTGCCAGCGCATTGGATCCGGCAATGATCACGAGCTTGGGCGAAGGCATGGCGTTGCCACGGATCACTTTGGCGTCGATATAGGAACAGGTGTAGTAGCCATTGCGCGTCGGTGCGCCGGCCTGGGCCCAGGCGCTGAGTCCAGCCAGAATGGCGAAGCCGCACAGAGCTACGGCACACAACATGAGATAGCGCGCAGCTGACATCATCAAAACCGGTAGTAAATGAATTCGCTGACGGCACCCGAATTGATCGCATCGATGCCGGCGAAGAGAATGGCGGCTGAGAGAATGGCAAATTGCGGCGTCAGACGAAAGGCAAAAAGCCGTCCCAGCCGGGTTTGGGCCTCTGGTACGAAACCACAAAGCTCCATGCTGTTGGGCAGGCCCCAGCAAATGATGAGCCCGAGGATTGGCGCACCGATATCAAGCCACATCCGGGTCTGATCGAACTCCTGCCTGATGATATGCAGGCCCAAAACCGTGAAATTGTGATGGATGCCAAACACCTTCAGCGCATTTGACATCAGTTGTATGCCGTTCAAGCCGATGAGCCCTGCATAAACCGAGTCTGCCGCATGCATGGTGTCGGCGCGAAACAACACCCAGGCCAGTGCCACGGCGAAGAACGTCAGCCCCTTTGCCATGCGGGGAGAGAGATTCCAGCCGCGCGGTTTTGCGTTCAGGCGCCAGGCATGATTGACGAGGAGGTAAAGGCCGTGCAGCCCGCCCCAAAGGACAAAGGTCCAACCGGCGCCATGCCACAACCCGCCGATGGTCATGGTCAGCATCAGATTGATGTACCGGCGGACCTTGCCTTTGCGGTTACCACCCAGGGGAATGTATAGATAGTCGCGCAAAAAGGCCGACAAGGTCATGTGCCAGGTGCGCCAGAATTCGATGATGCTTTCGGACTTGTAAGGCGCCAGGAAGTTAACTGGCAGGGTAACACCAAAAAGCAGGGCAAGGCCCAGCGCCATGTCGCTATAGCCGGAAAAGTCGAAATAGATCTGAAAGGTGTAGGACAGCATGCCGCCCCAGGCAGAAATCAAGCCAGGGGGCGAATGCTGATTGGCTGCGGTGAACACGGGCGTAGCCAGACGTGCGAAGCCGTCGGCCAGCAAAACCTTTTTCGCCAGACCTATAGCGAACAGCATGATTGCCCGCGGCGCGCTATCCAGTTTCTTTTCACTCAGCTTTTCAGGGGTCAGCTGCGGCATCATCTGCTTGTGATGGATGATGGGGCCGGCAATCAGATGCGGAAAGAAGCTGACGAACAGAAGATAGCGCGGAAAGTCATACTCGGCAGCCTGGCCACGGGCGGCGTCGACCAGAAAGGCAATCTGCGTAAAGGTGTAAAAGGAAATGCCCAGCGGCAGCGTGATATGCGGAATGGCAAAGCTGAAACCCAAAGCATCGAGATTGCCAACGACAAACGCCGCATATTTGAAGTAGCCCAGAAGTGAGAGATCAAAGCCCACGCCCAGAAACAGGATTGCGCCGCGACGCTGATCGCTTGCAGCCCGGCGCGCCAGAGCCCGGCCGATCATGAAATTGGTCAGCGCCGAAGCCAGAAGCGGGGGCAGAAGCGTCAATCCCGCAGAGGCATAGAAGACCAGCGAGCCCGCAGCCAGCCAGTATTGCGCAGCACGCCCACCCATGAGCATGCGAATGGCGAAGAAGCCAACGAGGACCGCCGGGAGGAATTCGAACAGAAACTGATCGGAGTTGAAAAGCAAGGCCGCCTCGGTGCCAACCGTCTCAGTCTGCTATCGTTTTCACCCCGGCGGGTCAATGCGAACGGAGGGCGATATGCAGGCGGAAGAAGACTGCCATCCATGTCCCGGTTTCCTGGACGTAGCGTCTCCCGCGATTGCCACCCATGCCGTGACCTTGGACAGATGCCAATCCATGGAAATCTCGCTCCTCGGACCAAATGGCGTCGGGGGCCTCTGTTCTGGCATATCCGGCAGCGACCATTACCGTGGCGGCAATAAATCCCCACCCGCGTGGCAAGCGTCAGCTCAAAATGTCTGAAAGCTTGATAGCGTAAGAGGGCGACAGCTCATCGTCTGACTGCAGACAACAATTCGAAGCCCTCGCTCCTCGCTGCATGCCGATTTGGTCATCGCCTCCGATGCAAGAGTGGCCCCAGCGTTCCCATTGCGCTGCTGCCGCAGCCACGGCCCGAACGATATTACACGCGGGTGGACCTGCGATGGCGCGGTCAGGCAGGGACCAACCAACCATGCTCGTCATCGCGCGCAAGCCCTTTCAACGGGAGCCGGGCGATGCCCAAACGCTCCGTCTAGGGAGACCGGAGCACCCGGTTGGCGGTGGTCACGGATCCTTGACCAGATGGCGAAGCGCCACCTCGCCCTTGGGCGGGGTCCTCAGCACAATTTGATCGCGCTGGGCTTCACCAATCCCGGCAATTGGAGGAGGCTCCCGCCCAACGCATCGATACTGGGGCTCCGGCGGCAGGGGGAATGCCGGCGGCTACGATGTCGAGCACCCCGCCCGTCATGATCGCACGCACAGGTTCGCCGCGGTCCCGTCAAGAAAGGAATCTCTGTCCATGGCACGTCGCCGCTGCTTAAGCCTTGCTCCGATACTGTTGCTGTGTGCAGGGAGCCTCGCCGGGACGGCGAGCGCTGGCACTATCCCGGAGGCGAGCTATACGGCGCTGCATTGGCGCAATATCGGTCCCTTCCTGGGCGGCCGTTCCATTGCGGTGGCAGGTGCCGCGACCCGACCGGGGACATTTTACTTCGGTTCGACCGGTGGTGGGGTTTGGAAAACACAGGATTATGGACTTCACTGGAACCTCATCTCCACCCAGACCTTCAAATCCGGCGCAGTGGGTGCCCTCGCAGTGGCCCCTTCCGACCCCAATGTGATCTATGCCGGCATGGGTGAGTCGGCGATCCGTGGTGACATGGCCACGGGCGACGGCATTTATAAGTCGACTGATGGCGGCAAGACCTGGAAGCAGGTGGGACTATCGCACACCCATGTCATTAGCCAGATCGTCATCGACCCGCACAATCCAGACCATGTCTGGGTTGCCGCGCTTGGCCATGTCTTTGCTCCCAATCCCGATCGTGGCGTCTATGAGACCAGCGATGGCGGACGGCATTGGACCAAGGTGCTGTTCGTCAACGACAAGACCGGTGCGATCGATCTGGCCATTGATCCTGACAATTCTCGCATTCTCTATGCCGCCATGTGGCAGGCCTACCGATTGCCATGGAAGCTGTCGAGCGGAGGGCCCGGCAGCGGCCTTTATAAATCTACCGATGGCGGTGCCACCTGGACCAATATTTCTACCAACCCGGGAATGCCCAAAGGTATTCTCGGCAAGATCGGTATCACGGTTTCTGGCGCCAATCCCAACCGGCTTTATGCCATTATCGAGGCCAAGGCTGGCGGCGTGTTTCGTTCCAATGATGGCGGAGCCACCTGGACGCGCGTCTTCCATAAATCTGAACTCACACAGCGCGCCTGGTACTTTTCGCACATCTATGCTGACCCCAAAAACGTCAACACAGTCTATGCGCCCGAGGTTGGCGGCATCTTCAAATCCACCGACGGCGGCCAGAGCTTCACGCCGCTTCATCCGCCCCATGGCGACGTTCACGTTCTTTGGATTGACCCCAACAATCCCAAGATCATGATTGATGGCAATGACGGTGGTGCATCGGTCAGCCTCAATGGTGGCAAGACGTTCAGCCCACAGGACAACCAGCCGACCGCGCAATTCTACCATGTGGCCGTCGACGACCAGTTTCCCTACCATGTCTATGCTTCGCAGCAGGATCGCGGCACCATCGAAATTCCAAGCCGCAGCGCCGGGGCCGGCATCACCAACGGTGACATTCGTCACCTGATGGGTGGTGAAAGCGGCTTTGTCGTGCCAGTTCCTGGCAAGCCCTGGATTACTTATGCGGGCGGGTATGACGGTGCCTTGTCGAAATACAATCGCCGCACCGGCCAGCACCAAGAGGTTGATGTCTGGCCAGATGATCCGATGGGCCATGCCGCAGCAAACCTAAAATACCGGTTCCAGTGGACCTATCCCATCCTGATTTCCCAATATAAGCCACACGACATCTACGTTGGCGCACAGTACGTTCTGCGCAGCAGCGACGGTGGCAGAAGCTGGACACGGATCAGTCCTGATCTCACACGCAACGACAAGTCCAAGCAGGCTTCATCGGGTGGCCCGCTGACTCAGGACAATACCTCCGTAGAATATTACGATACCGTCTTTGCACTGGCTGAATCACCAGTGCGCCAGGGCGTGTTGTGGGCCGGATCCGATGACGGTCTGGTGCATGTCTCCAAGGATGGTGGTCGCACCTGGATCAATGTAACGCCGTCGGGGCTTCCGCCCTTTGCCACCATCAGCACCATTGATCCGTCTCACTTCGATCCCGGAACCGCGTTCATCGCAGCACGCCGCTACCGTCAGGACGATTTCAAACCTTACATATATGAGACCCATGACTACGGGGCGCACTGGAAAAAAATTACCCACGGGCTGCCGGACAATCAGTCGAGCTTTGTCGTACGTCAGGACACGCGCGATCCCAACCTACTGTTCGCCGGTACGCTTGATGGTGTCTACGTCTCATTTAATGGCGGCCGTGACTGGCAGTCATTGCAGAATAACCTGCCCCATGTTCCAGTTCGTGACATGGTCATTCAGCCCAAGGCCGATCAGTTGGTACTTGCCACACATGGCCGCTCGTTCTGGATTCTCGATGATCTCCAGCCTTTGCGCGAGCTTTCGGCCAAAGTTGTCAAGGCTAGTTCCTATCTCTTCCACCCCGAGGCCGCTTACCTGACCTATGGCTGGGACGCGCCGCATGCTGTCAAGCATGGGATGGGACAAAATCCGCCAAATGGTGTCGTGGTCTACTACGACCTCAAAAACAAGCCAGCCGCTGGCGAGAAAGTATCCCTGACATTCTCAACACAGAGCGGCGAAAAAATTGCCTCCTTCTCGAACCTGACCGACGCTGCAGGAAAGCCACTCAAGACAAACAAAGACTTCTACGGACCAAAGGAACCCAAGCAGTCATATGTTGTGCGTACCGACGCCGGGATGAACCGTTTCGTCTGGCAGATGCACTATCCCAAAGCAACCAAAATCCCTGGAGCAATCATCTGGGAAGGCTCCATGCAAGGGCCCAAGATCGTGCCGGGAACCTATCGCGTGACACTATCTGTTGGCAGCGCAAGTCAAACGCAAACATTCGTCGTTCGTGAAGATCCCAGGAACGAGGCGACGCAGGCCGATTTGCAAGCACAACTGGTACTGGCGATGCAAATTCACAAGAAGCTCGACCTCACCGACCGTTCGATCCTGAAGCTGCGCGCGGTGCGATCCGAGGTTCAGCGTTATGTCGATCGTCTCAAGCATGAAAACAGCAACCCCGAAATCAGTAAAAACGCAAAATCGATCCTCCACCAACTTGACCAGATTGAGGCTGCTCTCATTCAGACGAAATCGCATTCCGATGAAGACCCGCTCAATTATCCGGTTCGCCTCAACAACAGACTGGCAACTCTGGCTGCAGAAGTGGATTACACTTTCGCGCGGCCAACAGAGCAGGATTACGCGGTGTATAAGCAGCTGGCTGGCCTCGTAGACTCGGAGCTGGCAAAGCTGAACGAGGTGCTGACCCAGCAGCTGCCTCAGCTAAACCAGTTGATCAAGAGCAGCGGGGTGGAGCCGATCACCGTTCCGCAACAGCAAGCTTGAAGGTGATGACGGCACGTGCATTTGGCATGTGCCGTCACACCGCCAAACTTAGAGACGTGAGCACGTGGGTTGCGTGCGACCAATCTGAAAGCAGCCTGTCCGCGCCCGCCTGCTTCAGATAGGCTCCCCTGCTCTCCCCCATATGCCCGCCACCCAGAAATCCCCACACCCGCATGCCGGCCGCACGTGCCGCACAGATTCCGTTGACACTGTCTTCAATGACCAGACAGTGTTCAGGAGCGACGTCCAGTGTCTCGGCGACGTGAAGAAACAAGTCCGGCGCAGGCTTGCCGCGTCTCACGAGGTCGGCAGAGTAGACGTGGGGCGCGAACGCATCCCAAAGACCAGTCAGGGTCAACTTCAGCTTCAGGCCTTCAGTGCCGCTCGAACTGGCTACGGCCTTGGGCTGGTCGATTCTATGTATCGCGGCAGCGGCTCCTGGAACAATTTTGAGTTCACCCTCACTCAGCGCAGTGCGATAGCGGGCGTGACAGGCTTCGCGAAACCCCGCGGGCAAAGCATGGCCCAAGCGCTGCCGGCAATCCTCATCAAGGGCGCGATGAAAATCATCACCACTCATTCCCATATACCGGTCGATGAAGGTATCCGGTGTATAGTCGAGGCCGATTTCGGACAGCGCCGACAATTCAATCTTCAGTGAGAGAACTTCACTGTCCACGAGCACGCCGTCACAATCAAATAAAATGGCCTTCACCAACATCGCTGTTCCTATCATCCCGCCGCACCTAGCAATGCGCACCGCCTTGCCAGGACCTGAGCATGGATCATCGCTTTCGTCCATCGTAGTGGCTGCGCCCATGCCGCTTGGTGAACCCAGTACGCCCGCTGCAGCATTCTCCATCACGGCTACTTGCTGCTGCTTACAATCCCATTTCACGGATCTGCAGTGAGGCGACCAACTTTGCCACGAACCCGATGCAGTGCCGGGCCGTCCCTCAGGTGATTTCGCGGTCGAGCTGAAACTCTCCTCCCGCACCGATGGCGAGGTCAGGTCCAAACAACGCCCCGGGCGTATATGCTCCAGCTCGCCCTTCGTCACGCGCGAGGCGCAGCGCAATGTCGGCTGCGACAGACGCAGTAAAGGCCATGATCTCACCGGTCCGCAACCAGCCCTGACGTATCGTGCCTGATGCCCATTCCACGCGAGCGTGGGCCCAGGAATTCATGCCAATCGAAGCGCCAGATTTGAGCTCCACATCGGCCAGAAGGCGACAGGCGAAATTGCGAAAGACACGAAGCTGCCAAAGCCTTGCTGCCATCGGCAACATACGGCGCCACAAGGGGGAGCCTGGTGCAAGACTTGAGGCCGCAACGACAAAGTCAGCCCGGCTTGCACGCTGCGCCGCGACGAGCTCGCCACTGGGAACAGCAAAGGTCTCGATCCGCGCTCCATCGGGTAGGGCCAGCACCTCCATGTCGCCAAAGGCGGGCACATGACCTAACTGCGCGTCTGCGTACTGCAACCCTCCCAGTGCAAGGCTGGAAAGGATGCTTCCAGCCATGGCCGAGCCGATACGATAGGATGTAGCAGGCATCATTGGCACCGTCGTGACACGAATACGCCGTGCTGCCGGGAGATCCTTACACAGTGCCATCACCACGCTTTCCGCCGCGAGCACGCCAAACCCGGCTCCCGTTACGATCGTACGGTCAGCAATTCTCGCCTCTGCATCCAGCTCAAGAAGGGCGAGGATAGACGAAATTTCATTCGACAAATCGACGTAATGCGTACCCGCGGGACAGGCCTGCGCCATTGGTAACGCGCTGTCACCAAACGGTCCGATCGTATTAATCACCACCTTTGGTGCGTTGCGGGCAATTTCGCCGATGACATCTTTGATTGTTGCGACCGTCACCACACGGGTATCGTCGCCCACCGCTGCCGCCAGATTGCGTAGGCCCATACCATCACGGCCGACCAGTACCGGCGACAGCTTGGCGCCCGCGAGATGATGTGTGATGGCCCGACCACAGCGTCCGTTTGCTCCCAAGACCCATATTTCGTGCATAGAATGCCCACCGCCTGTTCCCCAACCCGGCGTATTGCGGCTTAGCCCTACGCCGTCGCCGGCGGCGCCGAAGATCTGCGCCCCAACGCTGACCAGGATCCCCCAAAGGCCACACCAGCCGCGGAACCCAATCGACACGCGGCCCGCCAGTTGCCTTTAGACTTTACTCTGGTTTGGAAATTCAACAACTGTGCCCTCACCTGCCACGACGAGCGCCTTCTGGAGGCGCTCGTCGTCCCGTTTCATCGCATAGCTGGATCCTGCGCCCTGTCCGGTACCATGGCTGCCGCGTACGGGCCTGGGCCTTTGTCCTGGTCTGGGCATCATTCATGCCTATGAGGGACGCTGGCTGCGTGCCTGCGCCAGCAGGCGAATGACATCATCATCATCCAGCTGACGAAAGTCCTGGTAGTAGTAACCGATGGCGATTAGATCGTCCGGCATCTCCAAGCAGATCACAGCGTCAACCTCCTTGCGGAAGGCCTCCAATGATTGCCGCGCTGCCACCGGAACGGCGAGGATCATCGACTTCGGCTGCCGACTACGAAGGGCCATCAGCGCAACCTTCATGGTTGCCCCTGTTGCAATGCCGTCATCCACGACTATGACAACGCGGCTCCCAGGATCAAGTGCCACCCGCTCTCCCATGTAACGCCGACGACGGCGCTCAATTTCGGCAAGCTCTCGTGCACAGGCATCGTTGAATGCCTCAGGCGAAATCTTTACCGTCGCCAACACCTCCTCATTCCGGAAAATGATTGGCTTTCCCCCGTCTATCACTGCACCCATGGCGAGCTCTGGTTGCCATGGCAGACCGATTTTGCGCACGAGAAGAAGTTCAAGCGGCGCCTCTAAAGCCAATGCCACATCTACCGCAACCTCCACTCCACCGCGTGGCAGCGCATATACCACCGGATTGTCGCCTTTGTACTTCACGAGCGCTCGAGCAAGCATTTGCCCGGCCTGGTGTCGATCACGAAACATCATCGGAACCCTTTCAGATCGAACCGACTGTCCTCACCGGGGAATAGTCTTCGAACCAGCGTACGGCGCTTGCGGCGACCTCCTCCAACGCTCCGGGCTCCTCAAAGAGGTGCCCCGCCCCCGGAATTACCTTCAACCGCTTCGGTCCCTTAAGAAAGGCAAGTGCGTCCTCATTGAGTTTGAGAACAGCAGGATCTCTGCCTCCAACTACAAGTAGCACCGGAACGGCGATCCGGCTTAAGCTTTCTCCTGCCAGATCCGGCCGGCCCCCCCGCGAAACGACCGCAAATATGCCGGCATCCGGTCGCGCAGCAACCAATAAGGCCGCCGCAGCCCCTGTGCTTGCACCGAAAAGCCCCACCGGAAGCCCGGCCAGATCCTCTTCATCCCTCGCCCAGTGGAGTACGGCAGCAAGGCGCTCACAGAGAAGCGTAATGTCGAAAACATTTTTCCGATCTTCTTCTTCCTCCGCAGTAAGCAGATCGAAGAGCAGCGTTGCCATGCCATGCGCGTTGAGAACGCGCGCTACCGCTCTGTTGCGAGGACTGCGATGACTTGATCCACTGCCATGAGCGAATGCGATGAGCAACGATGCATTCTCGGGAATACTGAGTTTGACTTCTAAACCGAGCGGCGGGATACGACGCGTCCGCGATGCGACGCGCAATGGCGCTAGCAGCTCAGGCTGGCGCCGTCTCTTTGCCACCATGACCTAAACCGGTTTGGATTCGATAAATCATGAAGAAAGCACTTCCATGACGCATTGAGATGCATCAACCCAAGGTGACAGGAACAACCGCAATACATCACGAGCTGTCTGGGCACGCGCAAATCACTGGAAGCGGGATCGGCAAAGGATTCTCCGCCGCAATCGGACACCTGGGTCTGTGTCTTAGCGCGGGCCGGCGAAGTTGGTGGGCTGCGCGACGAACTGGCGACGAATAGTGGCAAAACTCTGCAACCTCGCCTCAATGCGCGCATTGACGCTGTCAGCGGTGAAATTTCCACCCGCGCTACGCTGACCTGCGGCCAATCCCGACAGTATCGACATTCCCTCGTCGATCGTGGCAACCGCGTAAATAGAAAACATCCTCGCCCGGCATGCTTCGACAACGTCCGCGCGCAGCATCAAATTAGGGATATTTGCCGCGGGAATAACCACCCCCTGCGATCCTGTTAATCCACGCGCAACGCATATGTCGAAAAAGCCCTCGATTTTCTCATTTACGCCGCCGATCGCCTGCACATTTCCGTGCTGATTGACCGAGCCAGTCACCGCAAGGTCCTGCCGCAGAGGAATTTCGCCTATGGCTGAGAGCAACGCATAGAGTTCAGCTGACGATGCGCTATCGCCTTCTACTCCGCCGTATGATTGCTCAAAAACCAGGCTCGCGGCCAGCGAGATCGGTACGTCCAAGGCGTAGCGTCCGAGAATGAACCCCGACAAGATCAAGACGCCTTTGGAGTGTATTGGTCCGCCAAGCGCCACTTCACGCTCGATATCAACTACCTGTCCTGTGCCAGGACGGACGCGGGCGGTAATACGGGTCGGCCTGCCAAATCGATAGCCACCCAGTTCATGCACGGATAGGCCGTTTATCTGTCCCAGCGCACGTCCCGTGGTGTCAATCAGGGCATAATTGCGTAGAATTGATTCCTGCGCACGCTCGCGTAACCGGGCGCTTCTGCGATCTCTTTCCCTCAGCGTTCTTTCTACGTCATCACGCTCGATTACGTCATGCTTGGCGGCGCTGCTCCAGAACTCTGCCTCCTTCACAACTTCGATCATGTCGTCTGTGACAAGAGACAATTTTTCCGCATCGTCCGCCATTCTCGCCGCATGCTCAATGATCCGTTCGATAGCGCCATGTGTCACAGGCCTCACGCCCTGCTTCTCCGCAATGAATGCCAGTTTCTGCGCTAACGCTATCTCCGTATCCGGCGAGCGGCTGATGTCTTCGTCGAAGTCAGCCAGCACCTTGAAGTATTGACGAAAGTCAGGGTCGTAGCTGGACAAAAGATAGTAGAGCACCCGTTCGCCGATCAGCACGACCTTGACATCCAGCTCAATGGGATCTGGTTCGAGGGAAATTGTGCCCGCAAGACCCATGACGTGGGTGACATCTTCTATGGTGATCTTCTGTTTACGAAGCGCCCGCTTCAGTGCCGGCCAGCTGAACGGCTCGGACAGGAGGCTGCGTACGTCCAAAATGAGGTATCCGCCATTGGCTCGATGCAATGCACCAGCCTTGATGAGGCGAAAATCCGTGGACAATACGCCTTGGTGCACGGCGTATTCCGTTCGCCCCATGAGATTTACGAGCGTAGGGTGGACTTCCTCTACCACCGGTGCACGATTGCTCTGCGCATCCTGGCTTACGAGGATGTTGACCTCATAGCGTTCAAGTAGGCTCGCGGCACTGGTTTCATCCAGCCCCTCACCATCAGCACGTCCTATGAAAACGCCTACATTCTCTATCAGGTTATCGCGTACACGTTCCAGATGTGCGATCGCGTTATCGAGCTCGAAGAGGCGTGCACGGGTTTCTTCGATCGAGTGTGCAATTGCAAGCTTTGCGGTCTCGCGATTAAGATCGCGAATGCTGTCGCGCAACTCCTTGTCCCAAGCTGGAACCTGCCTCAACAGTTTTTCGAGTTCGCCTTCGAGCTCCCGAATGTCAACCTGGGCCTTTTCGCGTCGATCTGCAGGCCAGTTACTGAACTCCTCGGGCGGCACGATCCGCCCCTCATGCACCGGCGCGATGCCAAAACCCATAGGTGTCCTCAGGATTGTCAGCCCCTTTAGGGTGGCCTTCTCACCAATTTTAGAAAAGCCTTCGACCTGCTTCTTGCGAACAGCTTCCTCTACTGCATTTCGATGTGACCGGTAATCCTCCTTTTCAAAGGCAGCGGGTAATGCAACCCGAAGGTCTGCAATGAGGGCATGCATGGCATCGCGAAATTGAGGCGCACGGCCAGTGGGAAGCTTGATCGCCACGGGTCTGTGCGGTTCGACGAAATTATATACATAGACGATGTCCGAGGGCGGCTCTCTGTTGAGTGCCGTCTCGCTGAGCATTTCCCGGACGATATCCCGCAATCCATTGTCGATTACGCCCGTGACATAGAGATTGAAGCCCTCATCTTTTAGATGTGTGGCGAGATGAATCGCATCAACGGCCCGGCTTTGTCCGATGAGCGCCAAGGGAGTCGCAATATCATTGGTGCTGGCAAAGCCGCTTTCCGGAAGACATGCTCGCCGGTAAAGAATGTCAGGAGAGAGGGGTTTCACGGTTTGCGTCGCGTTGTCGTCCATCATGCCGCTCATGCCTCAATTCGCAAGCTTATGGGAAGATCGCGAGTTCCGATCATCCCGCCAATGGCGACCGTAATTCCTGGAGTCGGTATTCCATCTGTTGACGGCGTGAATGTCCCGGGCACTTGGCTGCTGGCTGATCTTTGCTCCCGCTTCAGGGGTAATTGGCAGGCGGGGACTTGTCCGCGAAGTGTTTCGTTGTGGAGCCGACGAAGTGCAGCAGTGAGCAGCGCGGGCCCTGGCCTCGTTATCCGACCCCAGCGCATGCAGTGCTCCGTCGCTTATTTGGCCTTGAGCCTAAGCGCGCGTAGATGATGTGACCTTGCCTTAAATCAATCTTGCCTGGCTGCTGCTGATCCCCGATGAAGCTGGGGAGCACCTTGATTTTGGTGCATCTTCGCAGCTGGTTGAAGCCATGGGCAGCATGTCTAGGGAACCCGGCCCTCATTGAGCGCGGTCTTGATCTGAGTGAGATCTTCTGCAGATGCCGGATTATAGACAACCATTGTAAGGTCAGTACGACCATCAACGGCGAACGTGGAAAGCTCGAAGGCGATCTGGCCAAGTACTGGATGGCGAACATGTTTCACGGCGTCTCCATGAGCGCCGCGCGGAGCAGCTTCGCGCCACATCTTCTCGAATTCAGGGCTAGATTGGCGCAGTTCGTTTAGCAGAGGCTCAATATCTGCGGCGGCACCGGCACGAATGGCGTCGGCCCGGAAGGCTCCCAACGCGAAGCTGGCGACACTTTCCCAGTCATATTGCGAGGTGCGCGCCCGCGGGTCGAGAAACAGAAAGCGCAGGATATTGCGCTGTCCTTGGGGAAGCTTGCCGTAGTCGATCTGCATCACTGTAGAGGCACGATTCCAGGCAAGAACATCCCATGTTGCGGTACGTATCAGAGCAGGAACAGGATCAAGCGCATCGAGTACGCGCTGCAGGCGGGGCGTGACGCTCTCACTCTTGTGGAAACGGGCCTCCGGCGGCCGCCCGAGGCCAAGCAGAAAGAGATGCTCGCGCTCGACCTCAGTCAGCATGAGGGCCCGCGCGATACGGTCGAGAACCTCCGCCGACGGCGCACCACCCCGTCCCTGTTCAAGCCAGGTGTACCAGGTCGGACTGATATTGGCGCGCTGCGCCACTTCCTCCCGCCGCAGGCCCGGGGTGCGGCGTCGCGCGACCCCAAACCCCAACGCGGCCGGATCGAGCTTGCTGCGTCTATCCTTCAGGTAAGCTCCGAGGCCCCCGGCACCCCCAACGTCACTCTCGCTCATAAGACTATTTTACTAGTATAAACTCCGTGAGTTACCACAATAACATCAGGTTCGGGATTTGTCGCCAGTTGGGCTGGCAAGGTCACCGTGCGCATGTTTGATTACCAGCACCAACCAGTTGTCTGCCCCCAACCACTCAAGAATGCAGAGCGCGGGACGCCACCGGTTGTAGTTTTCCTCTGTTTGATACCTGCCCCTGCGGAAGCTTTCCGGCTGCACCAGACAGACCCGCTTTTACTCTGACCGGCCTCTCTCAAGCACGCTCTCTCGTTGACCTCCGCAGCTATTCTGCGCTGACTTGCGGCGGTACAATCCTGGAACCGACTGTCATGGACCTCACGATTGCCGCGCCCTACACACTGCCTTGTGGGGTCGTCCTGAAGAACCGGCTTGTCAAGGCAGCAATGACCGAAGGGCTGGCCGACCCACGCAACAGGGCGACCGAATACCATGCGCGGCTCTACCGGCGCTGGGCCGAAGGCGGTGCCGGGATGCTCCTGACTGGCAATGTGCAAATTGACCGCCGCCATCTGGAACGGCCCGGTAACATCGTTCTTGACGGGTCTACCCCTCCCGAAGCGCTGGACGCTCTACGCGCATTTGCACGGGCTGGAACAGTCAATGACACTCAATTGTGGATGCAGATCAGCCATGCTGGACGCCAGACGCCAGCCACCGTGAACAAGACACCCCTGGCGCCCTCAGCTGTTGGCCTCGTCATGCCCGGAGGGCAATTTGGTCAGCCTCGCGCCATGACCGAGGAGGAGATTCTCGACGTCATTGCGCGCTTTGCCCATGCAGCCGCATTCGCGCGCGAAACAGGCTTCACCGGCGTGCAGATTCATTCCGCGCACGGCTACCTGCTTTCGGAATTCCTGTCCCCTGACGTGAACCGGCGCACCGATGCCTGGGGAGGCAGTCTGGAAAATCGTTCCCGCCTCCTGCTCGAGACCATCCGCGCGGTACGCAAGGCCCTTGGCCGGGATTTTCCAATCTCGGTGAAATTGAACTCGGCCGACTTTCAGCGCGGCGGCTTCAGCCACGAGGATGCCATTACCGTTGCGACATGGCTCGATGCAG
>JBMFWV010000023.1:0-43935 GCA_049964915.1 Rhizomicrobium sp.
GTTCACGCACGCGGCCGGCAAAGTTGCGCCGCGTCGTTGGTCCAACCTTCATCCCAAAGCCACGCAGGAGGCCACGCAGGCTAAACTCTACGTCCAGCAATTTGCCCTGGACCAGCTTGCGCGCCGTCAGCACCGCCCGCAGCTCCTGGGCCGCCATCGATTTGCAGTGCACCGGCCGGAACCAGCCCATTCGCAACAGCTGGGCGATCCCCCGGGCATCCTTGCGATCGGTCTTCACCGGCATGGTCTTGAAGGCCGTCCGGACGTGACGGGTCTCCAGGAGCTCAACCGCAAATCCTGCTTCCTTGAGACCCTTGTACAACCACTGCGACAAAGGTCCCGCTTCCAGGCCGATCCGCGCAGGCCTCACATCCAGTCCCCCGAACCAGGCGACCAGCGCCTCCGGTTCCGAGGCCACCTTGGCCTCCCGGATCACCCGGCCAGTTCCGTCAACGATACACACACTTGAGCTTTCCAAAGACACATCGATTCCTGCATATTCTTCCATGGCTGTCCCCATTGATGCTGGAGCAGGACCATCCTGACTCCGTGACACCATCAGTTTGAGGGACAGCCACCCTTCTCGTCATCCCCGGACTGGCCGGGGCCCGTTACCCTATCTACATCATCGCCCTTAAGGGCAATCAGGGAACCTTGCGCGCGGATGTTGAGCTCTTCGCAGCTGAGCAGAAAGCCAATGATTTCAAGGATTGCAAGGTCAGCCAGCACGAAGCGGTCGACGCCGATCACGGCCGCGTCGAAACACGAAAATACACCGTGATCCATGATGTCGCCTGGCTGCAAGAGCGCCATAACTGGCCTGGACTGAATGGTATCGTTATCGTCGATAGCCGACGTGAGAGCGATGGAAAATTCCAACACGAAACGCGGTTCTACATTACATCTATGGCATTACTTGCAAGTGCTGTCGGCCCCATGATCCGAGACCATTGGGCGGTGGAGAACAGCCTTCACTGGATCATGGACATGATGTTCCGCGATGATGAATGCCGCATCCGGACCGAGCACGCCCCTGCCAACTTCACGACGCTGCGCCATATGGCCAACAACCTCTATCGGAGGTCGTCGGCCAAAGATTCCATGCGCCTCAAACGCAAAACCGCCGGTTGGGACGATGAATACCTCGCAAGTCTCATCGCAGCATGAATTTTTCACCCGATTCCCCTGCGGGAATTGATCGATCCTGCTTACTCTTCGTCAACCTCGACCTGCCAAGCTGTCCTTCTCGTCATCCCGCACCCTGGGGAGAGCCCATGCGGACCATTGTCAGCACCGCGCTTGCAGGGATCGCGGTCGTCCTGTCGGCCTGCTCCCCGGCCAAGCCACCCGTTGGCCGCTGGGAGGGCAGCTTCCAGTCGCCCGAAACGATGATCGTTGCCCGCCTCAAGATCGAGAAGAATGGTGCCATCTATCTGAGCGCCCCAGATGCGCTAAACGTCAGCGCCGATCCAGATCAGCGTGCCGTAATTCGTGCCCGCCTTGCCCAGGATCTGGATTCCAGCTGGTCCTTCGTTCAACCCCGACATATGCACTTCAATGGGCATGTATTTCGCTATCCCGGTCACATAGCACCTCAGATGAAATGGGACGCATCGAGCCAGACCATGACCGTAATCGTATACCCTGGCACCCTTCCCGAAGTAGATATTCCCATGCGCGCGGTGACTAGTTTCGACATGGACCCATGGCAGGGCTGAGCACGCTCACGAAATCGCGATAGGTCTCACGCGGTCGTGACAGTCCGCGCTGTAGACGGGCGCTGTATACAGTCGCAACATCGCGGTTGCGTTTCACGTGGGAGAGTTTCATGGCATTGCCTAACATGCTCACCTTCAAACGCAGGTTTGCAGGCAAAAATGGGCCCTTACTTGCAAGTGCATTTGGTGTCTTGATTGCGATAGCCGCGGGCACGACGACCGCCCAGGCGGCGATTACAGTGATGGGCAACGGCCTTGCCCAGAGCTGCTATAAAGCGGCCGAGTTTGGCGGCGATATACGGGACGGCATCAACACCTGTACCTTGGCTCTCAATCAGGAGCCGTTGAGCGTCCGTGATCGTGCCTCCACCTATGTCAATCGTGGCATCCTTAGAGCGCCGTCAAACCCGCGAGGGGCACTGGCGGATTACAATGAGGGGATCGCCCTCGATCCCCATCTGGCGGAGGCCTATGTGGACCGTGGAGCGGCGTTGCTCTCGCTCAAGCGCTACCGTGCTGCCCTCGTAGCTATCGACAAGGGACTTGCGCTGCACGTCAACCGGCCACAGATCGCCTACTATGACCGTGCGGTGGCTCATGAGAGCCTGGGAGACATCCGCAGTGCCTATTTTGACTACCAGCATGCGGTAGCCCTGTCGCCGAACTTTACCCTCGCCAAGCAGCAGCTTACGCGCTTCAAGGTGATCCGGGAGCCGGCCACCCACAACAGCTAAGCAGGAAGCCGGCCGCCAACCTGACGGCACGCTCGGCGACATATGGTTACCATTCGGGGCAGAGCATGGCCTTTTGGGGGCGGCTCTGCCCCCTTATCTTAGGGGCGGTCACCATACCGCCCTATCGTGGCCCCAGAAGCACAGCCCATGCCAAACCACCGCCGGCGCCTTGATCCTGATCCATATACTTCCCATCTGGCGGGGTACGAATACACCCCGAGGTCGGCTGGGCCTTCAGGACGTTCTGAACCCTTGCGTTCAGGGATCGAGCGTTTATGAAGGGGCGCCAGCCGCCAGTGGGCCGATTTCTTTCTAGCGAGTATTTCGAATGAAAAAGCTACTTCAGGCCTCGTCGATTGCTGCGCTCGCCCTCGCTGCCGCGGGATGCGTGGAAACGCCCCCACCTGTGGCCCTGACCCCGCGTGACGTGCCCAAGTCGTTTTCTCAGCCCATCGCCGCCAACGCTCCGATATGGCCCAAGCCAGGCTGGTGGCAAGGATTCGGCAGCCCCGAACTCGACTCGCTGGTTGTTGAAGCCCACCAGAACAATCTCAATCTCGCCTCCGCCGTGGCGGCAGTCATGCAGGCACGGGCCCAGACCTATATTTCGGCCTCGGCCCTATTTCCAAGTCTTTCACTAGCCGGCACTGCGAGCCGCAGCAGCACCACCGCGCAAGGCTTCAACCTGACCCGCAATGACTTCGGCCTGTCAGGAAGCGCGAGCTATGAGGCGAGCTTCTGGGACACACTTCCTACCCTGAACTCCGCACAGGAAGCACTGAAGGCGGCGCGATTTAATCAGCAGACTGTAGCACTCACAGTCACCGCCTCAGTGGCCAATACGTACCTGGACGTTCTCGCGCTGCGTCAACGCGAAGCCATTGCAGATCAGAATATTCGCGCCGCCAACCGTATCCTCGGCGTCACCGAGGCACAGGTAACAAACGGTGTGGCATCACGTCTTTCTCTCGCGCAGCAGGAGGCCGTGGTTAACGGCCAAAAGGCTCAAGTTCCTGCGCTTCAGGAACAGAGTAACGAAGCACGCTTTGCCTTGGCCGTTCTTCTGGGGCGGCCACCGGAGGGTTTCAAGGTGACCGGAGACAGCCTTGCAGGTATCAAGGCCCCCACGGTTGCCCCTGGTCTGCCATCTGAACTCCTTGAACGCCGTCCAGATGTCGCGCAGGCAGAGGCTCAGCTTGCCGCCGCACATGCCAATGTGGACGCCGCGCGAAATGCCTTTTTCCCGCAGATCAACCTGACTGCGTCAGGTGGTTATGCCTCGACGGCTCTTAGCTCACTGATCAATCCCTCAAATCTAGGATTCTCACTTGGCGCTTCGATCGTCCAATCGATTTTCAGCGGTGGGCGACTAAGCGGGCAGGTCGAATTAAGCAAGGCGAAGCAACTCCAGCTGATCGAAGCCTACCGCACTGCCGTGCTGAACGCGTTCAAGGATGTGGAGACCTCTCTGAGCCAAGTTGCACATTATGCGCAGGAAGAGAAATATACCGCTGCCCAGGTCAAGGCTGCGGCAGAGGCGTTCCGTATTTCTGAAATCCAATACCGCGAAGGCGTAACCGACCTTTTGACTGTGCTTCAGTCCCAGCAGACATTGTTCTCTGCTGAAGACACACTCGTTCAGATCAAACTCGCGCGCATTCAAGCTGATGTCAGCCTCTATACTGCGCTGGGTGGCGGATGGAGTGAAAATCCGGCCGATATGACCCAGCCCGTTCCCATCCCTGCAAATCTTCCGAAAGCGTCCGCACCCGCCGTCAACGCAGCTAAGAAGGCGGGCAAGGATCTGAAGAACCGTGGGATTCTTGACTGGCTTTTTTGAAAAGGCTTGCTGCGCGCCCTGCCCTAAAGATGACCCAGCACGCGGTGTGGAGCATAGGGTGCCTCGAGCGCCCTGATCTCTGCGTCGTCCAGCTTGAGCAACGTCGCAGCAATGGCTTCCTCCAGATGATTCATTTTGGTCGCCCCAACAATCGGCGCCGTCACCGTCGGCTTGTGCAATAGCCATGCAAGCGCAACCTGTGCATTGGACACACCACGCTTCCTAGCAACCTCGCTTACTGCATCAACGACTGAAAAGTCGCTCTCCTGATACATGGCGTGGGCAAACTGGTCAGACTGAGCTCTACGCGTTTGCTCACGGCGGTTATTGGCAAGGAAGCCTCGCGCCAGCGGGCTCCAGGGAATGATTCCAATTCCTTCTGCTGCACAGAGTGGCAACATCTCGCGTTCCTCCTCGCGGTACACGAGATTGTAATGATTTTGCATGGAGACAAAGCGTGTCATCCCCATCGCCTTGGCCATATGCAGATAGCTGGAAAATTGCCAAGCATACATGGATGATGCACCTACATAGAGCGCTTTTCCTGCCTTGACCACATCGTGGAGAGCTTCAATCGTCTCTTCCATTGGAGTCTGCGGATCAAATCGGTGGATTTGGTAGAGGTCAACGTGATCCATTCCTAGACGACGCAAGCTCGCATCAATCGCAGACATAATGTGTTTCCGGGATAATCCGCGCTGATTGGCTGCATCGCCCATGGGATTGAACACTTTGGTTGCAACCACATAGGCATCACGTGCGCCCGCAAAGTCCCGGAGCGCGCGACCGAGGACTTCCTCACTTGCTCCTAGCGAATATATGTCGGCAGTGTCAAAAAAATTGATCCCGGCTTCTATCGCCCTTCGGATTATCGGACGACCTTCTTCCTCGTCGAGCACCCAATCCCGCCACTTCGAAGAACCATAACTCATGGCGCCAAGGCATATGCGCGTAACCTTCAACCCAGTTTGGCCAAGCCGCACGGTCTGCATGTTATGCTCCTTCATGATCTGGCTCACAGCAGGTCTTTGCTGCGCTTTCCCGGGCCCTTTGATCTTCGTCCTTCAGTGGGACATGGACTAACGCTAAATTCCCTGGCTTCAGGGTTCATAGATTAGGCCAACCATCAGACGTCGGGGTTCAGCATAAAGATCAACCCCAGGTGCATCAACTTGATAAGCCACGCGGGCATTGGCGGCGTTATCGAGGGAAATGTAGGCGTCCCATGCTGGACGAAGTCGCCAGTCAGCACGCAGATCAATCGTGACCGCTGAGCGAAGACGCTGCCGGTTCAGATCATCGTTATAGCGGGCACTTTCATATCGGACCTGGGCAGAAAGACGCAACGGATCAAGCGGGCTATAGTCGGCTCCGGCAGTGATGGTTGCAACTGGATCCTGGGCAGGTCGCTTTCCGTTAAGCTGAGCAGCCGGGCCATGCGCGTGAACCCGCGCGTCGGTGAGAGCAAATGCGCCATGAAGAAGAAGCTGCTTGGAGAGCGCTACCGATGCCTCGCCCTCCAGGCCGAGCGCATCAATAGTGCCAGCGTTCTCGCGTTGTTGGAATGTCAGCTGAGGTGTTGCAGAAACGGTTACATTCGTGATCGCATTGGCAAGCTGGTTGTAAAAGGCGGTAAGAGACCACTTCCAACCGGCGTGCTGACCGCCCGAGCCGAGTTCTTCACCATAGAGCTGTTCCGGCTTCAGATTGGCGTTCGCACTGGTGATCACGTTCCCCACCCGAAATGGGCGATAGAGTTCATTGAGGCTCGGCACCCTAAATCCGGCGTAGGCCGCTGCACGCAAATATATGCCACCGCTTAGGTTCCGTTTAATTCCGATACGGCCCGTTGGTACGATGCCGCTGCGGCTCGGTGGATTACTGAGTGCAATGAGTGCGTTACTTGCGACCCTGCTCTCGACAAGATGCCCTTGAGATGTCGCCCAGCGGTCCGCACGTACGCCGGCAGTCAGCAGCCAGCCCTGGTGCCGCCACGCCCCTTCGCCATAAAGACCTGCAATGACAAGCCTTCCTCCGGCACGGCGTCTGTCCTGAAATACCCCCTGAACCGGCAGGTAGAGTTCACGGGACTCACCAGAATCATCCCGCAGGTCTCCGCCGAGCTCCCACCGCCACGCTCCCGATGCGCCAACCATCGCCGCATTGGCGCCCCAACCCCACGCAGGTGTCGCATACTGATTATCCACGACCAGCGCGCTCATGTGGTTGAGCGCTTCTGACGTGAAGGTGTTGTTGAGATTGCTGTTCAAAGACCATAGCTGCAGGCGCCAGCCAGGCCGGGATCGCGTAGCTGACCGGGCCAATGCGACGCTGGCGACCACGCCGGTTGCTCCGGCACGGCCGCCGATCACGCCATTGCCGCGGGCCTCGTCATAGAGGCCCAGACGGGCGGAGAAGGTCAGACCTTCCTCCAACGCTGCCTGCGCCCGCAAGGAACCGGAGGCACCATTGAACCATAAAGGCCTATCCGCAGCGCCCCGTTGGCCGGCCATGACCGGAAACCAGCCGTCGGAATGCTCTGCCGAAGCGCTAGCAAAGAAGGAGATCTGACCGATCTCGGCTCCACCGGCAGCTCCCAGCCTTGTTGTGCCCAGGGAGCCGGCCGATGCATCTGCCACAGCAAGACCCTGACCACTTCGTTCAGTAAGCGCAATCGTACCAGTGAGAGCACCGGAGCCGTAAGGGCCCGTACCTGCCCCACGCACGATCTGCGCCTGCCCTATGTCTTCCCAGGGAAGCGCTGTCCAGATCACCCAATTTCCGAACGGATCATTCATTGGTACGCCGTCGAGCAGGACCAGGGCTCGTCCGGCACCAGAAGGCGCAATCGCCCGTAGCGATATGCCCTGCGTTGTCGGATTTGCCGAAAGGCTATCGCCGCGCCGAAAGAGCGAAACGCCCGGCACCTGTTCCAACGCGGCATCCAGGCGCCCCGCACGCGAGAGGCTGGCCGCCGACAGGGTGACCACCGAAAAGGCACTCTGGCCGACAGGCTCCGGCATCCGTGCGGCGGTCACCGTTATAGTTTCAATAGATTGCGCGTGCGCGAGCCCGGAAAAAGCCAAAGCACACACTGCAGCAAAGCAGCCTCGACGCAGCATCTGCCGTCACGCTCCCCGTTCTACTCCATCAACGCGGAGGTAACCCGACACCCCGACCGAGGTTTACTTCGCGGTAATGCTGCCCTGCGCTGCCCTTGCACCAACCACAGCCGAGGCACTCCCCGCAGGCAGTCTACAAGGCTGTGATCCGTAATGATGCACCGTGAACCGCGCGCGACACAACCATCCCCAGACCTCGGCCCGCGTTCGGCATCTGTGACCGACTATCGCACTGTCCGGATGATCATCGCCGGCAAGACCGCCTGACAGCCCATACCGCGGACGGCGGAGCCATTGATCAGGACCCAGGACCGCTCATTTTCTCATCAAGATGGGGGTAGGCGTCCACAACAGGGCTATCACTCCTTCAAGCCCTGACCGGCCAAGGAAAAGGCAGGATGAACAGGTTACAGCTCGGCCAGCGCAAGCTCCGGCGAGGCGCCCACTTTTTCGGCAGCAGCAATGTAGCTGCGCAAGAGCATCGGCCAATCGGCATGTGGTGCGATGTATTGGGTCGAAAACCATGGCATGGCCGCATGATCAAACACGGTACCACGAAGAAACTCGACCATAGCGCGCACTGGCCAGCGATGGCCGGCGTCGCGCGTAACCGACAACGACAACGGTGTCTGATAGCGAATCCCCACTTCAAGCGGGACGAACTCCTCATCCACAGCGGAGCCATAGGTTGGCATCATGGCGATGCCCGCGCCGTTACGAACCGCCTCTGCAAGGCTGCCACTCAGATTTGTGAAGAAGGACGTACGCGTTACCGGCTTTTGCCGCATCCAGTGGACCCAGTTACTGACATCGCTCAAATGCAACGCCTGATCCAGCAAGCGATGATTCTTCAGTTCGTCGATAGAGTGCGGAGTTCCATATCGCCGCAGATACTCACGACTTGCAAAAGGTATGAAATGCAGCATCCCCAGTCGTAGAGCCCCTCGTTCCTCATTTGTAGGTTCGTAATAATGGACATGCAGATCACATGCATCACGTCGTTCGGCACTAATTTCATTAGTGCCAAACAACTTCACGTCTACGTTGGGATGGCGATTAAAGAAAAGTGCGATAAACCGCGTCACCCAATAGGTCGCAAGTGCCTCGCTCATCAACACCTTACAGTCGCCGACAAGAGCGGGCCGGACATGTCCAGGTTGGGCAGCCGCCCGTGTCAGCGCCAGTTGCGCCGCAATCACCTCCTGATAGACACGCTGCCCCTCGAAGGTAAGGCGTGGCCCGCGGCGGTCACGCTCAAACAGGCGCGAGCCAACCGCCTGCTCAAGGCGCGAAAGTCGCCGGCTGACGGTCGGCTGTGTCATCCTTAGTTTGACTGCAGCCTTGTTGAAGCTGCCATAGCGAATAACTTCGAGAAAAATACGGAAGTCACCCCAGTCGGCGTCAACTCCTCCATCCGGCTCGATCAATTCGGCATAACGCTGTTCTGTATCCCTACTGTCCATGTGCTACCAGCTCACGTGCATACTTCTAACCACGCGGTCGCGACCTCTACCACACGCTATCGAACACTAAACCCAGATCGAGGAAAATCAATGAGCTAAAGTACACATACCATATAAGTATACGATTTATTTGAGCTATACTTGTATTCCCACGTATTTTACAGAGCACAGAGAGGCCCGGCAGAGACAGAACCTCTAGGTGTTCTGAAAAGTCAATCATGGCTCGCCGGAGCCCGGGCTATACCGATGATTTGGTTGGCGTATTTTCGCTCCGGTTATGATTAAACGAACTCCCGACTACGTTGGCTGAGGTCATCCTTTTGGAGTCAGTCTGAGTTGGACGGACCTCTTTTCTGGACCAGATGATCTTTTCTAAACCTTACTTTGGCTAGCGGCTGCGCTCGTAATGGAGGCGCAGCCATACCTTTAGCTGCCGTCGCTTGCCACTTGCCGCCACAACCAACTTTCGGACAGGAACCTCAAGGTCCCTCCCCCGCATGATGGCAACCAGCTTGCAGATTGGAGTGCAATCAGGCATCGCTCTGACAGCGCGACGAAAGAGGAATCACTTGTACGATATCGTGATAATTGGCGGCGGCCATAATGGCTTGACCTGTGCGGCCTACCTCGCCGCTGCAGGACTGAAAACCCTCGTCCTTGAGAGACGCAGTATCGTGGGTGGCGCAGCTGTTACCGAAGAATTTCATCCAGGCTTCAGAAATTCGATTGCCTCCTATACCGTCTCACTCCTCAATCCTAAAGTTATACGTGACCTCAATTTGCACGAGCACGGGCTACGCATTGTCGAACGAAAGCTGGCAAATTTTCTTCCTCTGGACGATCACAGGTATTTCAAGGTAGGCGACGGGCGTACGCAGCAGGAATTATCGAAATTTTCGGTACGTGATTCCAAACGCCTTGAGGATTACAATACGCGCCTCGAGCAAGTCGCCGACGTCCTGCGCAAGCTGGTGCTCCAAACGCCGCCCAATCGGGTTCAGGCCCATCCACTTGAGGCCGTTCGCCAGCTGATAAGGGCCGGACTGACTGCGCGACAAATAGCCAAGCTAGGCCTCGTGTCTGAACGCGATCTGCTTGCCCTCTTCACGAGTTCAGCCGGCCAGTATCTCGAATCGTGGTTTGAAAGCGATCCAATCAAGGCGGTTCTGGGGTTTGACGGCATCGTTGGGAATTACGCGAGCCCGTTCTCTCCAGGAACTGCATACGTGCTTCTGCATCATTGTTTCGGTGAGATAAATGGAAAAAAGGGCGCTTGGGGGCACGCAATCGGCGGGATGGGGGCCATCACCCAGGCTATGGCTCGAGCTTGCATTCAGCGTGGCGTCGAAATTCGTACCGACGTTACTGTAACGGAAGTCGTGATCACTCGGGGACGCGTCAGTGGCATTGTCACGGATGACGGTACCAAGATTGCAGCCAACGCAGTCGTCGCCAATGTCAATCCCAAACTCCTGTACGAGAAGATGATTGACCCTTTGGTTCTGCCTGCGGACTTCAGGGCTCGTATGGCGCAATATCGCTGCGGTTCCGCAACCTTTCGAATGAATGTAGCGCTGAGCGAGCTTCCATCATTTCTCTGTCTGCCTGGCACGGAGCTCGACGAGCACCACACCGCAGGCATCATAATGGCTCCCAGTCTACGGTACATGGAGGATGCCTACTTTGATGCCCGACGCCTTGGTTGGGCACGAAAGCCCATTGTCGAAATGGTGATTTCCTCCACCCTAGACGACACGCTTGCTCCCAAAGGCTGTCACGTCGCAAGCCTGTTCTGCCAGCACATGGCGCCCGAACTGCCTGACGGGACAAGCTGGGACGAACGGCGCGAGGAGGTGGCGGATCTGGTTATCGATACGGTGACAGGGTTTGCACCAAACTTCAAAGCTTCGGTGCTTGCCAGACAGATCATGAGCCCGGTCGACCTGGAACGCACGTTCGGCCTGATTGCTGGAGACATTTTCCATGGTGCACTTGATCTTGGCCAGCTCTATTCCGCCCGCCCTGTGCTGGGACATGCCAACTATCGGGGGCCAATCCCGGGCCTCTATATGTGCGGATCCGGCACCCATCCCGGCGGGGGCGTGACAGGTGTGCCAGGCCACAACGCAGCGCGGGAAATAATTCGCGATTTTCGTCGTCGGTCCTTCTAAGGAAACACGCTTTCAAAGCCTGATGGCCCGCACAGCCCGGCTTCCCAGTGAGCGCGGGCGGCATGCGGATAGGCTGGCCGTTTGATAGCAGGAAAGCGCAGATATCATTGCCTCCGGACCTCGCTGGCGACAGCACCAGAGCCGATCTCTTGCATTGATTTGGCTGCCACTATAGGGGAAAGTAATAACTGACACATTGTCACAATGGCTTGCGCAGGGCATTTTCGGACTGGAGTGGAACTGGATCATGGAGCACTTCGACACCATCATTGTAGGCGCGGGACTTTCCGGTATTGGCGCCGCCTGGCATCTCCAAAATCGCGCCCCCGGGCGTAGTTTTGCGATCCTCGAAGGTCGAGGGGCAATCGGAGGCACATGGGATTTGTTTCGCTACCCTGGCATCCGCTCCGATTCGGACATGTACACGTTGGGCTATCGCTTCAAGCCGTGGCGCAACGCGAAGGCAATTGCAGATGGTCCATCGATCCGGGCCTATGTGCGGGAAGCCGCCAGCGAGAATGGCATCGACCGTCATATTCGCTTTCGTCATCAAGTCCGTTCGGCAAGTTGGGACAGTTCCCAAGCCCTCTGGACCATCGAGGCGGAGGTGGGAGATGAGAAGAAGCGGGTGCGGTTTACCTGCTCCTTTCTCTTCATGTGTTCGGGCTACTATTCCTACAGAGAGGGCTACAGACCTGACTTTCCTGGAATGCCGGAGTTTTCCGGGGAAATCGTACATCCCCAATTCTGGCCGGAAGATCTGAAGGTCCATGGAAAACGCGTGATCGTAATTGGATCTGGCGCCACTGCAGTCACGCTCGTTCCAGAACTTGCCAAAGATGCAAGTCTAGTCACCATGCTGCAGCGGTCACCGACCTACGTCGTTTCTCGACCTGCCCAGGATAAGTTTGCCAATTGGCTCAGGGAGCATCTTCCCGCCAAGCTGGCCTATGGGATCACCCGCTGGAGAAATGTACTCTTTGGCATGTACTTTTACAGACTAGCGCGCCGCCAGCCGCAAAAAGTGAAGGAGCGCTTGATACAGATGGTCCATGACGAGCTTGGTCCAGATTTCGATGTCCAAACGCACTTCACACCAAGCTATAATCCCTGGGATCAGAGATTATGCCTGGTACCGGATTCCGATATGTTTGAGGCGATTAGAGGCGGGCGCGCACAGGTAGTCACAGACCACATTGAGCGCTTCGTGAAGGATGGAATACTTCTAAAATCCGGAAAGGTTCTGCCCGCCGACATCGTTGTGACGGCAACAGGACTGAAGCTCGAGCTACTGGGGGGGATGACCGTATCCGTGGATGGCCATCCTGTCGATATGTCCAAAACGCTTTCATACAAAGGCCTTATGTATTCAGACGTTCCAAACCTCGCCTCATCGTTCGGATATACAAATGCGTCATGGACACTGAAGTGCGACCTGACATGTGAATATGTCTGCCGCATTCTCAATCATATGTCGGAACACGGCTATGTGCAGGCCACGCCACGTCGCTTAGATCCATCCGTAGGAGAAGAACCCTGGCTTGATCTGAAGAGTGGTTACGTGCAGCGGGCTGTCGCCTACCTACCCAAACAGGGAAACAAAAGGCCCTGGAAGCTTTATCAAAACTATGCCCTCGATCTTGTCAGCCTGCGCTTTGGTCGGATCGACGACGGCACAATCGAGTTTAGAACTGCGCAGGAGCTTCCGCACGCAACCAGCAAACTGGCGGCTGAGTGATCGGAGGGTTGGCCTGCAGAGCCGTCGCACTCTTCTGTCACACTGCGCGGATGTTCGCGCAACATAGGGTTCTACGCGGAGCCCTGCACTGACGCCCCTTTACGGCTAAGAGCTCTGAAGGTGCGCTCTCAGAGAAGGAGCGCTCTCGGATTCCACTGTACCGACCGCTCAAGTTGAGTTGCCAGTCGAGCTTTCTGCAACTCTCATAAGGCGATGCACCTTTTCCACGAGCGGGACAGTCCCTGCCTCCCAAGGCGCCACAAAAAGCCCCCAGCGCATCGTCATCTGCCCTGCCCTAACACTTTCAGTCAATGCAGCCAGGGGGATAGCCAGCACCGGACCAGCAAGCACGGGCAACAGCCACCAGGCATATTCAGGAAGAAACTTCAAAACCAAGCCAGTTGCCAACGCACCAAGAATTGTATGCGGCAGAAAACGGACCACCAGAACGTCCCATGTGGAGTTGCTTTCACTGCGTGTCTGGCTCTTCCAGCCTGAATTTCGTCCCATGAGGATGCTGGCCACAAAACCTGTCTGCGAAAGCATCATAATGGGAGCTAGAAGCGCAGAGAACAGGCTTTCAAGTATCACGCTGACCATAATCGAAGCGGCTCCGCCATGCGCATTACGAATTCGTTTGCTCCTTAACGCCAGTGCCATACCAACGAGCTTTGGTACAAACAGAAGAGCAAGCATGGTTCCAAAAAGAGTAAGCAAAGCTCCTGTATGAGAAACTGGCCAGGACAGCACCGGATGGGATCCTACAAAACTGTACGGTACAAACGGCGCTTGTTGCAGTGCCACGACGGCAGAAGCGACAAGCAGAAGAAGCCACAGCGGTGATGCAAGGTACGACATGATCCCAGTCGTCAGATGCCAGCGACTTGAGGGACGTAGACCCTGCGCGAAGAGAAGTTTCATGTGCTGCAAATTTCCCTGACACCAACGTCGATCGCGCTTGAGATGCTCGATCAATCCCGGTGGCGGCTCTTCATAGCTACCCTCCAAATGCGACGCCATATGAACTTCCCAGCCCGCGCGACGTAAGAGTGCTGCCTCCACAAAATCATGACTCATGATTTCGCCCCCCAGCGGCGCACGGCCAGACAATAGTGGCAAGCCGCAGTTGTCGGCAAAAGCACGAACACGGATTATCGCATTATGACCCCAATAGTTGCCCTCGCCTGCAAATATCGCGCTGTACCCGGCTGAATATAAAGGCCCATATACACTTGACGCGAACTGCTGCATGCGTGCGAACAACGACTGTCGTCCGACAAGCTGAGGAGCGGTCTGGATCAACCCCGTCTTCGGATTGCTGTCCATCAGCCTGGTGAGTTCAATAAGCGTATCCGCGGTCATGAGACTGTCGGCATCGAGGACGACCATGTAGTCATACCGGCCGCCCCAGGTTCTACAGAACTGCGCCAAATTACCGCTCTTGCGACCAGCATTTGAAGTACGGTGACGATAGAAGATATCGATTTTATGTTCCCAAAGTGCCCGCAGTTCAAGGAAGGCCGCCTGCTCTGCGAGAAGATGTTCCCGCCCGTGGCTGTCACTCAGCAGTATAACGTCGAAGTGGTCCAGAACCTGACGTTCGGCCAGACATTCGATCATCGCCATCACCCCGGCAAATAGACGGCTGCACTCCTCGTTACGAATTGGAAATAGTAGGGCAACTTTTGCTGTCGACTTCTTCAACGCTGGATCGCATCCTTGTGCCGGGGAAAGCCCCATTCCATCCGCGCCCCAGAGCAGTGTGATCGCCCCGGATATGCACAGCCAAAAAGCTGCCGCAATCCAGAGGAACAAAATTGTGACAAGCGAAAAATAAAGCCACTTCGCATCGGAGAACCCGTCAACACGCAATATGTCAAACAGGCTTGTGCTTGCCGCCGCGGTCGACGCGATCACCAGTCCGGCAAACCCCCAACGCGATGTCATGAGCTGGCCTCACTGAACGTGCTAGCCCACACAGCCCGAGCACCACGCTGCACGATTAGCCACAGAGCCACCGCTGCACGGCCAGGCGTCCACGGCAAAATTGCCTGTTCAATCATAGAGATAGACTGAGTTTCCGGCATCGCCGTAAAGCCTGGTCCAAGCTGGGCCGCTGCCGTATAGCCGGAATCGACAGGGCGTGAGACGGCGTCAAAAGTGTTGCCGGTGTGCAATTGCATTACGAGTTGTCCTCCTCAATTGCAGATGGTAGTTGGGCCAGAATTTGCAAAGGTCGGCTTGTTCACTGCATCCTTTCTCGAAGAGCCTACAAATGCGGCGACAATCTGGCCGCAGCTTGACTGATCAACGGCGATATTCTGCCCCACGCTCAGTTTTGCCTCACTGGGACTGGGACGGACATCGCGGATCTGAATTGAAGGAGAATGCGCTTTGGCTACAGATCGCAGAACGTTTCTGGCCGGGAGCATGGCTACAACGATTTTGGCCGCACTGGATGTTGGCCCTGCGCTCGCCCGCGCGCCGCAAGGTGGACTGGTACTTGGCAGGCCTGAGCCCTTCAGCTTTGATCGCCTGCTAGGACTTGCAAGGCATCTTGCGGGCTCCGCTTACAACGCGCCCGCTTTGCCGGCTGCCTCCCTGGTTCAGTCCCTCGACTTCGATCTTGTTCAGAAGATTTCCTTTAAGCCGCAAGACGCTCTCTGGGCGAGAGGGCCCGGCCACTTTCCAGTGCGCTTTTTCCCACTCAACCGTTTCGACAATCTTCCTGTAGCTGTGCACGTGCTTGATGGCGCCTACGCCCGGCAGGTTGTCTATCGCCCAGACTATTTCAACTTTGGAGACACAGGGCTTGCTACCAAGCTGCCTTCCAATATCGGGTTCTCAGGGTTTCGCGTGATGGACGGCCCACGCAGTAACACTGATTGGCTGGCCTTCCAGGGAGCTAGCTATTTTCGTACCGCTGGTGCGGAGAATCAGTACGGTTTGTCAGCACGAGGGATTGCAGTCGACACTGCCCTTTCGACGAAGGAGGAGTTTCCGCGCTTCAGCCAGTTCTGGATCGGCGAACAACCAGACGAACCGCACGCCGTGCTTGTTTACGCACTTCTGGAAGGCCCCAGCCTGACCGGCGCCTACAAAATACGTTCCGTCTATGGGCCGCGTGGGGCGGTAATGGAGATCGAAGCGCAGCTCTTCATTCGGCAAGATATCCGTCGCCTGGGCATAGCGCCGCTGACCAGCATGTTTTGGTACGGTAATACGGACTATTGGAAGAGAACAGACTGGCGGCCAGCTGTTCATGATAGCGACGGCCTTTCACTCTGGACCGGAAGCGGCGAGAGAATTTGGAGGCCACTTAACAATCCATCTACGCTTCAGGTTAATTCATTTGAAGATGTTAATCCAAGGGGCTTTGGCCTCCTACAACGTGATCGCGCGTTCGCCAACTATGAAGACGACGGCGCATTCTACAATCGCAGGCCTAGTGTCTGGGTAGAACCTCTTGAGCCTTGGGGGCCAGGCGTAGTGCAACTTGTAGAAATTCCAACTGCTGATGAAATCCACGACAATATCGTCGCATACTGGTTACCCAAGCGTGCGATAAAGGCGGGCGACCATATGAAGCTGTCTTACCGCCTTTACTGGCAAAATCATCAGCCATTCCGTCCAAAGAACGTGGCCGAAGTGGTTGCCACGCGGATCGGAGAAGGAGGCATTCCAGGCCAACCCGCACAGGCAAACGTCAGAAAGTTTGTCATTGATTTTTCCGGAGGACCGCTTTCTTCCATGAAGCGGCGCTATGATTTGAAGCCTGTTGTTACATCATCACGCGGCACACCAACTGGTCTGGCCGTGATACCTGTCCGGGGTACGAAAATCTGGCGTGCTTTTTTTGACCTGCCCATTGAAGGCAAAGATCCGATAAATCTTAGATGCTACATTCCATTGGGCACTGGTGCGCTTACTGAGACGTGGCTCTATCAATATTTTCCCAGCCCACTTTAAGAGCCCTACTCCATTCGTTTGTTTTCTTATGGTCATCACCGTTCCAGCTCACATGGCCAACACGGAGATGCTGAATCTTCAGCCGCGACATCGCTTCCCGGGGATACTCTCATCTCAAACATCCACCCGAGAAGAAGTTTGATCAGATCCGTTGCAAGAGCCAACAGAATGAAAATCCTAGAGTCATCCCAGCCAGCGGTCCTACCACCCAGCCACGCAGTACCGCACCGACTACTCTCTGGTCGATAGTCTCCCTTCCGCGCGCGAAACCTGCCCCAGCCATTGCGCCAATAAGGGCCTGATTCATTGACGTGAAATATCCCGCTAGCACCGCGGTAAGAACCACAAGCGCTTGAACTAGTTGCGCAGCTGTTGCCATCGCCATGTCAACCTTCACCACATCAAAGGCAACACGCTCCAGCAGTGGTCTGCCCCAAGTTAGTACGCCTGCCGCAAGTCCAATGCCACCTACGGCTCCGGCAAGCAGGTCTCCAGTTATGCCCGTAGTCAGAAATACAGCTGTCGCATTGGAAACATCGTTTGCCCCCATCGCGAGTGACGCGGCACCGCCGATAAGAACAAGACAGCGTCCAATCATGCCTGTACTTCCACTGCTTACAAACTGAGGTACAAGATCAAAGCACTTGGTAAGCACATAGCCCAGTATGAAAGCGATAAACGGAGCAGAAACCCACAGCCCCGCCAAGCGCAAAACGAGGCTCCAACGGATAGTCAAACCTTGTTCCAGCCCTGCACCGATAATGGCGAAAACCAGGATTTGAATTGTGGAAGTTGGAATGCGGCGCTGCGTAAATATTGTCGTGAGCATGAACGCGGCCGCTAGAATTGCGATCGCGGGTAACGTTCCCAGGCGATGGACGACCAAAATGCCATGTCCAATGTTGTACAACACCCGATGGCTTAGAAGGCTCGCCCCTAGAAGAGTTAAGGGCGCCATCAGCCACAAGGCCGGCCACAGCCTAATGCTTCCAGTAGCATGAGGCATACCCATGCAGGCTCCGGTGTAGTGGGCCCCCATGCTCCACGCAAACCCGAGCGCGAGAACTACCAGAATCATTTCTGACACACTCATGGCTAGCTCGGTTCCTCATTGAATGCGGCGCGGCTCGGCCGTTCCCTCCCCCGCAACGATGCCTCCACAACGCCCCTCTTTCTATCTACCCAAGTCAGCCGGTTCCACCGAGCCGGCCGCATTCGCATTCGCCGGATCTGCACGTGTGCACCCAACTTGCGGTACGCCAGTTTGCGCTTCTGCCGAACGCAACATTTTGAGCGGGGCATCTGCTCAATACATGTAGCTGCGAGCCAAATCCTGTTCGCCATTAGATGAAATTCAGTCCATGTTATGGGAGCTAGCCCTGTAGGTTGCCGAATATCCCGCACCCTCTGAGGCTGTCACCCAAGTCAGTCCCCCGCGGAATGCCCCCGGATCGGCAAGTCTCGAGATCTCCTACACCGCGCAAGAGCGCGGCGCGTTACCTAACCTCAGCGAGGGCTTCGACCATCAGGGGAGCCGCCTGTCCTAGAAAATGCGCCTGTCGATTGTGTTCTTGGGGGGGACCATCCAGGTTGCGCGGGTCCACCTCCTGGATCGCCGATGGCAGCTGGCGAAAATTCCTATTTCCGGCTTCATCAAGGCACTTGATTCCTTGCCCGCTGCCTGATCTCGTCATGGCATTAGAATAGCCGCCGGCGGGACAATCGATGAGCCTTTGAGAGTTTTTACATTCGTGACGCTAGCTTGCCAGGGCGCAGCAAATCTCAAGTATAGCTGATCTATAGATTGTCCAGGCTTACGTTACCGCTGGCTAACACTTAAACCCGCGTATATGAGGGAAACTATGAAATTCCGAGTTCTCGTGGCAGCTCTTGCATGTCTGTCAGGTTTTACTTTGCCTGCACAGGCTTCCTCCAGCGTTAAAGCGCTTGGTCAGGACGTTGCAATTGCTTTACCGGTTATTGCGGGCGGGATCACGGTATGGCGGAACGATTGGATTGGTTTGGCGCAGGCTGCCGTAACCGGAATTGCGACGGTTGGCACCGTATATGGGCTCAAGCATTTTGTTCACGAATGTAGACCTTTCGCCATGCCCTGCCATGGTCACAGCAATCTGGACTCGTTTCCGTCCGGGACCTCCGCCGTCGCCTTCGTGCCGGCGCAATATCTTTGGCAGCGCTATGGATGGAAATTTGGAGTACCTGCATACGCTGCGGCAGCGTTTGTTGGTTACTCCCGCGTCGACAGCAGGGAGCACCACTGGTGGGACGTGGTCGCAAGTGCCGCCATCTCCCTCGGTTATAACGAGATTTTCACCACACGATACCAACCGCGAGGCTTTTCAACCGGACTGTCGGCCGGTCCGGGCGGCGCGTACATGTCTCTAAAATACAGGTGGTAGGAAAGTAAAACGCCTTCTTTTGGATGTAGGACGCCAAAAAATACCTCGTTCGGCGCAAGTGCATTCCGCTATATGCCCAGCATAATTGCGGAGCATACTTGACCCCATGAACACATTGGAAATCTCTGCGACCAAAGAGGCACTAGTCGGCCTCGGCATTTAACCAGGGCAGCCTCGAAAGGCTAAAGCCGAAGCTGACAATTTCATCGCAAGATACAGTTCTTCATTTGTGAGCTGCGGGTGGACTACAGGAAACGACGACGAACGCCAGCGACGCCTCATCAGACCATCGCCCACAATAACTCCCTACCATCAATGCTAAGGCCAAAAAGGCCAGGATCTGGCGAACACCGCTCACGGTTCCGATGCCCTGAGCGGTGTCCCGCATTATGGAGGTCGGCTCAGGTCCTCATCCTGGCGCCGTCAACCTTCCGTCCTCATTTGTCTAGGGCCTTTGGCATCCCGTTAAACTCATGGGGCGGTGTATTGCCTGCAAGATATTTAACGAAGAAATCCCAGCACCGACGGGTGATATAGGGAGTATGAGACCCGTAATGATGATGCTCGTTAGGTACCACGAGCATGCTAAAATTTTTGTTCGCATTCATAAGGGCATTGACCATCAGATAAGTGTTGCTGGGCGGGACATTGTCGTCGATCGATCCTGTTACCAGCATCAAATGCCCCTTCAGATTTTTCGCAATCAGCTCACTCGCCTGATTGTCGTAGCTAGTCGTGCCGTTATTATATTTGACCAAAGGGCCCTCCCACCTTTCACCCCAATCGTAGGCATAATCACGGTTATCGTAGTTGCCGCTTTCAGCCCAGCCTACTTTGAAGAAGTCTGGGTAATGAAGCATGGCTGACACCGTGGCGTTACCACCGCCTGAATGACCCCATATCCCCACGCGATTGATATCCATCCATGGATATCGAGCGGCCAGTTGCTTAATTCCGGTGACCTGGTCAGGAATTGTGTCATCACCCATGTCGCCATACCAGTAACGCTGAAACTTCGAGGAGCGGTAGGGCGTTCCCATACCGTCGATGGTAACAACGATAAAGCCAAGTTCAGCCAAGGCCTGATGGCTGCCACGTTCGGAGCGGAAACCAAACGTCGCGATAGAACCAATTTGCGGACCCGGATAGACAAAATCGATCACCGGGTATCTTTTGTGTGGATCGAAATTGGTTGGCTTGTACATCAGCCCATAAAGCGCCGTCCTGCCATCCCGAGCCGTTACGGTAAATGGAACTGGCGGTACCCACCCAATAGCCTTCAGACGTGAAATGTCTGTTTTTGCTATCGTTTCAATGATTCGTCCGTTCTCCGCCGAGCGAAGAACGGTTATTGGTGGCGTGGTCGGCGTCGAATACGAGTCAACAAAATATTTGCCGTTCGGCGACATCGTGATGATGTGATCCTCCGCCTCTGGCGTCAGCAAGGTCGTCTTTCCAGTATCAATGTTGACCTTAAATAATTGCCGATAATAAGGGTTCACTCCGGGGGTTCGCCCCACACCCACGTACCATAGCGTATCAGCCTTGGCATCAACGTAGGGAACCTGAATTACATCGCCTTTACCCGTGGTAACTGGGTGCAGCATTTTCCCTGTCTTAAGATCGTAGAGATACAGGTTAATCCAGTTATTCTGTTCCGTTGGCCATATGGCCTCGCCCTTTTCTGCCAGGTACTGCCAGTCAGGCCGACGATACCAGCCCTGGTAATATTCCTTCGCGCTGTACTGAAACGCCGTTCGCACACTGCCAGTAGAGGCATTGGCAATACGAAACCATTCATGCTGCTGATTACGCGAAGTCGACACAATCGCAAACGTCTTGCCGTTAGAAGACCAGCGCACGTCCTTCCAGCTGCCCAATCTCTGCTCAGGGGCCATCCTGAGGGGTATCACCTTGTGACTGGCAACATCGATCACTGTTGGGTGGATCATAAAGACATGCTTGTCGCCTGGCAGTGGGTAAGGCAAAGTTTTCAGCTTGGGATGCCCCACACGCGTTGAGATCGTATAGAAATCCTTGACCTTACGTTGATCTTGCCTAAATGCCACCAGCATCTCCGAATTCGGAGACCAGCGCACCGTTGCCGGGCCGTCCTTCTTGTTTCCATACCCGTAATTTTTCAATCCATCGGTGGTGAGCTGTGTCTCCTTGCCGTTGGAAATATTACGAACCCAAAGATTCCAGTTACGCACAAAAGCTTTGAGTTTGCGGTTTGGTGAGAGAGCGTGCTTGCCTTCGCTAAATTCTCTCGCATGATGAGATGACTTTACCGGCTTAGACATCGACGTACACTCACCTGCACCAGACAAGTCACACTCGAACGTTCCTCCGCCCAACTGAACTTCCAGCTTATCATGGTCGAGGTGATGGAAATCGAATCCATATGCCGGCCATTTCGTCGCGCTCACGGGCTTCGCGCGCGCCTTGCCTAGAGCTGCAGCCAGCTTAACTGCATCAAATGCCGGTGAAACCTTCCCGGTCACAGCACTCACTTCAAGAATCGAGTCCCCTCTGGCACCATGATCTCGATACCAAAAGTGCGTGGCATCGATCCATTTGACATGCTGGACCTCATGATCCACCAACGGATCCACGAAATGTCCTACCAGTGGGTCTGTGCTATCGAGCAAAAATTTCGCCGCGCGCGCATAGTCCGCATCTGATAATTGCCGGGCCTGCACCAGCGTCGGCAAGCCTCCCAAAAGTGCGATGAGTGCAACCCGAGCAAGATGTTTCGATTTCATGTGCAGCGAACCTCAGTTGTGGCGGTGATTTGTGACCAATACACGCGGGCTATGGGCGCTCGCCCAGTCAGCGCTCAATCATAACCATTTGTTTTAACTTATTTTTTTGCTTAGGGCGAACCGCATGCGCTAGCCGCGGTGAGCCTTTTGTCTGGCGTTAGTGTTGATGCTCCCCGGTCCTCCAATTTCATCAAGTATGGCAAGTATGGAGTGGCGATCAAAGACCGAAGTAGTCCCACGACTTCACAAGCTGTTGTTTAACCCCAAGGCCGCGTATGCCTCCAACGTGTGGAGTATCTGCCCTTGGTCTTGGCCAGATACTGCCCCCTCCAAGCAGATGTCCGGGCTGAATTCTTCAAGCGCCATAACACCAGTGAACCTATTCAGCGTTGCCGTATTTCTCGCCCTGTGACGGGCGCCATCGAGCTTTTCCGAGTTTCGGGATTTAGTTGGCGCAGAACGAAGAGGCTCTTGTCACACAAACTCGGTTACACAAGCGGCTGCAGGCCATGGACGCTGCCATGCATAAAGTGCTCAACGCAATTGCATCCATGCTAGCCTCTCTGTCGTCCATCGGCGCATTACAGATCTGCGTGAGGTCTGGAAGATGGACCAACTTCACCGGTTCAAAGGGCTGTGGCTTGTTGGCGAATTTGGGCCTTGCCTGCCGTTCGGACGTCACTCCCACTGACAATAGCGATTTGGTTCATGAGCATTTCCGACTATCGACAATGTGAGCTAGAGCTAACCGACTTGCGCAGTGACGCATGGTGTCTTCGCCCTACCCATCTTCGTATAGGTGGATCCAGACTTGGCCACGCATGGCGCGTATCTATTAGCCCTTCATACCTAAACCCAGTAGCGGAATGCCATTGAAGAAACCCCACCGTAGAGCGCTCGCGCGTGGACGAAGCTTAATGTTAGCAGATCAAAGCACAAAGCGCGTCGCGCTGCCAAGAACCCGGAACACAAGCAAGGGCGAGTTATGGTGCGGTCACCTTCTCCCGCTTGAAGGATGCATCATTATATTCGATCCTATGGGAGCCAGCCTGGTGATGACCCTATCTCGTCACCCCGAATCAGGGCTGAAAGTAGCCAGGTCGGCTGATGTCGGCGATCAAACCGATTTGCCTAGGTACCCATCCCAACCATTGCTGCGTTAGTGCGCTCGAAGCGGGTCCATCTAATCCGACAAACATGGCCATCATGCCGAAGTGATTGGGGGCCTCTTCTGGGCTAATTGAAACCACGGGTAGCTTCAGATGCCTGCCAATGATCTCGGCAATGTCGCGCGCCCGTACTCCCTCGTCGGCCACCGCATGGTAACTAACGCCTGCGCGCCCGTTCTCCAGAGCTAGGCGGTAAAGCCGCGCCACGTCGAGCCGGTGCGCACCGGACCAGCGATTGCTGCCGTCACCAATGTAGGCCGACACACCCCTTTCCTGAGCGATGGAAAAAAGCCAGTTGACGAGGCCGCATTTACCATCTCCGCCATGGACCTGTGGCAGACGTATCGCCATAGCGCGAACTCCGTGGGCAGCGAAGGATAGACCTGCTGCCTCGGACATGCGGGGGAGACCCGGCGTCGCGGGGTCCTCTTCGGTGGCAACACGCCCAGGTGCCGCAAGCAACGTCCCGGAGGTGACAATGAGAGGCTTTCCCGATCCAGAAAGGACCTCACCCATAGCCTCAATCGCCCGCTTATCGATTTGACCGTTCTCGGCAAACTTCGCGAAATCATGAATGAATGCCAGATGGATGGTGCCATCGGTGTCCTTGGCTCCGGCACGCAGGCTGTCGAGATCTTCGAGCGCGCCACTGTGAGCGGTTGCACCCAATTGCTCCAACACCCGCGCATTGGCATCGGAGCGGGAGAGGCCGACGACGCTATGCCCATTGGCAATCAATTCCCGGACGGTGGCTGTGCCAATAAAGCCCGAGGCACCTGTTACAAAAACGCGCATGCATATACTCCTTGTTCAGTTGAGCGACATATTGGTACGCTTCCTAAACTGGTAAAGTAGTGAAATTATAAGAGTATAATTACTACCAGGATGATCACCGGAAAAAGAGCGGAGGGCTATTTGGACAATCACCGCATGAAGCTCGATCCGGCGCATTTCGGCATACGCTGTCTTCTCGGCCTGTGCCCAGCCACTGGCTCAGTACAATCGGCTTTGCAGTGACCTCCTACCCCACAAACTTGGCGCGCGGCGGAGCAGCTCATAACGCTCAGGTACGTAGCCATGAGTTTCATCACAGCCACTACATATCACCATGTGTCAGGACAATGACGTGCCGCGTCAGAACGAAGGTGATACCATTCTGCCAGTCTTCTCGCCAGAGATCTGGTGTGTGATCTTCAACCTTCGGCAGTAAGGCAGAGGCCTGCCTTGGCGACCTTCAATCCGACAGGCACAATAAATGCTGACAAGGTCCGTGCCCTGCTAAAGCCGCTATTGAGGCAGTCCTGCAGGGACACAGCGGTTTCAAACTTTGGTCTCGGGTAGCCGGACCGTATACGGAGAGACGATGCATACTGATTTTTATGATCTCCAGGTCGAGCGGGATCTCCTCGTGAAAATGCGCGATGGTATCGGCTTGGCGACCGACGTTTTTCACCCCGTTCCCAAGAGCCGCAACGAGCGCTTCCCTGTCTTATTATTCCGCACGCCTTACTCCAAAGATGAGGTTGAGACGGCCTATGGCCACGCTCCCTGGCTCGCACGCCAGGGCTTTGTGGTGGTTCAGCAGGATTGTCGGGGTTGCTTCAAATCTCAGGGCGAGGTCAATTATCTTCTGCCCGAAGCTGAGGACGGATATGACACGCTAGAATGGATCGGCCGACAAGACTGGGGCGATGCAGACATCGGAAGCTGGGGGACATCCTGGTCAGGCTGGACCCAAACCGCAATGGGTGCACTTGGACCCAAGCGTCTTCGCACTATCGTCCCCATGATGAGCGGCGCGGACGGCTATTCCAGCGCGATCCGGCAGGGCGGAGCGCTTGAGCTGCGCTGGATTGCCTGGGCCTTCTGGCACGCGGCCGAAAATACCCAAACCGAGCTCGCCAAAGATGCAGCCACCGAAGCAGCTCTGATACAGCCCGAAAAGCGCTTTTCCGACTGGCTACGGGAGTGGCCGATCCGGCGCGGCAAAACCCAGCTCGCCCGCGTGCCCGCCTACGAACGTTGGGCCTTCGATCTGATAAGCAATGACGAGCGCACCGCTTATTGGAATCATCCCGCGCTTAATCCAGCAGCTTATGCGCAGGCATTTGCGGAAATCTCGGCGCTTTATATTGGATCCTGGTACGATTCCTACGGCCGCGCGCTGTTCGAACTCTACAACGCACATCGTGCCGTAGCGCGCAGACGCGTGCGCCTTGTAGTCGGTCCCTGGGTGCACAGCACTTCGAGCGTCGAGCAGCCAATTGCTGGTGGCATTCGCTTCACGCCCGACGCAATCATCGACTACAAAGCGCTGTTGCTGCGTTGGTTTGATGCTGAACTAAAAGGCCGTGACCGTACCGATGAGCCATTAATCCGCATCTACGTCATGGGCGGAGGCGAAGGGAACCTGGGTGCTGACCACCGTCTACAGCATGGTGGTCATTGGCGCAATGAAAGCGAGTGGCCACTCGCGCGCATCAGGTATGAGCCCTATTATTTGCTCGCTAATGGTCAACTCGCGACAGAACCATCGGAAGACGACGCAGGACTCCTCAGGTTCCACTCCGACCCGGCCAATCCTGTACCCTCGATCGGCGGCAATGTCTCCTCGCTGCTCGACGTCGTACCAAACGCCCCCGAACCGCGCCAATTCCACCGTCTCACACATCTTGAGCGTACAGTTCCGATCGTCGCACCGGGCGGCTACGACCAAATTGTAACGGAGGAGACATTTCGACTGAACGATCAATTGGGACCGCTCTCGGACCGCCCTGACGTCCTGGTCTTCGAAACTGCGACACTGACCAGGGCTCTCGAGATCACAGGACCGATTTCGGTCATGCTCTGGGTAAGTAGTGATGCCCCTGACGCTGATTTCACGGCCAAGCTCATAGACGTCTATCCGGTGGACGAGAATCTACCCCGCGGCTTTGCTCTTAACCTGACGGATGGCATTCAACGTATGCGCTATCGCGATGGATCTGGACGAAGCTCGCTGGTCACGCCAGGGACTGTGGTTCCGCTGACAATCACCCTCTATCCGATATCCAATGTATTCGCTCCTGGCCACCGCATCCGACTTGACATTTCAAGCTCGAACTTTCCGCGGTTCGATATTAATGCCAACACCGGCTGTTCCGAGGATGGCGTGCGTGAGGGAAAGATCGCGGCTAATACAATCCATTGCAGCAGCATAAGGTCGTCGTACCTCTTACTGCCAATCAACTCCGTCTGATCGGTAAAAGCGCAGCGCCTACAGAGAATATTGTCTGACAGCATCAACAGAAGGTGATGGAGCGGCGTATTGTCGAGGCAGTCTAGTTTAGCAGGCGAAATACTTCATCCGCCGGCGCTCTTGCATGGACGTTCCACACTTTGGCGCAATATATAGCCAGTCGTCAAAATAGCAGTACGCAGCAATCCCGCGGTGCGGTTGTCGCACACCGAAGAGCATGGGCGCGGCAACCCGCCTGAATGAGGAAAGTCACAGGAGTGGAGGGAGCATCGTCTGAAGTCAGGCACTCGAGATCAGGATCTGGCATGCATGGACGAGCGCGCAAGGACCCACACCGCGCGTGCGACGCGGCGAGCTGCGTTATGGCCCGTTGGACGAACGACTATCTGGAGATTGAAATGCTGTCGCAGCACCTCCCTGCCGAGCACGGACAGGTGATTGGCGGTGTGGGACGCCAGGCACTGGCGGCCACCGGGCTCTCCAGCCAGTCCCCAGAGGTTGGCGCACGACGGCAATCTGGGCCGGATCCAGGCATAATCGGGCAGTGGCGAAGGACGACCGATGGGGCCGGGGCAGATAATATTCTAACCGTCACATCCAAATGGGCGACGAGGAGGCTCTTAAGGAGGAAACCCCGGGAGCGCCTCCAGCGCCCGGCTAAAGCGTGGAAACCCGATGTCCGATACCCTCGTCCCCCTGATCGTGTTCAGCAGCATCACCGTGATGGTATGCGTACCACTGGCTCTTGCCTTCCACTTCCGGGCCCGCAACCGCCAGACTATATTAGACGCTATCAAGTTAATCACTGATCGCGGCGAGCCCATAGCTCCTGAGTTGATAGAGGCGCTAGTGCAAGACAAGGCCTCACCTTATGTCGATCTGCGGCGAGGCATCATCTTCCTATCTATCGCTATAGCTACTGGAGTGTTTGCGGTGGTGCTAGGCGAAGCCGATGCCATCCGGCCGCTCTTGGGCATAGCGGCGTTTCCTGGCCTAATCGGATTGGCGTATATTGGCCTGCATGTCTTCGCGTCCGACGCGCGCGCGACGGGGTCTTAAGCGGGAAACTCTGGTGCGGCAGAACCTGGCCGGCATGATGGACACCGAACTTGTGCTGCGCGTGCAGGCGGCGCGTGATCGCGCGGCCTATGGGGAGCTAGTACGCCGCCATCAGGGTGCGCTGCGCGCCTTCCTGCGGCGGTTAGCCGGTGACGCCGCCGTAGCCGACGATCTAGCGCAAGAGACGCTGATTAAAGGCTATGATGGCATCGCCGCGTTCCGTGGCCAGGCGGCCTTCCGCAGCTGGCTGTTCGCCATAGCCTATCGCGGGTTTCTGCGCGGACGGCGCAAGGCAGCGCGCTATGCCCGGGTACTGAACGCCTCGGCGGAGGCCACGACCCCACCACCTGCCGCCGATCCCGACACGGCGCTTGATCTGCAGCGGCTCTTGCTGACCCTACGCACTCAAGAGCGGGCGGCCCTGCTACTCTGCGATGCCTGCGGCCTATCACACAGCGAGGCGGCAGCGGCAATGGCATTGCCGCTGGGTACTCTCAAGACTTATGTTCAACGAGCAAGGGGCAAGATGCGCGCGGCGCTGGCCGCAACACCAGAGGCCCCGGAGGATGTCTCATGTCGGATCGCCTGAGTGAATGGCTGCGCGAAGATCACGTCGGGCTGAGCGCGTCGCTAGAGAGCACGCCGCTGACCGACGCGGTGCTGACGCGGCTGGCCCGGCGCCAGCGGCGTGAACAGATTATATTGAGCCTGGCGGCACTAACAGGTATGGGGCTGGCCACCTGGCAGTTGCCGGGATTGAAATTCCTGCACTTGCCCAGTTTCGGTTTTGCCCTGCCCGATGCCTCGCTGCTAGCGGGCATGCTGCTGATTGGCGCGACGGTGGCGGTGTTCGGATGGAACCTGGTCGAACGCTAGGGGCTTGATAAGTCAAATACCCACGGCCGCGAACTGCGCATTATCCTGGATAAGCTGAAAGCACCGCACTGACTTCCTTCCATCAGCTGCGCGACCACCCCCGCGCTCTCTTCGCGAGCATTGAGCGTCTTACCAACATGGCTGCGTCCGGCAAAACGACGGCATCGCGAAGAACATGAACGCTGATCACCAGTCCCGGCATCTAGCCATAGACTTGGTACGTCGCACCGAGGCGATACCCGCACAGTCACCGTGAGCAACCGTCCTGACGTAACGCGTTCATACCGCAAACTCACCCGCAAAAGTTAGTGCTTTCCCGACAAGAATATCGTCCCCTCAGCCATGCTTTCTAACCTGGCCCGTAGGGCTGTCAGCGAGTTGTGCGCCATCTGTCACTGGCTTTAAACGCGCGACTAAGCGTTCGCCAATTCGCTCTACCGCCTCCGGCGCAGCTGCCTGTGCCAAGAGCCCACATAAACTAAAGAAAAAGCTGGTTCACCTGAGGAACGGTTTGAGGCCCACTTCTTCGGGCCGTTGGCCTCTTAGTGGGCGAGGTGCAGATCGAAGCCGACAATACTGAAAGGCCTATCCCACAGGATTTTCCGTAACAGCCTCCCACACGAACCTCCAAAAGGAGTGGAGTTGGGCGGAACGAGAGGGGAATAAATAGCTGCAGCAAACCCAAGTCGTCATGTAGTCTGGCGGATAGGGAGCCCGGCCAGAGTCAGCGCATCCTATTGATATTTCTATGATATTTTCCGCACTGCCGCACTTACCATGTCCCTTCCCACGGTACTTTTGGGACGATTCTCGTGGCCTTTTGCCGTCTCCACTCTGCATCTTCGCTTGCATCAGTGCCGTGGTGGCGCAGATATCAGCCCGTATACTGGCGTGCGAGCGTAGAGACACTTAGGCAGCGGGCACAGGGCGCCGCTCCTGCCCTCTACTGCCGACTTTAGGCCCAAACCTTATACAGCTCCAGGAACAAACCTTTGCAGCGTCACCATCATGCGTTTGGCAGCCTTCGGTTCAATGCTGCATACCATGAGACTATCTCAGTAATATATGCGCCGCCCGCATAACTCGGCCTCAAAGAACGCCCACAGTAGCGTGAAATCAGCCATGGCTATGCGCGCGCCCTGCAGAGCCATTACGCCCACCCAGGGGCGAAATTCCTGATCGGCGGTCCCGCCACCTTGGTCAAGTGACTTCCTCGGCCTACCGCGAGTGTTGCCAAAATATCAAATAGCAGCCTTACCCCCAACTCCCCGCTCTAGTGGAGGTATGGAGGTAAAGAGAAACCACACAAATTGCACATCTTGTGGTCCAAGCAGCCCGTAGGACCGGCCACGTTGCAATGACGGTTCTAGATCCGCTCTCAGGTTTGAATTCATAGTGATTTAGATATGCCAACGACGAAACCGCGCCGTGGATTCCACTGCGGTGCACCGGCGCAGCCCAGTGCCGATGGCGAAGATAATATCGTTTGTGATCTTGGGATCATCGACGCGCGGCACCCCAGGCGACAACGGAAAATATGGTTCGATCCGGAGCATCTGCACCTCCGATAGCCAGGGCAGATCACTCATCGAAGCTTATATGGTGCCTCCACTGAATCAAACCGGCGGCCCTCCCGCAAGGGCTTTAATAGGTACTGAGGCCAATTCGTTATACCAAATGGGCCTCAAAAGCCTGCGGTCAAGCGGCAACAGTAGTAGCTTCAGTTCTCTATATCTCTTGCGGGGTGATCGGTGGTTCTGCCTGGAAGGTGGTTCCATTGATCCAGATCCGGTGCGGGAACATCCCGATACGCCGAACGAGGGCGGCGGCGGCGCTTGAGAGCGTACTCCATTCGTGCACGCCGAGACCGACGGCGCCCATAATCGGTGATCTACAAACCGCCGAGTGGCCTTGAACAACGTCCTTACCGTTATAGACCGAGAGATGGGTTGTCGTGCCGACAACAACAATTAATCGAGTTTATTGATCATTCTAAGTGAAATAATTGGGTGGTGTGATTTTCAATATCGTCCTAGGCTTCCAAAAAGCTGAAGGAGAAATGCAATGCACAGCAATAGACGAACCGCACTTCAAACGCTCGGAATAGGGCTGGCATCGGCAACTGCAGTAACCGTCCTCTCCAGCGAGACCACGATTGCCGCAACAAGCGGTAAGCGTGACCTCTTGCCGGAAGGTGCCTCGCATCTTGGCGAACTGATGGCACGGCTGGATAAGGTACGCGGCCGGCGTGACTTCAAAACCGTACCAATGATTCTTACCAAGCCCAACGAGTGGGACGACAAGGCGATCAAGGAATTATTGGCCTATAGGCCTGCGCCGAAGCAAGCATGGGACAATACAAAGATCGATGGGGCGTGGCTCAACTTGATGCGCAATTCGCTGAATGCGCAGATCTGGTCGTTCAAGCATCCGAATTTTCTCGCCGTGTCGGTCACGCACGGTTCAGCCAATCTGGCTCTTTATGACGAACACATTTGGGACAAATACCAGATCACCAATCTGGCAGGTGATAAGTTCAAGACCAATACGCTGATAATCGAGACTAAGGCGGGCAGCGCCGATCCTAAGAGTTTCGAAGACCCGGAAGGGGTGTACTCGCCGCATGACAATTCGATACCAGCTCTAATGCGCCGGGGCGTCGTTTTCATGGCGTGCCACAACGCAATCTGGGAGCAATCCTCGAAACTACTTGCGCGCGGACTGAACCCGGACAAGCTTTCCGTCGAACAGATTGCAGCAGAACTGACCAACCACCTTCTGCCGGGCGTTGTTCTGACACCGGGTGCGGTGGCAACTATGCCCGAATTGCAGATGTCCGGCTTCTATTACGCAAAGTGAGACAAGCGATGTTGCAACGTACTTTTTATGGTATCGCCCTCGCTGTGACAGCCCTGGTGCTTGTCGCGGCCCCGGCCTTCGCACAGTCCACATTCGATGCCTGGCACGGAACGGCAGAGCCGCCGCATTATAAAGGACAGGTTTTTCCTCCTTGGCAGCACGGTATCAACAATGATGCGATTCATCGAGGCCTCGAGTTCACGGTGCCGGAAGTCGATGTACTCGCCGACTTTCATGGTGATATCACCGATCCCAAACTCGTCCTTTATGTCGGTGGCAACTACTTTTTTGCCATGGCGCATCTTGTTAGAGCCTTCGAGAACAACCACCCGGAATTTAAAGGCCGTATCTTTTGGGAAACAATTCCGCCAGGATTGCTTGAGAAGCAGTTAGATGCAGGCGGCGTCATTACGTCTGGCAACATGACCTTCACGGCGAAGCCCGATGCGTATTTCGCCGGGCTTGCTCGGGTCAACGCCATGATTAAAAAGGGCAAGCTTGTTGGGCCCGCCGTGCCTTACGTAACGAACACGCTGACCATCATGGTGCCCGAGGGAAATCCCGCGCACATCACCGGGTTAAAAGATCTCGGCAAACCAAATGTCAAAGTGGTGATGCCAAACCCGGCCTTTGAAGGGATTGCACGGCAGATTGAGAAATCTCTGATAAAGGCTGGTGGCGAAGCACTGCTAAAAGCCGTATATACCGACAAACTGAAATCCGGTAGCACCATCCTGACCCATGTGCACCATCGACAAACGCCACTGTTTTTGATGCAGGGTCTTGCTGATGCGGGAGTGACCTGGCGATCTGAGGCCACGTTCCAGGAACAGGCACATCACCCGATCTCGCATGTCGATATTCCCGCTACGCAGAACACGATCGCTATATATGCCGGGGCCGCGGTGAAGGGCGCTGCGCACCCTGACGCGGCAAGGGCGTGGCTTACCTTCATCCGTTCGCCGCAATCACTGGCGATATTCGAGCAGTATGGTTTTGAGGCTTACAAAGGCAAAATGCACTGACCGATGAATATTCGCCGGATCTAAGGAACGTGAAATGAGGTGGTTGGCAAGGACGATTCTTGGAACAGCGCTGTGGTCGGGTGTAGCGGCAACAGGCATGGCATGGGCACCCCCTGCGGCCGCCGAAAGTGCAAAGATGATAGTGATGCAAGGCATAAAGGCCGGTGCGCCAGCCTGCTCAGGCTGCCATGGCGCGCAAGGTGAAGGCCTGTCTGCCGCTGCCATTCCGCGGCTTGCCGGACTTGATGCAGGATATCTTCTGCACCAGCTTGACAGCTTTGCCGACGGCAAACGCAAGAACGGCACGATGACGCCAATCGCCAGCAGTCTCACGCAGGACGAGCGCAAAGCTGTGGCGGCCTATTATGCCAAGCAATCGATAAAGACGTCTGTCGCCAGTAAGAAGAGTGATACGGCTACGCTCGCACTCGGCGGTGCCATTGCCAAAAGCGGCGATTGGACCAAGGACGTACCTGGTTGCAGCCAATGCCACGGCCCGATGGGCAGCGGCGTTGGCTCGCTGACACCACGACTGGCAGGACAATCCGCCGAATACATCGAGGCGCAACTCAAGGGGTGGGCTTCAGGCTCACGCCAAGACGATCCGATGGGGCTGATGGCGGCGATTGCCAAAAGGCTCAATGACAAAGAGATCTCAGCCGTCGCAGCCTATTACGCCGCCTATCCCAGGGTGCCGGAAGCTAGCGCCTCGAGCGTTACGCAAAACTTCGATGGCTTTACGCCCCCCCCGGACAGCGCGATCCCCAAGGATCAGTTCGGCGAGATGGTGAAGCTCGGGTTGAATATCTTCCGCAACACCCCGCACTACGCAAAGGCTTATGTCGGCAATACGTTGAGTTGCGAGAACTGCCATCTTGATGCCGGGCGCATGGCCAATTCCGCACCGCTATGGGCAGCCTATGTTAGCTATCCTGCCTATCGCAGCAAGAACAAGCATGTGAACGATTTTCCCGAACGGCTGCAGGGATGTTTCCGCTTCAGCATGAACGGCAAGCCGCCGGCGCGCGGTAGCAAAGAGCTGCTGGCTCTCGAAACCTATTCGTACTTCCTCGCTAAGGGTGCACCGACGGGCGCAAAGATGAAGGGCCGGGGTTATCCCGCACTGAAGAAGCCGGCGCAGCCGATGAACTTTGAACGCGGCAAACAGGTCTATGCGCAGAATTGCGCGATGTGCCACGGCGCCGACGGCCAAGGACAGAAATCTGCCGCCGGCAAAATCGTGTTTCCGCCGCTATGGGGCTCTAAGAGCTTCAACTGGGGCGCGGGCATGGGCAACATAAAAAACGCAGCCGCTTTCATCAAGGCAAACATGCCGTTTAGCAAGGGCAACACGCTCAGCGATCAAGAGGCATGGGATGTCGCGATGTTCGTGGATGGCCATGAACGCCCGCAAGATCCGCGCTTTACTGGCAGCGTGCCCGAGACACGTAAAAGATTCCACAACAGCAAGATGTGGTTGTATGGCACGCGCGTGGATGGCGTCCTACTCGGCGCACACTCTGTGCCGTCAGGCAAACACTGACCTGAAACACGGTGGTCCGTAAGGCTATCCAGCGCGCCGGATCGACGATAGAGAATTGGTCCCTTTCTGGACGCACAGTGACCTTAAGGTCAGGCTAACCTGCTGCCTCCGAAAGCGCTACACCTGCTGTCCCCATGCTGGCAACAGAGCCTTCAGCACCACGCAAATTTATAGCCCGAATTCCTCACGGAATCTGTCAATCTGGTGCATCCGCTCATGAAGGATCGTCACGATACCGATGTCGCCGTTCGACAGTCGGCGCCAATAGACGAGATGCCGCTCATAGCGGAAGACGTACCCATCTACTCCAAACTCTGCTGGAATGGGCCGGGATGTCACATCGTGGGACTTAATCCTGTGGAAAGCGTTGAAAAGCCCTGTGACATAGCGGTTCGCTTGCTCATTACCCCAGCGGTCCCGCGTGTAGCGATAGATTTCGTCGAGGCGGTGGGAAGCCGCCTCCTGGATGCGCAGGGTCGCCACTCCGTTAGGTCCGATTGCGCGCGATCACCTCGGCGGCGGTCAATGGCGTGTAGGACGCCTCAGGTGCCGAAAAGGCAAGGACAAGTTCAGCCTTCAACCGGTCGAACGCTTCTTGCTCCGCCCGTTCCTTATCGCGGCGGATCAAGTCGCGGATATATTCACTGACGTTCTCGTATGCTCCGCCCTCCCCGACGTTCGCTGCCACGAAATCGCTCAAAGCGCCGCTAACGCGGACGGTCATGGTGGTAGGACGGGACATACACCAATCCTCTAATTCATGTCTTCAATATGCACAATATTTAATACACAGCAAGGATCTCGACCTCCCGCCGGCGCGTCGCCTATCGCAAAAGGCGATCTGTTGTTCTGTGAACCGGGACTTCTTCATGGCCAGGGCCCCTCCTCAGGGCAGCCTAGCCGGAAAACTCTCATTTAGCCTGGTCTAAGAAATTGGGAGGAGACCAGTGAACGGGGGAACCCAGGCCTTTGGCCGCGAAGAAGCGGATGCCTCTCCGCGCGCCGCCAGCAGGGCGCCCGCGATCGCAATACAAAGAGCAAAGCAAGCGCGCCCAGATATCATCCCCACCCTCTGCCGCAAGTATCAGAAAGGCTGACTTACGCATGCTTTGCCATCAAGATCTCGTTCTTGATTTCAAGCTCGGCGCACCGTCGAAGGAGTGGCGCGATATACAGCTCGGCCTCGTCTGGCCGCAATCGCTTCTCTCGAAATCCGTCGACGCCATTAGGCCGGATTACGGCACGTGGGACTAAGCGAGGTGGCAACGATGGCTTAGATCCCGACAGCAGTCCGAGATTCGCCCTTGAAATCCCCCTCATTGTAGCTACAATGAGGCTACATACTCTCAGAGGTAGGTAGGATGACTGCTGATGCCATTGTACGGGCGCGGATCGACACGGATACCAAGGAGCGCGCGGCGGCCGCTCTGGGGGCCATGGGTTTGTCAATTTCTGACGCCATTCGTCTGTTGATGCTTCGTATTGCCGACGAGCAGCGCCTGCCCTTTGCTGTCGAAGTACCAAACACTGAAAGCCGCAAGGCGATGAAGGAGCTTGAGGCTGGAAAGGGCCGTCAGGCCCGTTCCCCAGCGCAGCTGTTCAAGGATCTAGACTTGTGACGTTGGCCCCGGTTTGGTCCAGCCGCTTCAAGCGCGACATTCGCAAAGCTGAAAAGCGCGGCAAGGACATGCGCAAGCTCAAAACGGTCCTGTCCTTGCTGCTGGAGCAAACTCCACTTCCTGTCAGCTACAAAGATCATCCCCTAAAAGGCGATTGGAAGGGTTGGCGCGACCTTCATATCGAACCAGATTGGCTGCTGCTTTATCGGATTGACGGTGACGAATTGCAGCTCGCCCGAACCGGAACCCATTCCGACCTGTTTGATGAATGATGTCCGTCAACTTCTACAGTACTTAACCACCGCCATCACTGCATTGGCATGATTGCCGCCTTTACCTTGCCATTTTCCACGATCAGAAAACCATCCTGCGCATACCGATGCAGTATCTCTCGTTCATCGACAACACGGGCTCGATGCTCTCCGACGGACAGAAGCAGCCCATTCTATTGGCCCATGGGCTCTACTGCGAACCCAAAGTCCTCGTGCTGGACAAGGGCACAGCCAAGATCAATCCCGACACAGAAGAGAGCATCACCGAACTGGTTTCCGCGCTTCCCATCGCCCCCATCGTCTTCGCCCACGGGGCCGCGCTGATCGCACCGAGAGGTCACGCGATCCCTGTTCGTGGTGTGTATCGGTCGATGTTGATGTTCATATTCGCGAAAGCGTGCCGTCGGTGCGCCGAGCTGAAACGCGGCCGCCGAGAACTCAAATCTGAGGTACGTTTTGACGTACAGTCCTCGGCGCGCTTGGAGCCTCGGTGGGCGACGTTTGGATCAGAGCCGACAATGCGAACAGGCTTATTTCACTGGATTTTTCGCTACAGGGTCCCGCGCGAGCTGTTGAGAAGAGTGCGGTTGGGCGGAGGAGCCGGGTAGCGAATCGGGTAGCGAATAAAGCATTTAAAATCAGAGATTTATATGGCATGGCGGAGAGGGAGGACGTCAAGCTCGCGAATTAAGTCTCTGAACAGGCACTACTTTAAGTAAGCTGATTTGCCTGAGGTACGTTTTGACTACCATTTTTCCGCGGCATGGTCGCTATAACTAGCGTGCCGAACCTGCCAGATCTTGTTGTGTGGCTATTTGTGATCTCAAATCGCAATCTTTGTTTCGATCACGTCGTAGTCAGCCTGTACACCGTTGTCCGAGGTATCCAGAAGACCAGCCGTCGTTAGCGCCTGAACGTCTGCGTGAACATTGCTGTAGTCGCGCCCAAGAGCCTTCGCTAGAGCCCGGACACTCCCCACCTGGTGCCGCCGAACATAGTGTAACAACTCCATGCGCTTCCCCGTCAAAACACGGGCCAACGCGTTCCAACTCTCAAACGCGATGCGGCGCTCATGGAAAGTCTCTCCGCGCTCAGCACGATGCCAAGCATCAGCAAATCTCCGAGACGCCTCTTCTTCCAATGCCCCACCCACCGAAATCTTTATATCGCTCATCTCTCGCCTCGCTTTGTCCGGATGTCTAGCCAAAGGTCAGCCAACAATTTTCAACGCTGGTGAAGACGTAAGCAGTTTCAACACCGTCCAGATGTCGATGGTCACCTTTGCCTCGTTCGTTATCGTAGCCCACTTCGCGAACGCCGGATCGGCCGTAAAAGAGCGAGTACTTCAGCCTGTGGCCAGACGGCGGTACTGGCGATGGAACACGCCACAACACCATTTCGACGAGCGAACCGTCGTCATATTCGATGCGCTGGCGGAAGAGCAGCTCAGCCTTCATTCCAAATGATGGCATAAGTTACCATATGGTGTCGACAACCATATGACCGTCAGCATCCCGGTGTCGAAAAGCGCGGCAAGGACATGTGGAAGCTCAAAGCAGTCCTTTCCTTGCTGCTGGAGAAAGTCCCACTTCCTGGAAGCTACAAAAATCACCCCCTAAAAGGTGATTGGAAGGGTTGACGCGACCTTCAGATCGAACCGGATTGGCTGATGCTATATCGGATCGACGGTGACGAAGTGCAGATCGCCCGAACCGGCACCCATTCCGACCTCTTTAATGAATGAAACTTGGGAGCGTCTGCAGTGCTTAAGCACCTGCGCAGATCGCCCACAAAAGGCAAGCGGCACGGAAACATTGCTGATGGAAGCGCGAGCACCGCCCTTAGGAGCACATCTTTACGCCGGGGTCGCCTGCCCGCGGGCTTGGCAATGCTTGCCCCTTAGCATGGGCCGTGGCGCGCCGCCCGCTCATTCCGAAGATTGATCAACCGTAGTCCGGTCGAACGTAGCACGCCCCGGCGGCGTCACTGGATTGGCAGGATTGCCACTTTACACGAACTTGTACTGCCGCGAACACGAGCAACGACGTCGGTGGAAAAGCGGACCGCGTGAGCGAGTTCGAAGTATTTAATCTTTATACAGATATTCTTTGTACGAACTGTCGGGCCACGACCGACGATGATGAGCACTATGTCTACGCCATAGCCCTCTGATCGGCGTTGCGTTCGATGGCCGCTTCCAGCACGTCAAGAAACCCGGGCGCGTAATTTTCGTCCACGTGCCGCTGGTTCCACAGGCCGGAGTGCCGGACTTTGTCCCGGCCCGAGTGGTGGCCAAGCCACGACGGCGAAGGCGGATCAATGACCGGCTCGTGCAGGCCGCTCGCGAGTGCAATCACGTTCCGCTCGATAAAGCCGCGCAGTGACTCTGGCCCCGGCTCGTCTTCAATCGGGACCCACAGAAAGGGCAATCGGCCCAGATAGGCGGATACAGCGGTTTCGACTGGTGCCTCGGCTCCGGCCAAGGCGGCCCTTTCGACGCACAGCTCCTCCACAGCCTTGCCGATATCGCCCTTCACTCCCCAGGACGGACATGGCGGGCAGTCTCCGCGCGCGATCAAAGCCTCGCCGATGAGGAGCCTGAAGATTGATCCCCGGTGATTTCCGCCAGAGCCCGATGACTTTCCGGCATGCTGACGCAGGCGCCGGTGCAGCGTCGAGCGGGCGCCGACGCCCAAGGCATGCGTGCCTATTCGGACAAGCCGCGGCCCGCAACCGCTATCGGTGCGGACCTCTCCCGGCTCGAAGAAAAGATAGACGCCCCTTCGCGGCCAACTGCCAGAAGGCGCAAGCTGAGTAAGAATCCTCTTACCGCCTGAGGAAGCCTCCAACGCATCGAAGATCCGGTACAGGCGGATGAGATCATCTCTCCTGCTCATGATCGCGCCGCCAGCCACGCTAGTTGCTCCCCGATGCGCAGGTTTGCCATAGGCACATCCACTTCGTAGCCATCGCGCAGCAGTATTGGCACCAGAAACTCGCGATAGCGCTGACCAGCAAATATCACGATACGCCGCCGCCCTACCAAATGCGGAGACAGTTGTCGGCGGACATTTTCTGCCCAAGCACGCCGCTCAGCCACGCCAGCGGTGTTGAGAGTCTTCTCGTAGGGAGCAATGCGGCTATCCGGCGCGACTACGCCGTATAGGGCGGACAGAATGAACCAGTCGGCATTTCCTGCCTCGATCAACGTCCGGACTTTGGTGAACCATTCCGACCGGTAAAGTAGTCTGGCCGGAGCCGGCTCGGAAAGCTTTTGGCTCAAACATGAAACGAGAACAAGAGCGTCGGCCAAATCCGGTGAATGCTCACACTGAACAGCTCTTGAGGTTGCAACGGATGAACTACCAGCTTTCAAGACGTTGTACGCATGCTGGTAGCGAATTCCCAGTTGCCTCGCGATCTCCGTGGTGCTGAACCCGTCACGGGCCAGCGCCCGGATTTTCTCCGAAACGCTCATGCTGTGCCGTCCACTCGCGCCCGAATACGTGGAACAGATGCAAGTGCTTTAGCGAAAGCTTGTGCCCTGGCCGTCAATTCGGCGTCGGGGTCAACGATTGTAAACCAGCGCTGTCGCTGCACATAGGACCGTGATCCTGTAGCGCGGGGCACCGATACGTTCGTTCGCAGCGTGATGACGTTCTCGACACCCGCCTCAACTCGCAAACGCTCGTGCAACTGTCGCAACAACGCGTCGTGCGTCAGACTTCGCCCTGGGAAAGTGATGAAGACTACCGCGCGGCCCGACCTTCGCAGCCGTCGAATCTCGGTGAAGGTGGCGTGCTTCTCTGTCTCGCTGCCAACACCGTTGTCCGGGTCGAGAAACACAACATCCGTGCCATCGAGTGCGCTGCGCTTCCGTATTCCCCACGCGCTCCGCTCGACGCGAGCCGGCATCGGCTCGCGGTGAAGCAGTGCGCCCGTGGGCCAGATGGCTGCCTGTTCAAGGGCGGCAACGCTGCGCTCGGGCAGCGTGGCGAGCCCCGCATGTAGTTGAGGGTCGAGCACCCGCCATGCCGCTTCGTCACGCCATTCGAGATGTCGTCCGTCTGCGCGCCCATCGTTTCCTGGCGCGTAATACCATGCAATGCCGAGCGTATGGTCTGCGCCGGCAAGGGCGCGCAGAAGAGCGAATTTAACGACATCACTGACGTCGCCGACATATTGATCACGCACAGACCTGCCCTCGAAATCCCGTTTGGTTTGCTACTTTGAGATCGACGTTGACGCGTTTATTCGCCCCTCGTCTCTATCGTAACGTAGCAGAGGCGCGGGACGAGATTCTTCGTACAGCGATGGACGGCTCTTGTAATCGGGCCAGGATGACCTTCCGGGATGGTGGCAGGTGGTTGGTGCCTGGTGCAACGATGGAAATGTCATTGTGACACAAGGAGATGGCCATGAACCTGTATGTCGGATTGGATGTAGGGCTGAACGAAACCAGTGTCTGCGTGATCGATCAGGACGGTCAAAGCGTCCGGGAGACGAAGGTGGCGACGGAGCCGGAGGCGATCCGCTGCGCAATCGAGGGCTTCGCGGATCGCGTCTCGCGGGTCGGAGTCGAGGCATCATCACTGGGTCTTTGGCTGTATCGCGAGTTGCAGCCGAAGGGATTTCCGATGATCGTGGTGGAAGCCCGGCATATGCGGGTGTCGCTGTCGACCATGCGCAACAAGACCGACCGCAATGATGCCCGTGGCATTGCGCAGATGATGCGTCTGGGTTGGTATCGCGCGGTCTATGTGAAGAATATCGACACCCAGCGGCTGCGCACTTTGCTGGCCAATCGCAAGCTCTTGAAGCGCAAGCTGGTCGACATCGAGAACCATATCCGCGGAGCGCTCAGAACCTACGGATTACTGGTCGGACCGATCAGCCGCGGTCATTACGAAGAGCGCGTCAAAGAGCTGATGGAGCATGCCGATTACGTCTTCGCGGCTACCATCGAGACCATGCTGGAGGTGCGCAGGGGTGTGCTCGATGGCTTCAACCGGCTGCATAAAATCCTGCTGCAGGTGGTGCGCCACGACGCGGTATGCCGGCGACTGATGACGGTGCCAGGCGTTGGTCCGGTGGCGGCACTGACCTACAAGCTGGGCGTGGACGATCCGCTGCGCTTCAGCCGCTCGCGCACGGTGGGAGCGCATTTTGGCCTGACACCGAGGCGCCACCAGTCCGGCACCATCGACCATGTGGGGCGGATCACCAAGCAAGGCGACATCAGCGTCCGCGAGGCGCTGTGCGAGGCGGCCGCAAGCCTGCTGCTGCGGTCGCGCACATGGTCGGCGTTACGAAGCTGGGGGGCTTCGCATCTCCAAACGCGCGAGCATGATGTGCGCGATTGTGGCGGTGGCGCGCAAGCTTGCCGCGATCTTGCACCGCATGTGGATCGACGAAGCGGACTTCCATGTCGGCATGGGCGCGAAGATCACCCAGAAGCGAAAATTGCTGCCGGCGCAGTGATGCCCGGCCGTCATGAATAACGGCTGCGGGCGTCGTCGGAGGGCCGCTGAAGAGGAGAATTACGGAGATCCGCGCGCGCGGTGAGCGTCCCTGGTGGGCCGCGAAACAGGGCATGTCCGCTATCTCTTGCCTGCTACCGTCCCTTGTGGATGAGAGCGCCTGTACTGCTTGGACAGCCTTGTTACGAAGCAGGTGAAGAGCATGCGACGGCCCTGTGCCGAACGCGAAGGAACGCACGGTTCCCACCAGAACGACAGCTCGAAGCGCGCCGGTTAGCAGGCGGAGCCCGGTCCGCCAGGATGCAAGGAGGCCGTCATGGCGGTGATTTGGAGAGAGACAAAAAAACACAGGCACCGATTGACTTTGAGGGCCCGATTAGGAAGGCAAGGGAAAAGGCTGGCTGGCCGTTGGTCGGATGTTTCTGAAGAGATTGAGATTTTTAGACTCCCGCGCAACACCCCCCTGCTGGCACTTGCTGCCGAAAGCTCAATAATATCAATGCTCCGAGCGCCATCCGCCGCGTCAAAAGCATTGGTGATTGCCTTTTGTACCATAGGGTGGTACATAGAGGCAGAAGCGGAGCCGACGGATGATCGTGAGCTTTCGAGACGAGTGGCTGCGCGCGTTCTTCGTCGAGGACACGCGGTCGCGACACATCCCGTCCGACCTTGAAAGCCGGCTCTTTCGCAAGCTCCAGATGATCGACGACGCGACGACCGATCAGGACTTGCGGGTGCCGCCCAGCAATCACTTCGAGAAGCTGCGCGGCAATCTGGCGGGGTTCCACTCGATCCGCGTCAACAGTCAGTGGCGGCTGGTCTTCCGGTGGGATGGCAGCCGCGGCGAAGCGGAAGGCGTCTATCTCGACGACCACAGCTACAGATGAGGCGAACCATGCTGACGACGAAGCGCAAGCCGGCCACGGTCGGCGAAATCCTGGTCGAGGAGTTCATGCAGCCTATGGGGCTGACGCAGGCCGCGTTGGCCGAGGCGATGGGCGTTCAGCGTAAGCACGTCAATGAGCTGTGCAACAACCGTCGGACCGTGACGGCGGCGACCGCGCTCATCCTCGCGCGCGTGTTCGGCAATAGTCCGGACTTCTGGCTGAACGTGCAGCGCCGCAGCGATCTGTGGGAGGCGATGAACAGCCCCCGCGAGCGCGAGCGGATCGAACGTGCGACGCCACTCGGTACTGCGGCGTGATCTTTGCCACCGGGAAGGGGAAGGATGCTCTGGCATGGAAATTGGCCGTTCCGGTCCCGGAGGCTTCGCGCGATCCTGGCGCAATGTCCCGACCTCGCGCGAGCCTGGGTGTTCTGCCCGACGATCTTTACATCGAGCCGACGCCCTGGCCGCGCTTCGGCCGCCCGCCCAAGCATGATGTTGAGGCATGGACCATCACGGACGATTGGCCCGACGCTGTGCCGATCACCGACGCCGAGCTCGACGTGTTCGAGGCATGGTTCGGCGATCTCTTCGATGAACTGTTCGGGCCGCGCCGATGAACTAAGAGGACAATCGCGGTGACCGTGCCACTGCGCGCCGCCCTTTGACTTGCGCGTCTCGACGGCGCGGCAGGCCGAGCACGATGTCTCGATTCCGGATCAGAAACGGCAGGGCGAAGCGTACTGCGCCACGCGCGGCTATCAGCTTGTTGAGACCTATGTCGAGCCTGGCGCATCCGCGACCAACGACCGTCGCCCTGAGTTCCAGCGCATGATCGAAGCGGGCACCAGCAAGCCCGCGCCGTTCGATATCGTCATCGTCCATAGCTTCTCGCGGTTCTTCCGCGACCACTTCGAATTGGAGTTTTACGTCCGCAGGCTCGCGAAGAACGGCGTCCGGCTCGTCTCCATCACCCAGGAGATGGGCGACGATCCGATGCACGTCATGATGCGGCAGATCATGGCGCTGTTCGACGAGTACCAATCTAAGGAGAACGCCAAGCACGTCCTCCGCGCCTTGAAGGAGAATGCCCGGCAGGGATACTGGAACGGCTCCTTGCCGCCGATCGGCTACCGCGTCGTCGCGGCCGAGCAGCGTGGTGCGAAGGTCAAGAAGAAGCTGGAACTCGATCCGCTGCACGCGGACACGATCCGGCTGATCTATCGATTGGCTTTGGAGGGTGACGGTACGAGCGGTCCGATGGGCGTCAAAAACATCGCGACCTATCTCAACCAGCACCGCATCTTCACCCGCGACGGCGGGCGCTGGGGCATCGGTCAGGTTCACCGTATTCTGACGCGGCCAACCTATGTAGGCCGCCACGAATTCAATAAGCGCGCCAAGAACAAGATGCTGAAGCCCGTCAGCGAGATTGTCACCGTCGAGGTGGCGCCGCTGATCGACCAAGCGACCTTCGACGCGGTGCAGGCGCATCTGCGCGCCCGCAATCCGAAGGTCACGCCGGCGCGCATTGTCAGCGGTCCCACCCTCCTTACCGGCATCTGCTTCTGCTCCGACTGCGGCGGCGCCATGACGCTCAGGACCGGCAAAGGCGGGCGGTATCGTTATTACACGTGCTCGATCAAGGCGCGGCAGGGCGAGACCGGCTGCAAAGGCCGCTCGATCCCGATGGAGAAGCTGGACAATCTCGTTGCCGAGCACATCGCCGACCGGCTGCTCCAGCCGGAGCGGCTCGAGGAGATTCTGGCATCCGTCCTGGATCGCCGGCAGGAACGCGCCGAGCGCCGCCGCGAACACATCGCCGAGCTGAACAAGCGCGCGACCGAGACGGACTTGCGCCTGAAACGGCTCTATGACGCCATCGAGGCCGGTGCAGGATTTGCAGGAGGAAGTTGGGATCCCAGGAGGCGGCTTTGCGGCGGGTTTTGACGCTTCCCTTTGCTTTATT
>JBMFWV010000024.1:0-42479 GCA_049964915.1 Rhizomicrobium sp.
CCCCAATCCGCGCCATAACGAGAGCGCCAGATATACGTCACCGAATTGCCGCGCGCGCTCGATGCGGATGGACTTCAGGTGCACCGGCACGGTTGCTGGGATCTGGTCATTCTGGTCATCGAACAGAGCCGATTGCTCGGGCGAGCCGATCAGCTGGCGGGATAGCGTCCGCGCTTCGAAGCGACCTTGCTCATCCAACTCGCCCAGATGCGCCACCGTCTGCTGGATCACACGACGACCGACACGGACGCTGCGCACCAGGCGCCAGTAGCGATGCACCTTGCCGCTCTTCCGGATCGTGGTGTGACGCAGATACATGCTGCGAATCACAGCTGACTCGCCGCTTCCCGAAAAGGGCCTTAGTTGGCACTACACGCCCAAAACCGCCCTTCGACGCGTCTCAAGCCATTGATTCAATATATCCAGCGCGGCAAATTGGCTCACCAATTTGGACCCTAACTGCGCAAGTCGGGTTAGCTCCTTCGATGGAATTTTCGAGCACTTTGCCGGTTCTGGCATCGACACCCACTTCATGGGTGACTTTGCCCAAGCGAACATCAAACGAGTATCTCAGCCCGCTGCCACCGGCTTCGTGCTCGAGCTCGCCCGTGATGATCTTGCCGTTCTGCGCCTTCAGGGCAATGTGGCGCGCCTGCGCCATGGTAATTGTGGCGTCGTGCGCATAACGCTGCCCCGAATAGGCATAGGCTGATCCACCCGCGGCAAAGGCGGCTACAATGCCGGCCGCGACCAGAATATGGCTGAACTTATTCATGTGACACTCCGTGTTGGGTACTCCCAAGCCCTTGGTGCCAGAGGTGGGGAGGTGGCATTATTTGTTGAAGGCTTGTTCGCATTGTATTTTTCCAACCTTGGGACACAGCGCTTGGATCTGGCTAGGCTGCAGAGGCGGAGGGGACTGTGAAGATCCTGCTGATCGAAGATGATGATGAGACTGCCTCCTACGTGGGAGCTGCGCTGCGCAAGGATGGCCATTGGGTAGAGCGGGCGAGCGGTGGCGCGCAGGGGTTATCCTTTGCCGGCAGTGGTGTTCATGATCTCCTCATTGTCGATCGCATGCTGCCTGAGCTTGATGGACTTCAGGTGGTCAAGGAGCTGCGGGCGCGGGGCTCCAAGCTGCCAATCCTCTTTCTCACCACCATGAGCGGTATTCATGATCGGGTAGATGGGCTTGAGGCCGGAGCCGATGACTATCTGACCAAGCCCTTTGCGCTTGCCGAGCTTCTTGCCCGTGTCAATGCGCTCGGCCGCCGTCTCGAACGCAGTGGTGCTGAGGTCCAGACGGTGCTGCGTGCAGGTCCACTTGAAGCCGATCTTCTGACCCAGACGGTGCGCCGCCAGGGTCAGCCCATCGATTTGCAACCGCAGGAGTTTCGTCTGCTCGAATATCTGATGCGCCATGCCGGCCAGGTTGTTACCCGCGCGATGCTTCTGGAAAACACCTGGCAGCTGCATTTCGATCCGGGCACCAATATCGTTGAGTCCCACATGAGCCGGCTCCGCGCCAAGCTCAACCGGGGCTTTGAAACCCCCCTCATCCAGACTGTGCGTGGTGCCGGCTATGTCCTTCGCCTGGACTAGGCTCGTCGGCAGCGAAAGCTTTCGTCTGACCGCCATCTTTACGGCGGTGATCTGTGTGGCCATGCTGGTGTTGATGGCGCTTGTCTATGCCATCACCCATGAGGCGCTTCAGAACGAACTGTTTTCCGCCATCGATCGCGATATCGCCGCCATCAAATCCGGCTATCGTTCGCAAGGCATTTCCGAAGCCAAGGAGGTCGTCAACCAGCACCTTTATCACGGTGCCAGCAGCGATTTTCTGCTGCTTGAGACCAGCTGGGGCAAGAAGCTTGCTGGCAATCTTCCGCCGATGACGCCGCGTCTTGGCAAGGTCTTCATGGAGCTGCCGCCGCAGGCTTCAACTGGCAGGCATCAGTCCCGCCATATCCTTGGCAAAGGACTGATGCTTGCTCCGGGGCTCTATCTTTTTGACGGGCGAGACCTCGATCTTGTCCATGATGCGGAAGAGGAGGAGCTTACCGCCTTTCTCTGGGTGCTCTTGGTGAGCCTTGGTCTGGCCACCGCCGGCGGGCTTGTCCTCAGTCACTTGTTCCTCGCGCGTATGGATGACATCACCGAGACCTGCCGCGCCATTATGGCAGGCAGATATGCGGATCGCGTACCGGAACGCGGTGCGGGTGATGAGCTCGGCCGTCTTGTCCGCACCATCAATGCCATGCTCGATCGCATTTCCGGGCTCATGGAGAACGTACAGCAGATTTCAAGCGACATAGCTCACGACATGCGCGCACCCCTGACCCATCTGCAGCATCATTTGGAAAGTGCCCTCACCGAAGCCCGAAGCGAAGAGGCGTATCGCGGCGCGATCGAGCAGGCTCTTGGGGAAACCGAACGCCTGCTGGCAATCTTTCACGCACTGCTCAAGATCGGTCAGCTGGAGGAAGCCATTGATGTGCGCACGCTGCCCCGCCTCAATCTCTCTCATCTGCTTGAGGAGATGGCGGACATTTATCGGCCGGTGGCGGAGGACAGTGGTCATATCCTTGCCGTGCGCGGCACCCCGGAGCTTTGGGTTCATGGCGATCGCACCCTATTGGCCCAGCTCATTGCCAATCTGATCGAAAATGCCCGTACCCATACCCCCTCTGGCACCCACATCACGCTTCATGCGGAAGCAGCCAACAGCGAGGTGGTGATGATGGTGTGCGATGACGGGCCCGGCATACCGCAAGCCGAACGTGAGCGGGTGTTCCGCCGCTTCTATCGTCTAGAACGCAGCCGCACGACGCCAGGAACCGGGCTCGGACTGCCGCTTGTCGCGGCGATCGTGCGCTATCATGGCGGCAGCATCGAGCTAGATGATCAGGCGCCGGGACTGATGGTGCGTGTGCGGCTGGCACGGGCCTGAACGCGGGAGCCGAGGCCGTCATGGCATTTAATGATTTTGGCAAAATTGTGCACTGGCCTTTCTGCGTTCTTGCCATGTAGCCCATGGGCAAGGATGAACGCGCCAAAGCCCATGCGCACGCAACCTCAATCGGGCAGGGTGCTGCGTGCTTTAAGGATGGTTAAGGATTTTTCAGCGCGCGCGCAGCACATGCGGAAAGTTCAGTCTTCTATGGCTTTTGGTGCTTTTGGCGCAGGTAACAACTGGCGTTCCCGCGCGTGCCAGGCATACATTTGCAAAATTCAATTTGCAGAACTGCAATCGACCACCTAGGACCAGCCCTTCGACGTGTCCTCGAGCCGAAAGTTCCTGATGCAGGCATGCCGGTCGTATGATTTGGGCCCTGATATGCTGCCGGTACGCGCAAGGCTCTTGCGGGTCTTGCGCCAGCTCCTGAACTTGCGTCCACGCCGCCCAGCCCTGGCGGTGGTCGCCTGTGCGGCGCTATCGGCCTGTGCCACCTATCATGCGTTGCCGCTGAGCACTGCGCCCGAGCTGCTGCCCGCGCCCAAGATGGCGCTCAATATGCAGCAGACGGCGCAATTCGCGCTGGCCCATTCGCCGGATTTGACAGTGGCGAGGCTCCAGGCCCGGCTGGCCATCGCCAAGGCCCGGCAAAGCGATCGGCTTCCTGATCCCCAGTTTCAGGCGATGGGAGCGCCGCCGACAGTCCATGTGCCTGGCCTCACCGATGCCTATTCGCTGGGCCTGGCTGAGGATCTCGAGGGCTTGCTGACCGAGCCTGCCCGCGCCGAGGGCGCGCGGGCCAAGGCTGACCAGGCCCGTCTTGAGCTTGCCTGGAGCGAGGTTGAGACGGCACAGAAGGCCGCCACGCTTTATGCTCAGGCGGTTCTGAGTGCGCAAAAGGAGCAGGCGCTTGCCCGCCTTGCTGCCATCACTCGACTCCAGGCCATGCACTCGGCGCAGGCCCTTCGCCAGCACAACACCACCATTGCCAATGCCGGATCTGATCTTTCTGCCAGCCTCGACATCTTGAGCCAGCGCGATGCGGCAGCTCGTGCCGCCCTCATGGCGCGGGCAAGGCTCAAGGCGGAGCTTGGCATTGAACCCAACGCGCACCTTTTACTCAGGCGGGTTGGGGATCCCCCAGCGATCAGCCGGGCGGCGGTGATCCGTGCTCTCGCTTCGGTCGATAGACGCCGGCCTGATCTGTTGGCTCTGCGCGCCGGCTATCACGCCCAGAACGAGGCGGTGATTACTGCCCTGCTGGAGCAGTTTCCAGCGATGAATGTTGGCTTTCAGCGCGCCTCCGATAATACCAATGTGCAGACCAATGGTCTTACGGTGACGGTCAACATTCCCATTTTCGGCAGCGCTCAAGCGCGCATCAGGGCGGCGCGGGCGAGCCGCGCCGAGCTTCACGCCGAATACCAGGCCCGGCTTGATTTGACGGCCGCCGATGCCTGGCGCACCTGGCATGCGCTGGTGCTCCTCCATCGCCAGGTCACAGAGCTCGAACAGGCGCTGCCCTCGTTGCAGCAGATGGCGGAGCGGGCGCGGGCGGCCTACGCAGCGGGCAATCTGTCGCCGGCGAGCTATGTTCTTTTGGAGACGAGTCTTGCTGCGCGCGAAGGCGAACTTGCGGATCTCAAACAAAGCCTGTGGCAGGACACCATCGCACTTCGGACGGTGCTTGGCTTTTATCCCCTCCACGCGGTTGCGGAACGAAAATCATGAAAACGCGCCTTCTTTCGCTCGTGCGGTCTGTGCCCGTGCTCATCGCTTTCAGCCTTGCGGCGATAGGCGTGGCGCAGGCAGCAGGGGTCAGTGCACGGGTGGTGGAGACAAGGTTGCGCAAAGGCGCGCTGCCACATCAGATTTATGCCTATGGTGTCGTTGCCGCCGACCCTGCCGTCGAGCAGGCCATCATGGCGCCCGTCGCCGCCAATGTGCGGGCTATCGAGGTGCGCCTTGGACAAAGCGTTGTCAGGGGTGCGCCGCTCATCGAGCTTGCGCCCAGCCCGAGTACACGGGCGAACTATGCGCAGGCCCAATCCGCGCTGCGTGTTGCCCTGGCCGGCGAAATCCGCACTAAGGCCCTTGTCGGCCAATATCTGGCGACACGCCAAGACCTTACCAATGCACAAAAGGCAGTCGCCGACGCCCGCGCCAATCTCTATGCGCTTAATGCTGTCGGTGCTGGGGCTTCTCGCATCCTCAGGGCGCCCTTCTCGGCAACGGTCACGGCACTTTCGACACGGGTTGGCTCCTTGGTACAGGAAGGCGCACCACTTCTGACCATCGCCCCACCGTCATCCTTGGTGCTGCGGGTTGGTGTCACTCCTGCGGATGCGGCACAGCTAAAGCTCGGAGCTCCCGCCACATTGAACCCGGTGAGCGGAGGCGGCGCTGTGTCCCTGCGTGGTCGGGTGGTGATGCGAGGGGCCGTGGTTGATCCCACCACGGGTCTTGTTCCGATCGAAATCAGTCTGCCGCCCAATCAGCTCTTTCCCGGCGAGACGGTGCGTGCTGCCATCGTTGCTCGCACCGTCTCGGGCATTATTGTCCCGCATGCCGCGCTCCTGCTTGATACCAAGGGGCGGCCTTATGTGGTGCAGGCGCCCAACGGCCGGGCAAAGCTCATCCCGGTGGTGGTGCTGAACTCTGACAATGGCAGGGACGTGATTGCAGGTCCGCTCGACTTGTCGGCGCCGCTTGTTCTTGCCGGCAATTACCAGCTCAAGCCTGGCATGCGCGTGCGTCTTGCCGACCCGACGGCACGGGCAGGTGCACGCTGATGTTTGTGGAGATTCTCAAGCGTCACAAGCTGGCCATCCTGTGCGTCGCACTGGCACTTGCCGCGGCTGGCCTCTTTGCCGGAATTTCCATGCCGGTCGGGCTGTTTCCTGTGACCAGCTTTCCGCGCATCCGCGTGGAGATCAATGCCGGCAGCATGCCCGCCAAGCAGATGCTGATCGATGTCACCCAGCCGCTCGAGCAGGTTGCCCGCTCGGTACCTGGTGCGCTCAATGTGGTCTCCACCACCTCGCGGGGCTCTGCCGAAATCTTTGTCGACTTCCCCTGGGGGTTCGACATGAACCAGGCCTTGCTGCGGGTCGACGCCGCCTTTGCCCAGAAGTTGCCCGACCTCCCCAAGGGGACACGCTACGACGTGATCCAGATGAGCCCGAACGTCATCATGCCGTTCGTCTCCTATGCGCTGATCTCCAAGGTGCAGTCCCCGGCACAGCTGCGCGAGCTCGCCCGCTATGACATCACGCCTTTGCTGATGGGCATACCCGGCATCCGCCGCGTGGGGGTGATGGGAGGGCAGACGCCGGAGGTAGAGGTGCGGGTGACACCCGAGCAGCTGTCGGCCTATGGCCTTACTCTTGCGGATGTAAGTCGGGCAATTGCCGCGAGCAATACCATCCGTGCGGTTGGCCGGCTTGAAGACAATGATCTGCTCTTCCTCGCTATCAATAATAACGCCCTGACCTCACTTCATTCGGTGCGCAACATTGCGCTTCGAACCCGGGGCGGTGGCATTATCCGTCTGGGCGATCTTGCCGCGGTGACGATGGGCTCCGTGCCGCAATGGATGCTCGTCAATGACAATGGCCAGCCGGCGGTCACCTTCGACGTTTACCAGCAGGACAGCGCCGATTCCCTTAGTCTTGAAAGCGCCGTCGCGGGTCGTCTGAAGGCCTTCATGGCCAAACAGCCCAGAACCATCCATATCTACAAATGGTACGACCAGACCGAACTTGTGCGCTCCTCGATCGGCGCGGTGGAAGAGGCGATCCTGATTGGCCTCGTCTTTGCAGGGGTGGTGGTATTCGGCTTCCTGCGCAACTGGCGGGTAACGCTGGTGGCCATGGCGATCGTGCCGCTCTCGGTGCTGTCCACTGTGCTCCTCCTCAACGTCCTTGGCATGACCTTCAACATCATGACCCTGGGCGGCATTGCCGCAGCCATCGGCATCCTGATCGATGATGCGATTGTGATGATCGAGCATATCGCCCGCAGGGCGGGCGACCCCAGAGCCGCGCCGGACGAAACTACGGTCTTTGCCGCGGCGCGGGAATTTTTGTCACCCCTATTCGGCTCGAGCCTTGCCACCATCATCATCTTCATACCGCTGGCGTTCCTCTCCGGGCTCACGGGGGCGTTTTTCAAGTTCCTGTCGCTGACCATGGCCTCATCGCTTGCAATCTCATTCGTGCTGACGGCGCTCGTCGTCCCCCTGCTTGCGCATCAGTTCATCGACTTCAAATCATGGCAGGATCCTGGGCACGCGCAGAGCGGCTGGATTGCCCGCCAGCACGCCAACCTGCTCGCGCGGCTGATGCAAAAGCCGGTGTGGATCTTGTTGAGCGTAGGTGTTCTCGTCCTCGCGGGTGTTCTTGCCTATCGCAATGTCGGCACGGGTTTCTTGCCGCGCATGGACGAGGGCGGATTCGTGCTTGATTATCAGACCGCGCCTGGCACGTCCTTGAACGAGACCAATCGTGAACTCGAGGAAGTCGAAGAGATCCTGCACAAGAACCCCTATGTCGCGACCTTTTCACGCCGCACCGGGGCAGGTCTGGGTGGCGACCTCAGCGAAACCTATCAAGGTGACTTCTTCGTGCGCCTCGTCTCTGCCGCCAAGCGTCCTGACATCTGGACCATCATGGACAGGATCAACCAGCAGATCGCGACCAAGGTGCCTGGGATCGATTTTGACCTTCACCAATTGCTCAGCGACATGATCGGCGACATGGTGGGACGACGGCAGCCAGTGGTGGTCGAACTGCGGGCCAAGGATCCGGACGTGCTCACGCAGCTGGCGCCCAAGGTCGCCCAGGCGATTGCCAAGGTCCCGGGAGTTGAACCGGCTTCGGTGAATGACGGGGTGATCCCGGCCGGCGATGCCCTTGAGATCCATGTCGATCCGGCCGCTGCGGCCTCCCAGGGCATGACCCCGGAGGAGGTCTCGCAAGAAGTCTATCATTATCTTCACGGCGCGGTGGTGACGCGTTATCTCGGCATTGTGCAGGATGTCGGTGTGCGGTTGTGGCTGGATGCTCCGCAGTCACCCATCTACCGCGATGAACTCGGAAACATTCTGATCCGCTCCCCTTCGGGTCGGGTGTTCCCGCTCAAATCCGTGGCACGCATCCGCTTTGTCAGTGGCCAACCCGAGATCACCCGTGACAATCTCGCCCAGGTGGTTGCCATCACTGCCCAGATCGGCGGCGGTCATGATCTTGGCTCGACCATCGCGGCGGTGCAAAGCGTGCTCCATCGCCCCGGCTTGCTCCCACACGGCGTTGCTTACTCCATTGGTGGGGCCTTTAAGCAGCAGCAGATGGCGCTAAAGGGCATGATCAAGGTCTTTGCAGCTGGTGCGATCGCTGAGTTCATTCTCTTGCTCTTCCTTTATAACCGTCTCCTGCTGCCGCTTCTGATCATCCTCAGTGCGGTGATTTCGAGTAGCGCTGTTTTCATCGGCTTGTGGCTTACGGGTGTTGAGTTCAACATTACCGCCATGATGGGGATGGTGATGATCATCGGTATCGCCACCGAGATGGCGATCTTCCTCGGTTCTGAATACCAGGAACTATCCCATCGTCTGCCGCCGCGTGAGGCGCTGGCGGCGGCGGCCCGCAACCGTTTGCGCCCCATCATGATGAGCACCTTTGCCATGATACTGGCGCTCATTCCCCTGGGCTCAGCGATCAGCGGCTCCGGCGACCAGATGTTGCAGCCTCTCGCGATTGCCATCATCGCCGGCATTACCGTGCAGCTGCCGTTGGTGCTGCTGGCATTGCCAGTGACGCTTGGCTGGCTTGAACAGCTGCGTCGCCGCCCCGGCCCATCATGATCCTTCATGGACGCGATTTTCTGCGGGCGTCGTGAGCCGCGCACTCCAGCCCTGGGTAAAAGGCGCCTTTCAATTGACCCCATCCGTGCTCGTCAGCTGGTGCACGTAAGTCTAGGAATTGAGCGCAGGCCGTACGCGGCATTGCGAACGTGCGGATGGTACGCGGCTAAGGATGACAGGCCGAAGCAGGACTGTCGTTCAGAGGATTGGAGCAGAATACCCACCGCGACGACGCACCGACGCTGCTCATGCCCGACACGCCACTGAATGACGTGGCGGCGGAAATGCCGTGTCCGGATGTTAGAAGGCTTCGGCGTGCCTGCTATTTGTGGTTTGGCACTACGCCGAGAGCCTATCGCACTCGCAAGTCAGGATCCGCGGCAAGCCAGAGCTGATGAGACCCGAGCGCAGGCGCGGATCAGACCCGCGCCCGCCATTTGTGTGCCACGTACCAGGCAAAGCCCAACACCAGGACGGCTGCGACCGCAAGATCGAAGCGGTGGAAGAATTGATGGACACGCGGATCGTGGTTCCAGGCCTTACCAAGGACAAAGCCCAGATAGGCCAGACCAAAGCACCATGGCCAGGAGCCGATGAAGGTATAGATCTGAAACTTGGTGAAGGGCATGCGGGCGATGCCCGCCGGCAAGGAGATAAATGTCCGCACGATCGGCAGCAAACGTGCCGCAAATACCGCCAGAATGCCGTAGCGCGCAAAAAAACGATCTGCCTGGGCCAGTTCGGTGCGTGAGATGAGGACGTAGCGTCCCCAGCGCTCCACCGCGGTGCGTCCGCCATGCATCCCGACCCACCAGGCAAGTCCCGATCCAAGGCTGCAGCCGATCGCGCCGGCGGTTGCGGCGATGATGAGGTCAAAGCGGCCGGTAAAGGCGAGATAGCCGGCAAAGGGCATGATGATTTCGCTGGGCAGGGGAATGCAGGCCGATTCGATTGCCATCAGGATGACGACGCCGGCATAGCCAGAAAGCGAAATCGCCGTCACGATCCAGCCGAACATATGCATGCGTAGTGCTCCAGCCTTGGTTTGTTTCGGCAGTGCCACGTGAAGGGGCCAAGCCTGTCGGTGGTGCCCTCTTTAAGGAGGGTTTGTTGCCGCGGCAATCCCTTCGGCGCGCCGTCAGCATCGTCATCTATGCCGGCCGCCATTTTGGGAGACGGGAGAATGACCTTTGCACCTGAGATGGCATATCCCCGGGTGGGGACGCAGATGCCTGCTTTGGTAACGACGAAAAAGTACACAGCGCCCGAACAATCGTCACGTTGGGGATCGGTATAGAGACGGCGGCATCAAGCTTTGCCTGCCCATCATGTGCCAGCGCGCGTGTCATATGATTGGTGGAAAGGAGAGCGACTTGCCGGCGACGCTGCGTATCGTAGACGGCGGAGCTGCAAGGCGCCCGGTGCCTTGGGCCAAAGCCGCAGAACGTCCTCTCTTCGCGAGGGGCTGGGCCGAGCGCGGGGGCGGTTTGCCCACAACCGCGGCATCGCACCGATGGCGCAAAGCGTGGGCCTGGTTGCTCTGGTCGTGATGGCTCCTAGGTTGACGGGCCCGCACACGTGGTATTTTGATGCATATCACGGGGTTCGCAGTCGGGCGGACCTCTCGGGTTCCAGGCTGGGGATGGCGATATGAGGCGTGACGTTGCGGCGATGAGGCAGAAGTCGGGGGCGCTGCTGCGCCTGTGGAGCGTGGGTCTTATTGTCTGCGGACTATGTCTCGGAGGCACCTCCGCGGCCTGTGCGGCTGGTCGGGTAGAGGTGTTCTATGCCGGATCGCTGGTACGGCTGATGGAGCACTCTTTGGGCCCTGCCTTCGAAAAGGCTACGGGATTTCACTTTGAAGGTTATGCTGGGGGTTCAAACGCGCTTGCCGAGCAGATCAAGGGGCGTCTGCGTCCGGCGGATGTGTTTATCAGTGCCGTGCCCAGCGTCAATTCCCGGCTGATGGGTCCCCAAAATGGCAACTGGTTGAAACGCTATGTGCGCTTCGCCAAATCTCCTTTGGTGATCGGATATAATCCGAGGAGCCCCTTTGCCAAGGACTTCAAAACCAAACCCTGGCTCGTCGTTCTTGAAGAACCAGGCCTTCGCATTGGTCGTACCGATCCCAAGCTTGATCCCAAAGGACGCTTGACGCTGAGCCTTCTGGCGCGGGTGGCACGCGCCGAGCATCGGCCACATCTGGTGACACGGATTTTTGGCACCCCAGAAAATCCTGCGCAGGTTCTGCCCGAGGCGGAACTCGTGGGCCGATTGCAGACAGGGCAGATCGATGTCGGCTTTTTCTATTCGCTGGAGACGGCGGAGGCGCATATTCCCTCCATCGCGCTTCCTGCTGCGATCACACCTCATGCCACCTATACAGTTGCCATCCTCAATCGGGCCCCCCACGAAAAGGCGGCACGTGCCTTTGTGCGCTTTCTTCTCGGCCCGCAGGGCCAGCGGATCCTCAGCGCCAATGGGCTGGAGCTGATAGCGCCCCGCCATCCGGCCAAGCGGTCAACGCGCATGCCTGCAGGGCCGAACAGGCGTGTTCATACGCCGTGAGCCGACGATTTTCTGCTCCACTTACCTGGCTTGCAAGCCTTCTGGCGCTCTACCTTACTGCTCCGCTGCTCGCCGGGCTTTATGCGGCTGGCAGTTCCGGCTGGCAGAACATCGACAGTGCCGCGCTGGTAAAGGCCTGTGGCATCTCCATTGCATCCGCCACGAGCGCAGCTGCAATCATTGCCGCGTTCGGCATACCCCTCGGTTATATTCTGGCCCGCAGCTCTGGTCGTGCGATGGCCGTACTCGGCTTTCTGGTCCAGCTGCCGCTCGCCCTGCCACCACTCACGAGCGGCATTCTCCTGCTCTTTCTGATCGGCTATGCTTCGCCACTCGGCCAGGCAACCGGCGGGGCTCTGACCGATTCATTTGTCGGCATTGTTCTTGCCGAAGTCTTTGTCGCCGCACCTTTTCTCATCATCGCCGCGCGCTCGGCGTTCAGCGAGGTTGATCCTGCGCTCGAGGGGGTGGCGGCAAGTCTGGGACGCGGGCGACTGGAGAGCTTCTGGAAGGTCTCGCTGCCCATTGCGCGGCCCAGCATCGTGTCAGGCTTGCTTCTGGCGTGGCTTCGGGCCTTTGGCGAGTTTGGCGCAACTGTGATGGTTGCCTATCACCCCTACTCGCTGCCGGTTTACACTTTCGTCGCCTTTGGCGCTCAGGGCTTACCGGCGATGTTGCCGATCATTCTGCCGACACTGGTGGTTGCGCTCATCATGCTTGCGATCAGCGGTGCCGCATTTGGCTTTTTTCGCGTAAGTCAGGAACTGAAGGTCCCGAGCGAGCAGGTGAGTTCCGTTCCATTGCCACAAGCCGGCTCGGCCGCCGTGACGCGCCAGCCCACTGTCCTTAACATCGAACTGCACAAGCGCCTGGGAACCTTCACCCTGGACATGAGCTGGCGCACCCAGGCTCGCCGGCTTGCCATATTGGGGCCCTCAGGGTCAGGAAAATCGCTGTCACTGCGGCTGATGTCCGGTCTCGATCAGCCTGACGGGGGAAATGTGACCGTTGATGGCGAGGACCGTCTGCTACGCCCGCCGATGCGACGCCAGATTGGCTATGTGCCGCAAAATCACGGTCTGTTTCCGCATCTGACGCTGCTCGAAAATCTTCTCTTTCCACGCGGGGCCAGCAAAGAAGAGGCCCGTCAGTGGCTTGCGCTGTTGGGACTTGAGGGGCTTGAGCAGCGCCGGCCGGCGGCTTTGTCCTTGGGTCAACAGCAGCGTGTAGCCCTGGCCCGTGCTCTGATGCGACCGGTTGATCTTGTCCTTCTCGATGAGCCCTTTTCGGCACTCGATGCCCCGCTGCGCCAGCGTCTGCGCGAAGAACTGCGTCTCCTGCAAGCCCGGCTTGATGCCACCACCATACTGGTCACGCATGATCCCACCGAGGCCGCGCTACTTGCGGATGAAATCCTGGTCCTTGCCGAGGGCCGGGTGTTGCAGGTCGGCCCTTCGCGGGAGTTGTTCCGCCGTCCGGCAAGCGAACACGTCGCCCGTCTCCTCGGGGCGCAGGATCTGGCAGAGGGTCTTGTCGTCGGGCCCCGTCACATCGATGTGGGGGAGGGGACAGTTGTTGACGTGGGCGGCCCCGATCTGGTTGTGGGACAGAGGGTGGGCTGGAGCAGTCCGCCGGCCCATGTGCGTCTGGCCAAGGATGGCCCTTATAGCGGTACCATCTGCGAGGTTCGGCCGGTTGGCGGCGCCTTTGAGCTCAGGCTGAAGGTCGGAAGCAACATCATCTCGCTCAGGACCGGTGAAGGGGAAATCCCACCAGGCACGACGGTACGCTTCGTCATCGATTCTGATTTTGTGCAGGTCTGGCCGCTCGGGGGAGGCGTCGCCTGAAGGGCGGCGTTGTTCTTGAGAGCTAGCGCGTTTCAAGTCTCATGCAATAGTGCACGCACTGCGCGCAGCAGACGCTGGTTGGAGACCACATCGGCGTCGTCATAGACCTTGCGGATATGGCCATGCGGGTCAACGATTTCGATCGCGTCATTGTGGGAGACGTCATAATCCGGTTTCACCCGTGCAGCGAGCGGATTGGCGACGCTGAGCTGTGGCGTCTGTCCGGGGTCAGTCACGATCGCATCGTCCGCGGCCTTGGCATCGGGTACACGCTCATAGGCGACATGAAAGCCGCCGGTCACCACGCGCCGGATCTGCATCCTGGTGCCGGTCAGATATTGCCAGTGAGGATCTTTGGGGTTCCAGCCATATTGGGCGAGAAACGCGCGCATCTGCTTTGGCCCGGTGTCCACCGGCGCGACATTGAAGGCGACGATCTCGACGCGGTTCTGAAGCCCTGCCGACCTCAGCACATGTTCAAAGCCGATCAGATGGGCGGTGATCAAAGGGCAGTAGGTCGTACAATAGGGAAAGAGAAAGGTGACAATCTGCACCTTGCCCATGAACTGCTGCGAGGAGACCTTCTCGCCAAGCTGATTGGTGAGTGCATAGCTGGGGGCGTATCCAAAATTTTCCAGCCTCTTTGCGCCCTCTGGTCGCTTTGCGATCAACAGGCCGGCGAGAAAACCCACCAGAAGAAGGGCAAGGCCAAAGGTGCCAAGCCGGACGTGGCGCAGCCAGCGCGGCGAAGATGTGTGCGGGTCAGCCATCTGCTCAACCTGCCGCCTCTCGTCCTCGCAGAAAACCCTCATCTACACGCCATATCATGACGTCTTCGTAATAATTTGAGTCCGGCTCCGTGGCGCCCGTCGCAAGCCGGGCTCAGGCTCGAAGGTCCCTCTCAGGCGGCCCGCCCGGGCGGCTCCGCGTGGCGGTGAATTTGGGCCTGGTTTCGCGCCACGCAGCCTCGCCATGCTCGACCTGCGCCAAAAAAGGCAGCAATGTGCGCTTCCGGCCTCATTTTCCTCCCACATATGGGTTTCCATAGCTCCAGGAGAAGACGTGTGAAACGAACGGCCTTTACGCTCCTGGCAGGATCATTGTTGTGTCTGCAGACGGCACTTGCATCGCCGGCGGGCTTCAACGGAACCTGGAAGGAGGACCTCAGCACGGTGAAGATGGGGGGCGAGCCTTACAGCATACGCGTGGCTAAGGGCCTCTTTGTGTGTTCCAGCTGCGTGCCTCAGACCACGGTCAGAGCCGATGGTGCACCCCACGCTCTCAAGGCCAACGCTGCAATTGATGCTCTTTCCGTGACGGTTCTGAACGCGCGCACCATACGCCTCGATGAGTTCAAGGACGACAGGAAGGTTGGCACGGTCAGGTTTGTCGTAAACAAAGGTGGCAACAGCGCAACCTATCAATCCTCAAATCTGCAGACAGGCGTAACCGGCAAGCTCACCTTCAAGCGGCTGGGGCCGATCATAAAGGGCGCCAATCTCGTCTCTGGGCGCTGGGTTCCCATCAAGATCATCGGCATGTCCACCAAGGCCAGAACCGTGACCTATACGATCGCCGACAAGATGATCGCGATGACCACTCCGACAGGTCAGTCCTACGTCGCCCCCTTCGATGGCAGGCTTGCCCCCTTCAAGGGTGATGCACAGATTACCAAGGTCGCGGTCACCTTGAAGGGCAACACTCTGACAGAGCGGGATTATGACGCGAGCAAGCTCGTCAAGCTGACGATATCGACGTTACTGCCGGGCGGCAAAACGATGAAAGTCAAGTGGACGGCACCGCCACTACATCATTATGGCAGTTTCGACATGACGAAGGAGTAGGCCCCGTCCGGTGACGGACGAGGCTGTTCCCCTCATTCATAGCGGAGTGCACGAACCGGGCTCGAGTTTGCTGCCCGCCGGGCATGGGCGATCACGGTCGCCCAGGCGATCAGAAGTGCAATGAGGCCTGCGCCGGCAAAATAGCCCGGGTTGAGCCAGATCCGCTGGGCGAAGCCTTCCAGCCAGTTATTCAGGTAATACCAGGCAATTGGCCAGGCGATGAGATTGGCGATGAGTACCGGCACCGAAAACTGCCACAGCAGCATCCGCACAATGTGTCCTGCGCGTGCGCCAAATACTTTGCGCACCCCGATTTCCCGGGTGCGGCGCTGCGCGGCAAAAGCGGCAAGTCCATAAAGGCCAAGACAGGCGATGGATATCGCGATGCCGACGAAGATCGCAAACATGTGGCTGCGTTTCTCGGCCGCCTTGAACAGACGATTGAAGGTGTCATCGAGAAAGCGTGCGTTGATAGCCGAATTGGGCGCGTAGCCGCGCCAGATGCGATGGATGGCATCAACCGCGGCGCTGGTTTGACCAGGGCGGATGCGAACAGAAAGTTCGTTCAGCAGGTCGTCATATTGAAAGATAATGGGGTCGACCTGCATCGTGGGCCCATCGAGATGCTGATTGGCGACCACGCCCACGATACGGTAGAGCCGTGTGCCGGTATTCAGTATTTTGCCCAGAGCCTCCTCGGGGCCGTAACCAAAGAGACGGGCAGCCGCCAGGCTGATGACGACATTTGTCGGTTGCGTCGTCGCCTTTCCCATGTGGTCAAGAGCATGGGCGAAAGACAGTAGGCGACCGGCCAGCAGGTGCACGTGATAGACCCTGAAATAATTGGGATCGACCGAATAGTAGCGCATGTTGAATTTTCGCGGAGACCCCGGGATCATCACCCCGCCAAGGTTGTTCGTCCCGTCAAACGGGGTCGAGCGCGACAGTGTATCGCCCTCGACGGAGGGAAGCGTCGCCACCGCACGGGCAAAGTCCTCACGCTTGGCAAGGGGCAGAGCCTTGGCATTGCGCACGACATAGATGTGAGAACGGTCAAAGCCGAGGGCGACGTCGCGCACGTAATGGATTTGCGTGAATATCACGATGGCCGCGATCCCAAGCCCGATCGACAGGGCAAACTGAAGGACAACGAGGCCATTGCGCAGGAGACCCGAGCCCCTGCCGCCGCGTGTCCCGGCTCTGAGCGTGGTTGCCGGGCGAAAGGCCGATAACACCAGGGCAGGGTAAAAGCCGCCTACGAGACCGGTGACGACCGCAGCTGCAATCACCAGTAGTGTCAGTGGCCAGTTGGTAAAATACTGAAAGCTGAGTGTACGGCCGAGAAGATGGTCGAAGGCAGGGGTGAGCAGTTCGACAAGGCCGAGTGCAATCAGCAGCGAGAGCAGGGCGGTGAGGACTGATTCACCCAGAAACTGAAGGATCAGCTGGCCGCGCCTGGCTCCCAGCACCTTGCGCAAGGAGACCTCACGGGCGCGCAGCATCGCCTGCGCGGTCGCAAGGTTGGTAAAATTGAAGCCGGCCATCAGGAGAATGAGTGTGGCAATCACCGCAAAGCCATAGACCTCAAGCCAGCTGCCACCTGGGGTCATGCCGCCGCCATAGGGGCTGAGGTGACCCTGCCAGAACGGCGTCAGATGGGGACGGAAGACCTGACTTGCGGGGATGTCCACGCCCCAATCCTTTTTCATATTGATGTGCTGATCAATCAGATGCCGTGTCATGGCAAGGACCTGGGTCGGATCACTTCCAGCCGCCAGTCTGACATAAAGATAGGGTCCAAAACTCTCCCAATGCCGCTTGTAGAAGGGCTTCATGGGGTCAGCCTTGGAGGTGTTCGGGAACAGCACCTTGGCCACCAGCTGGGTGTTATGGGGCAGATCCTGAAGCACCCCAGTGACCGTCATGGGATGGCTCCCATTGATGACCACGGTTTTGCCCAGGACATGCTCTGTACCGAAGAGTTTGCGGGCTTCACGCTGCGACAGCACCACCGAATCGGGCTGGGTAAATACCTGGGATGGATTTCCCTCGCTAAGCTTGAGCGGGATCACCTTGAAAAAATCCGGATCAACCGCGTCCACCGATTCCGAAAAAAGACGATTTCCCACCTTGAGCGTCACGGTCGAGTCGGAGATGTGCGTATAGGCGACGACCTGGGGAATGGAGGCCTTCATCGCTGGACCAAGCGCAAAGATGTTGTTGTTACCGCGCTGGACCGTGTGGCCGGGAACATAAAAGCCCATGTCGACGCGATAGACGTTTCCCATATCCGGGATAAAGCTGTCATAAGACAGTTCATCAGATAGAAAGAGCAGGATGAAGATGGCGCAGACGAGCGCCACCGTCAGTCCGGCAATGGTGATGAAGCTGTAGAGCCGGTTGCGGCTCGCATTACGCAGGGCGACGGTCAGATAGTTTCTGAACATGCGTGGTTCCTACTCGTAATGTAGCGTGTGTGCGGGCTTTGTCCGTGCAGCCTGGAGGGCGTGGGCGCCAACGGTGATCCAGGCGATTGCCAGCGCGGCAAAACCAGATCCCACGAAGTAAATCGGGCTTAGCGCAATACGGTGGCTGTAATGCTGGAGCCAGTCCTGCAGGTAGAACCAGGAAACCGGCCACGCCACGACATTGGCCAGCAGCACCGGAGTGGAAAACTGCCAGAGTAGCAGCAGCATGATGTCAGGTGTTCTGGCACCAAACACTTTACGCACGCCGATTTCGCGGATGCGGCGCTGGGCGGTGAAGGCTGCCAGTCCATAGAGCCCGAGACACGCAATCAGAATGGCGATGATGACAAATACCGCAAACATGCGGTCACGCTGCTCAGTGGTTTTGAACAGCCGGTTAAACGGGTCGTCCAGAAAATAGCGGTTGATCGCCGCGTTAGGTGCAAACTTTACCCAGGCGTGATCTATCGCCGCCAGGGCCGCACGGGTCTGGCCCGCCCTAATGCGCACGGCGACCTTGCCCACAGAGGTTCCATAATCGACAAAAATGGTGGGATAAGTCTGCTCCTCGGGCCCATCAAGATCCTGATTGGCGAGCACGCCTACTATTGTCAGGGATCTCTTGCCCATATGTAGGGTCTGGCCAATTGCCCCTTCTGGCGTAAAGCCAAATCTGTGCGCTGCACTTGCGCTTACGAGGATGTTGGTGGACGGAGACTTGTGGTGCAGCACATCGTTGCTCCGGTGGGACGAAAGCTGCCGACCCGCGAGAAGTTTGGTTCGGTAGACGTCCGGATAATGAAATCCCACCTGCCAGAGGCGAACTGAGAGTACCTGCGGAGAACTTTTAACAGTCACGTCTTGCAGGCTGATCGAGCCGGCAAACGGACTGTCACCCGACAAGGTTGCCGATGCGATCGCCGGATCAGCCCTCAGGGTTTGAATGAAGTCCCTACGCGCATCTTGGGGGATGTCGTTGGCGTTGCGTATGACGACAATATTGGAACGCGCAAAGCCCAGATTGATCTTTTGGGCATAATGAATCTGCAGGAACACCACGAGGGCTGCGATACCAAGACCGATGGATACCGCAAACTGCAGGACCACAAGGCCTACCCGCAATTTGCCCGATCCCGACTGTTGTGCGGCGCTCGTCCGCATTGCGGTGGCAGGACGGTATCTGGAAAGTACGAAAGCAGGATAGATACCACCCAAAATGCCGGTCATCAGCGTGAGCCCAAGGACAACAAGCGTCAAAGGCCAATCCGTCACGACGTCAAATGCGATCTGGCGACCGAGGAATGTGTCATAGGCGGGGGTAAGAAGCTCGATAAGCGCCAGGGCAATACAGAGCGCCATAAAGGCTGTTAGCACCGACTCTCCCAGAAACTGCCTGACCAGTTGGCTTCGCCGTGCTCCATGTACTTTTCGCAGTGAGACCTCTCGTGCCCGCATTATTCCGCGCGCGGTCGCCATATTGGTGAAGTTGAAGCTGGCTATGAGCAGGATGAGACCGGCTATGGCAACAAAGCCGTAAATCTCGCTCCACCGGCCCCCGGGCGTCATGCCGCCTCCGTATTCGCTCAGGTGGACGCGATAAAAGCGGGTCAAATGGGGCTGTATCAGCTGGCTGCCAGGTATATTGGCGCCGAAGTCCGAGGCGTTCACATTACGGTTCAGGATTTGTCGCATGAGCTGGACAATGTGTCCGGGTCGACTTCCGCGGGCGAGCTTGACGTACAGAAGGGGGCCAACGGTTTCCCAATGATCCTTGACGTAGGCATTGGTAGGGTCGGCCTTGGAGGTGTTGGGAAAGATTATGCTGGCGACAAGCTGAGAATTGTGCGGGAGGTTTTGCACTATTCCGGTGACGGTCATCGGATGCTTGCCATTGATGACGAGTATCCTGCCTAGGGCCTGGTTCTGTCCGAACAGTTTGGTTGCAACTCTTTGGGACAGGACGACGGAATCGGGCTGAGCGAACACACGCGAAGGGGTTCCCGCAAGCAAATGCAGGTGGATGACCTGGAAGAAATTGGGATCGACAACATCCGCGTCCATGGCGAACAGACGGTGTTCGGTCTTGACGGTAAGATTGACCGGATTGATGTGGGTATAAGCGATGACCTGCGGGATTTCGGCCTTCATTGTGGGGCCGAGGATGAACATGGTGTTGGCGCTTCGCTGTATGTCGCGTCCAGGAAGGGCAAAGCCGAAGTCCACCCGATAGACATCGCGCATATCGGGAATGAAGCGGTCATAGGAAAGTTCGTCAGAGACAAACATCATGATGAAGATGGCGCAACTGAGTGCCAGGGTAAGTCCGCCAATGGTGATGAGGCTGTAAAGTTTGTTGCGGCTCGCATTGCGCAAGGCGACGAGGAGGTAATTGCGAAACATGCGGTTCCTGTTAGGCGAATTGGCGTGTCTGCTCGGTGATGATCGACCCATCGAGCATGTTGACGATGCGGTGCGCGTATTCGGCATGGGCGTGGGAATGAGTGACCATGACGACGGTCGTTCCTGCCTCATTGAGCTCGGTGAGCAGCTGCATCACCTCCTCACCATTGGTAGTGTCCAGGTTCCCGGTGGGTTCGTCGGCGAGAATGAGTTTGGGCCGGGCCACGACGGCGCGGGCAATGGCCACACGCTGCTGCTGACCGCCGGAGAGCTGCTGGGGCATGTGCTTGGCACGGTGCCCGATCTTGACCCGTTCGAGGGCTTCCTTGACCCGTGTCTTGCGCTCCTGACTGCTCACATCACGGTGATAAAGCAGCGCCAGCTCGACATTCTCGAAGACGTTGAGTTCGTCGATGAGGTTGAAGCTCTGAAAAACGAAACCGAGGGCGTTCTTGCGCAGTTCGGTGAGCTGGCTCTCGCTGTAGCCGGCGATATTGACGCCGTCGAAGATGTATTCGCCGTGGCTCGGGGCATCGAGCATGCCAACGATGTTGAGAAAGGTCGACTTTCCGCAGCCGGAGGGACCCATGACGGCAACGAATTCGCCGGCGGCAACGTGAAGATCAATATCCCTGAGGGCGGTGGTTTCCACCTCGCTGGTGCGGTAGACCTTGCTGACATGCTTTAGCGTGATCATGGTAACTCCTTATTGCCGATCGTTATTGTTTGAGGCCGCTTCAAACTCGACCCGATCCATATGGGCATAGGCCTCATAGCTTGAGGTGATCACCCGCTCGCCGGGCTTCAAGCCGCTTAAGACTTCGACATCATCCGGATTGCGGGCGCCGAGCCGGACATTGCGACGGATTGCGCTGTCGCCTGAGGGGGTGAGCACAAACACCCAGTTGCCACCCGTGTCCTGGTAGAAGGGACCATTGGGCAACATGTTGGCGATCCTGGCGCCGCCGAGTTCCAGCTTGATGTCGATCGCCTGGCCGGCATGAATGCCCGAGGGGGCATTGCCAAGGAAGGTCATGTCGATCCGGAAGGTACCATTGGTGACCTGGGGATAGATCTTGGCCACCTTGGCGCGGTAATTGCGGCCACCGAGGCGAAAGAGGGCGAACTGGCCGAGGGTAACGCGGCCAAGATAGAATTCATCGACCAGCGCCGTCAGCTTGAAGCGGTTTTGTGAATCAACCTGACCCAGAACTGCGCCCTGGGCCTTGGCCTCGCCGACCTCGGCATTGAGGGCGCTGAGTTGGCCATCCATGGGTGCGCGCAGGGTGAGGTCGTCAAGGCTGGCCCGGGCTGCGATCAGGCTGGCATGTAGTTCCTTGAGGGTTGCCTGCAGCTGGGCGAGCTGACGGGCGCGAATGGCCTGCTCGTTTCGGTGCGAAGCGATGGTCGCATCGCGCAGTTTGCGTTCGTATTGATATTTTTCCTTGTCCTTGTCGAAGGTGACCTGCGGAATGGCGTTGGCTGCGGCCAGTCGGCGATCGCGCGCGAGTTGTCCCTGCAGCTTCTGAATCTGGTACTGAATGTTGAGAAGGTCTTTCTGATACTGAAATCGTGTCTGCTCGAGTTCGAGCTCGGTGTTCTCGAGTTCACTGATCTGACGGGCCGTGTCAGCCTCGCGATTGATGACGCTGAGTTCGAGCTGCGGGCTTGAGAGGACGATGAGAGCCTCACCGGCCTTGACCTCGGCGCCGTCTTCCACGAGCACCTGCTTGACCGTGCCGCTTTGTTCGGTGGTGAGGTAGTCCGTGATGAGGGGGGCAACATTGGCCCGAACCGCGGCATAATCCTCAAAGGGGCCACGGGTGACCGTCGAAATCGTCAGCCGGTCTACTGGTACGCGGTAGATGCGTCCGCTGGGGCCGGAGAGGAGCCAGGCGCCAAGTACAAACAGCACCAGTGCGGCCGCGGCATAGGGGCCGTAGCGTCGCCACCAGGGCGGCGGCGCGATTGGCCGATCCATGCCCGAACCAGACTCGGGGGGCTGAGAGGAGGAACGCGGAACCAGCGAAATTCGGCTCATGCACAAATGTGGAATGGGTCACCGACTTTGCCTAAGCAAACCCCATGCCAGGCCGAAACTGCCATGGGATCAGCCATTTGTGCGGGGGCATCTTGTCGAGAACTGTCCGCCTGCGTACAGTTAGCGCTCGAGTGTCCGGATATGGACAGTAGATGTCGTCTCTTGTCAGCCCTGCCCGCATTCTCGTGCTCGATGATGCGGAAGATGTGCTCCTGGCCGCCCGGCTCGCCCTCAAGCGCCATTTTGCCGGGGTCGAGACCTTGCGTGTTCCGGCCGATCTCCTCCCCAAGGTCAAAAGCGGCGGGTTTGACGTCATTTTGCTCGACATGAATTTTCGCGCCGGCGCCGACAATGGCCGGGAAGGCCTCGGCCTCATGGGCGAGGTCCTGGCGGTTGATCCGGATGCTGTGGTGGTGCTGATCACCGCCCATGGCGAACTCGAACTTGCCGTTGAAGCGATGAAGCAGGGTGCAGCCGACTTCATCACCAAACCCTGGAGCAATGAGCGTCTCGTCGCCACGTTGATGGCGGCGGCAAATCTGCGCCGGGCCAGGCTTGCTGCGCGCGAGGCTCGCACCCGCCACAGGGGGCTCATCGCGGCGAGCGGCAGTGGCGGTGACATGATCGGCACGAGCCATGCCATGCGTGCGATTTTTGATCTAATCGATCGGGCTGCGCCCACCGACGCGAATGTCCTCATCCTGGGTGAAAACGGCACCGGCAAGGAACTTGTGGCGCGGGAGCTACATCGTCGTTCACAGCGTGCGGAAGAGGCCTTCGTACGTGTCGATCTCGGTACGATTTCGCCACAGCTTTTCGAATCCGAACTCTTCGGCCATCGTCGTGGCGCCTTCACCGATGCCAAGGAGGATCGTGTCGGCCGCTTTCGTGCGGCCAGCGGTGGTACTCTGTTTCTCGACGAAATCGGCAATGTTCCCCTGCACCTGCAGTCCAAGCTGCTCTCGGTTCTGGAGCGCCGTGAAGTGGTGCCGGTGGGAAGCGAGCGGGCTGAGGCCATCGATGTGCGGGTCATCTGCGCTACCAACCAGCCCATGAGCCGATTGCTTGATGGCAATCTGTTTCGCGCCGATCTGCTCTGGCGGATCAACACTGTCACCATCGATCTGCCGCCCTTACGCGCCCGTAAAGAGGACATTGCGCCGTTGGTTGAGCATTACGTCGCCTTTTATACCCAGAAATACAATATGGCGCGCAAACCAGTTACGGCTGCGGCCCTGGCAGCGCTCGCCGCTCATGACTGGCCGGGCAATGTCCGCGCCTTGCGCCACGCTGTCGAACGCGCGGTGATCCTGTCACGAGGTGCGGCGCTTGAAGAGGCGGATTTTGCCCTTCCGGCGACGGTGCCAATGACTGTGGCAGGTCGTTCGGCTGCACTTGATCTCGATACCATTGAGCGTGATGCCGTGAAACGGGCACTCGAACAGCATCAAGGCAATATCAGCCACGCCGCTCAGGCGCTGGGTCTGACCCGAGCCTCGCTTTATCGGCGGATGGAAAAATATGGTCTCTGAGCGGCTTTCAGCAGGCCTGATGCTGCGCAGCCTGCTTCTTCTTCTCAGCCTTTCGCTGCTTGCCTACGCGCTGATCAATACCAATTGGTATGTGGTTGAGGCCCTGCTGCTCGCGCTGATCATGGCCCAGTTTGGCGAGATCACGCATAGCTTGACCCGCACCAATCGCGAAATTGCACGTTTTCTGGATGCCATCGCCTACGACGACACCACGCAGAGCTTCACCGGCATTTCCCGTCTTCCACCCTATCGCGAGCTTGGAACCGCGATGGGCCGAGTGATGGAACGTCTGCGTAAGGGACGTAGCGAACACGAGGAGATGAGCCGCTATCTCGCGGCGATGCTGGCCCACGTGCCAGTGGCATTGATCGCTCGCGAGGCTGATGGTCGTTATCTCCCCCTCAACACCGCAGCCAGGCAGATGTTCGAGTTGCCGGGCAACACGACGCTCGATCTTGCCCGTTACGGCGCTGAATTTCGCACCGGGCTTGAGCAGCTGAAGGTTGGCGGGCGCCAGCTCCTGCAGCTGAAACGGGGGCCCAGCACGATTGTCGTCAAGACGGTCGCGACCAGCTTCTGGTCGCGGGGGGAGCATCGTACGCTCATCTCGCTGCAAAATATCGGCGATGAACTCAGTGCTCAGCAGCTTGATGCCTGGCATCGCCTTATTCGCACCATCGCCCATGAAGTGATGAATTCTCTGACACCAATCTCGTCCCTGTCGCAGACTGCCCGGGAACTTGTCATTGTGGCCCAGTCCCAGCGTCAGATGGATGGCGAGCCAGCTAGGGAGCTCGATGATGCCATCGAAGCGCTCGACGCCGTGGCCCGGCGTAGCGAAGGGCTTCTGCACTTTGTGCAGAACCATCGTCGTCTTACCCAGCGTATGATCGCACGTCCTGAAGATACGCTTCTCGTGCGCGTCTTCGCCCGCATTGAGCGGCTTCTTGGCCCTGAAATGACGGCGCGGGGTATCCGCTTTGAATATGACTGCAGGCCGCAAACGCTCCGGCTCAGAGTCGATCCGGAACTGCTGGATCAGGCCCTGATCAATCTCCTGCGCAATGCCATGGAGGCGCTGGCCGAACGCCTTGATGCAGAAATCCAGCTGACGGCCGAGGCACTAGCTGGCGGTGATGTCGCGATCCGTGTTCGCGACAACGGTCCAGGTATTCCCGCGGAGCTGCACGAACAGATTTTTGTGCCCTTCTTTACCACGAAGCAGCAGGGTACGGGGGTAGGGCTGACTTTGGTGCAGCAGATTGCCAGCCTCCACGGAGGTTCCGTCACGCTGAGTGAATCTCCAGGCGGTGGCGCCGCATTCACACTGCATCTGCGCAGCCTATAGAGACAGCGTATCTGTCTGCACGTGAGGCGCGAGGGCGCAGCCTTACTCCGACAGAAGCTGGCTGTAACCCGTCGTTCGTATCCATTGCGCGCGCTTGAGGTGAAGGCTGAGCTGCGCCTCAGATGCCGCGTGACGGGGATCCAGACCCAGAATATTTTCGATCATCTGGCTGGGGCTCGCTCCGGCCGCAGCCGCATCCAGAAGCCGCGCATACGTAAAAAGATGGGCCTCATCATATCGCGTGACGGCGTCAGACCATAGGAGCCACCCAATGCCGTCATGATTGTCGGGGTTTGAAGATGGGCTATGCATTGAAATCTCCTGCGCAGCGGCGGCTTCAGACGTCAGCGTCGAACTGCAGTCATACTGTGATCCTAGATATGAAGAGTATACTCCGTGGTAAAAAACTCATCAAGGAGGCTAGTTTTCGAGAATGGAGTTGCGCGCGATCTTCGCTGCCAATCTGCGGCAGCGCCGTCTGGCCTGTGGCCTCTCACAGGAGACGCTGGCCCATGAGGCGGACATCGATCGCACCTATGTCAGTGCCCTCGAACGCGGTCTCTATAGTCCCACGATCGACATGCTTGAGCGTCTTGCGGTGGTCCTCGAAACAGAGGCCTATAAGTTCCTTTTGCCTGCGACAGGTGTTTCTGGACGCCGCTCCTAAGGCGAAGGGGGCCTGGCTCTCCGGCGAATTTGTGAAATCAAAAAACGCCCCTCACCGATGGCGCATCCCTCTCCTAGCCTTGTGGCCGGCAGGGGTGAACGCAAGCCACCCCATTTGGCCCCCAACCAAACCGAGTGAGGTGTTGCATGGACTCCATGATTGTCGCCGAGGACGCCAGCCAGCGGGCACAACTGGCAAAACGCGGTAGCCCCTTCCTCTCAACCAAGGAGGCGGCCTTCTATCTGGGCCTAAGGCCCCACACGCTCGTCAAGATGCGCATTCGTCAGCAAGGTCCCAAATGCCGGCGCCACGGCCGCCATGTCTTTTATCACATCGACGAACTCGACGACTGGTCGGCCAAGCGATGCTGCTGACGGCGCAGTGGCAGCGGACTGCGCTCATGCTCGTGTTTGCGGGTTTGGCCATCGCCGCAGTAATCACGGGAGGACCGCGTCCGCCCCACCTAATCTGGAATGCAACAGCGAGTGCGCCGATCGGGCTTTATGCCGTGCGGCCGGTCCAAGTCCTGTTTCGTGGTGAACTGGTTCTCGCCAAGCTGCCACCCCTGACCGCGCGACTGGCCGCACGTCGTGGCTATCTGCCCCTGGGGCTTCCTGTGGTCAAACGCATTGCGGGGCTTTCCGGCGATCAGATCTGCGCTTATGGCCAGACGCTCTGGCGCAACGGGCAGCTCCTTACCACCCGCCTTTTTGTCGATAGTCGAAACCGGCCTCTGCCGCACTGGCAGGGGTGCCAGCGCCTTGGTGATCAGGACGTGTTTCTGCTCATGGCGCACAAGCGATATTCCTTCGACAGCCGCTATTTCGGTCCTGTTCGCCGCGCCGCAATCATCGGCAGGCTGGTGCCCCTATGGCTGCGCTGAGTCCTCTTCTGATCTGCGCGCTCTGCTTTGGCCATGGCGCGAGGACGCCCTGCCGTCAGCGCTTCAGTGCCGACATTTCCCGCGCGGCGGAGCGCTTTGCGCTTCCCCGCTCCTGGATCTGTGCGGTGATCGAGACGGAATCAGGTGGTCATCTTCGGCTAGACGGTGCCCCAATCGTCTCGACCACAGGTGCCATGGGTGTGATGCAGCTGATGCCCCCGACCTTTAGGGCGATGGCGTTGCGCTACGGCGTACCTGCTGATCCCTTTGCGCCGCGGGACAACATCCTCGCCGGCACCGCCTATCTCTACCGCTGTTATCTGCGCTTCGGTTTTCCGCTGCTTTTTTCCGCCTATGTAGCCGGACCAAGGCGTGTGGAAGATTTTGTCGTGCACGGTAAGCCGCTATCGCGGCAGACCCGAGACTATGTCCTGCACGTCCTTCGCATTCTCGCCGGGGCCCCAGCGCTGATGGTGCCACTCAAACCGGAGATGGCGCGCAGTCTCTTTGTCGCTGCCTCCGATGGAGCGCGGCTTTTCGCCAGGCCTGTCCGCGTCCCTGACGCACGGAGCAATCAACAGGCGCGGGGTGCAGAAGGGCCTTAGGCATGGACGATGATGACATGGTTCCCGAAGTGGCCCTGCGTCGGTCCCTTTTTGCCGGCGATGGGCAGCGTCATCTCAATCTCGTCCTGCGTGAAGTTGCACGCATGGGCGGCTTTTTCCATAAGGGACGTGCTTATGCAGGCCGTGGGCGTGGGGCGGGTACCGCAAGGGTGCTTGCACTCGGTGAGCCACAGAAATTTCAGCGCGTGGTGCGCGTGGCGCCCCGGATTGTGCGCGTGAAGGGAAGATTGCCGGCCGCCCAACAGCATCTGCGTTATCTGCAGCGCGATGGCGTAGGTCGCGATACGCTGCGTGGTACGCTTTATGACGGACAGCAGGAGAGGGCTGACGGCCGCGGCTTTCTCGAACGCTCCCGTTCCGATTCCCACCAGTTCCGGATCGTGGTGGCGGTTGAACATGGTTGGGAATATCCGAGCTTGCGGCACTTGACCCGTCGCCTGCTCGGGGAGATGGAACTTGATCTTGGCAGCAAGCTTGAGTGGGTCGCGGCCGATCACTACAACACGGGCTTTCCTCATACCCATGTCGTCCTGCGCGGGATCGATGACTGTGGCCAGGCGCTGCGCATTGCGCGCGATTATCTGCGTCAAGGCATGAGCCATCGCGCGGCCAAGATTGTACAGCTTGATCTGGGGCCACCCGATGGCGTGGACCCCCGCCAGCAGCTCTTCGCGGAAACCCAAAAGCAGGCTCCCACTGCATTTGAGAGCCGCCTGACAACACTGGCCGATGCCCATGGGCATCTCGTTCTTGCCGGCAGGGGCTTTGACAGCTTCCATCACAGCCTGTTGGCGGCGCGGCTGCAGACTTTAAAAGCACTCGGACTGGCCGAAGAACTGCGCGGCGGGCGCTGGCAATTGCTGGCCCACGCGAGCCCCACGCTTGAGGCGCTCGCAGTTCGCGGCGTCCGCCTTGGCATCCTTCAGAGTGAGATCACGCGCCATGCACTGGTTCGTACCGCCCGCGAGCGGGCCATATTTGATCCTCTTGCAGCGGGACGTGAGGCTTTGGTGGGCTGCATGCTGGGGCAGGGGCGTGGGAAGGACGGTCGAAATTTTCTCGTTGTCGACGGTCATGACGGTCGCAGTTATTTTGTGGATCTGGGCTTTCTTGCACCCTTGTCGGTGCCGCAGGAGGCTGTCTTGGTAGTGACGCCACGCCCGCGCACGCCAGACCCCACCGATCACACCATCGCCGCGGTCGCACAACGTCATGACGGATACTACAGCCTTGCCTATCACCAGGCCTATGATCCCGCACTTGTACCAGGGGAGGGGGAACGTCATCTGCAGCGGCTTCTGATGCTCGATGCGCAGCTTGGTCTTAAAGAACTTGCCCCTGGACTGTGGCAGCTGGAGAAGGATTTCCTTGCCCGTATCACACGCCTTGCGCGGGCGCAGGCCCGCCTTTATCCGGTCGATGTCAGGGTTCTGTCCGAGGTGCCGCTGACCCAGGCGATGACAATGGAAGCGCCATGCTGGCCCGTGCAAAAGGCTGTCCTTGGTCTTGCGTTGAGCCATGGTGGCTTTGGCCGCAAGCTGCGTGATGCGGTTGAGCCGGGGCATGGGGCTTACGCCCACTTGCGCCCTGCCGCGCCAGAAAATACTCCGGTCATCAGCTTGGGCTTGCAGCCCTCATGTGGGCCGCTCTGGGGCGGACTTGAACGGGGAATTAGTGCAAGACGGCAAGACGGCGTGCGGCGAGATAGAAATGACACGAATTTTTGATTGGGTACGAAGCGGGTGCGCCCGCCTGCGAGCACCCGCTAGAACCGGAGAACCAGCCATGCGCATTTTGACAGCGGCTATCATCCTTGCCATCAGCCTCTTTTCGCGAATGACCCCGGCGTTGGCCTGGGGAGCCGAGGGCCACCGCATTGTCGCATTCATTGCCGCGAGCGAGCTTGCGCCGCAAACCCAAAGAGAGGTCTCCCATCTTCTGGGCGGCCCCCTGCCGGAAGCTATGGTTCGGGTCTCGACCTGGGCCGATGAGATCCGCCGTGAGCGGCCGCACACTGCGTCCTGGCATTACGTCGATATTCCCCTCGGTAGTTCAGGATATGTGGCCGCTCGCGATTGCCCGCATGGCAACTGCGTGGTGGCGCAGATCCTCCGTGACACACGGCGCATCGCCGATCGCAGACTGACGAATGCCGTGCGGGCACAGGCGCTACGCTTCCTCATTCATTTTGTGGCAGACGAGCACCAGCCTCTGCACGCCGCCAATGATCACGATCGTGGTGGCAATGAGGTGCATGTTGTGCTCAACAGGCGCCACACCAATCTGCATGCGGTCTGGGATGATAGCGTGGTCAGAGCGCTCGGGCGTAGTCCTGCCCGCGTTGCCCTGCGTCTTGAGGCGGACATTACCCCTCGCGAACGCTCGCGCTGGCAGCAGGGTAACCCGGTGGTGTGGGCCAATGGCTCCTTTGCCATCGCCAGCCACGACATCTATCCACTCCTGCACGGCCGCTCCTACCGCTATGCACCTCTCATCCTGCCGCGCAATTATGCACGCCACTATGCTCCCATTGCCGCCCGCCAGTTGCAGAAGGCAGGAGTACGGCTCGCCCTATTGTTGAATCGCGCCTTTGCAGCGGCCAGGTACTGAGACGACGTCGATTGTAAAAAATAGCAAGTGCTGATCGCCCCGTCAGAGACAGACGGTGGCCAGCACCTCCGGCCCCTCGGGCTTGAACGCGCCGGCCGCCGTGGTCTCTTTCACCGCCCTGCCTCGCCCGAGCAGAAGAGAATGCGATAGGAGCACGGCACTAGCAGGCGAAGGACCGGATCATTTCACTACCTATTGTGGAGAGGTAAGCGAAGCCGCCCATCACACGGCGCCCTTCCTACAGACACGCATACACTGCTTCCATCAGCGCGCGGTTGCGCGGGTTCTGCCAGCGCGGACCCATGTCATTGGTCACATAACCGAAGGCAAGCTCTGCATCGGGATCGCAAAAGCCAAGCGAACCGCCGGCGCCGAAATGACCGAAGTTCCGCGCACCCGCGCCCAGCGGCCGCTCGGGCTGCGTGAGCTGGAAGCCAAGGCCAAAGCGGGCCGGGTGTTCGGTGACCAGATCGTGCCCTCGCACATGCTCGCGCGTGGCTTCGCGAAGAATCGTGTCGCCCAGGACGCGCACGCCGTCGATGGTGCCGCCTCTGGCCAGTGCCGCATAGATCCGTGCGACGCTTCTGGCATTACCGTGGCCATTGGTGGACGGTAGTTCGGCAAGGCGCCACTGCGGCGTATTGATCCAATGGGCGCCGGAAAATCCGGGCGGATTCCAGTAGGCCTTCCAGCGCATCTGCGCGACATCACCGGCCTCGGATGGCGGCGGCGCAAGTGCGGAGCCCGTGGGCCAGCGATAGTCCGCCACGCGTGCATGGTGCTCGCGTGCCAGGCCGACATGGATATCAGCACCAAGCGGGCCGGCGACCTCTTCGCGGATCAGGGCGCCCAGTGTTTTGCCGCTGGCACGGTACACCACCTCGCCGATCAGAAAGCCAAAGGTGTTGACGTGATAGCCAAACCCTTCGCCGGGCCGCCACCATGGCGTCTGGCGTTCGAGCGCGTGGATGATCGTCTGCCATTGCAGTGCGGCACCATCGGGCAGCGGCTCGGCGATGGCCGGCAGTCCGCCTTGATGCGACAGCAGTTGGCGGAGTGTGATCACCTCCTTGCCCTCAGGCGCAAACTCTGGCCACAGCTCCACCACCGGGGCATCGAGATCGGCGAGCCCCTGCTCGACCACGCGCGCCGCGGCGATGGCGCACAGGGCCTTGCCCACCGAGAACACGTTTACCAGCGTATCGCGCGCCCACGGTCTGGCATTTGCGGTATCGGCATAGCCGCCCCACAGATCGACCACGTTGCTGCCTTTAACCGCAACGCAGACCGCAGCGCCCGGCTCGCCTCGGGTTGCGAAGTTCTCGGCAAACGCCTCCCGAACGCGCGCAAAGCGCGGATCGCAATGGCCGTCGAGAGGAAAATCCGTCGCGCCGTCGCTCATGCTCTTCTCTCTTCTCGTCTGCCATGCCGTCGTTCTGTCTGGATACTTCCGACGGTAGATTCCGCATCAAAGTCCAGCGTGCTGTGCCGCGGCGACCTGAGAGTCCTCAGTCGATTTTGCTTCAATGCAGGTCATAGCATTTTCCCGTCGCCAGCCAAAGCTGGTTGGCGCCATGCACAGCCCACGACTGCGCAGAGATGTGTCCGACACGGGCAAACGTTCTCGACCACATAAGCCATCAAGAGTGTGCAAGAGGGTCATAGGCGCTCTGGCCCGCTGCTGGCAGGCTCTGCCTGCATCCTGAACCTCAGCTGTATGGGTACTCATGCCGGCTTCCCGGATCCATTTTGCGCAGAGCCTTCTGGTCCCTGGCGTCGTCATCCTGGGGCTGTGGCTCGCCACGGAATTCGTTGCGGCGAAGTTCGGCTTTTCCCCACGGCTGGGGCGCCCCTGGTTTGAGCTTCTGGGCGTGCCCGTCTACGCGCCGGGGAAATTATTTCTGTGGTGGTGGGACTATGGCAGCTACGCACCACAGGTGTTTGATGAGGGCGGAGAAATTGCCGCTCTAAGCGGTGTACTTGCCTTTGTTGGCGCGGTGGCCTGCGCCCTCTGGCGCGGTCGCCAGGTGGGCATGGTTACCACCTATGGCTCATCACGCTGGGCGCGTCGCTCCGAAATCCGGAAGGCGGGTCTTTTCCGTGCCAAGGGTGTGATACTCGGCGGCTTTGAGGGGCGCTATCTGCGCCACAGTGGTCCCGAGCATGTCATGGCCTTTGCTCCCACGCGCTCGGGAAAGGGTGTCGGGCTTGTCATCCCCACGCTCTTGTCATGGACCGGCAGTGCCGTGATCCACGACGTGAAGGGAGAAAACTGGCAGCTGACCGCTGGCTGGCGGGCTTCCTTCTCCGACTGTCTGCTTTTCAACCCGACAGATGCGCGTTCCGCCCGCTACAATCCGCTCTTTGAGGTGCGCAAGGGTCCGCACGAAATTCGCGATGTCCAGAACATCGCCGATATTCTGGTTGATCCTGAAGGTGCTCTGGAGCGTCGCAATCACTGGGAAAAGACGAGCCACTCACTCCTCGTAGGCACCATCCTGCATGTGCTCTATGTCGAACCGGATAAGACCCTCGCCGGCGTCGCCAATTTTCTCTCCGATCCCAGGCGCTCGTTCGAAGAAACCTTGCGGGCGATGATGCAGAGCAATCATCTGGGAACCACGGAGCGTGCCCAGGTCCATCCGGTGGTGGCCTCGGCGGCCCGCGAGCTGCTCAACAAGGCAGAAAACGAACGCTCCGGAGTACTGTCGACCGCGCTTTCCTTTCTTGGCCTTTATCGTGATCCTACGGTCGCAGCGGCGACCGAGGCCTGTGATTGGCGCATCCTCGATCTGGTCGAAGCCGAAAGGCCAATCTCGCTCTACTTCGTCATCCCGCCTTCGGACATCTCGCGTACCAAACCGTTGGTCCGTCTTATCCTCAACCAGATCGGCCGGCGACTGACCGAGAAACTTGAAGGTGATGCCAAAGCCGGGCGACGCCATCAACTGTTGATGATGCTCGACGAGTTTGCGGCTCTGGGTCGTCTGGACTTCTTCGAGACCGCACTTGCCTTCATGGCCGGCTATGGCATCCGCGCTTATCTCATCGCCCAGTCGCTCAACCAGATCGCCAAAGCCTATGGTGACAACAATGCGATCCTGGACAATTGTCATGTGCGCATCGCCTTCAGCAGCAATGACGAGCGTACCGCCAAACGGATTTCCGACGCTCTTGGCACTGCAACCGAACTTCATGCCCAGCACAATTATGCCGGCCACCGCCTTGCGCCCTGGCTCGCCCATGTCTCGGTCTCACGCCAGCAAACCCCGCGTCCGCTTCTTACGCCAGGCGAAATCATGCAATTGCCGCCTGGCGATGCCCTCATCATGGTCAGTGGCCTGCCACCCATCCGCGCGCGCAAACTGCGCTACTACCAGGACAGGAACTTCCTTACCCGGCTCTTCCCGGCGCCAAGCCTTGAGCTTGAGGCCGAGCGCGGCTCGGGACGCAGCCATGACTGGCAGCAGGACCTCCCTCAGCGTCCGCCCACCAGGCTCCGTGCCGCTCCTCCCTCCGGTAGCAACGATAGCGGCGCGGCGCCGTTGACCACACCTGGCCCGCCGCCAGGAGACTTCTTCAACTTTGTTACCGCGCTTGACGAGGCAGAGCAGAAGCCCGGTGCCGAGCCTGAAAGCTCGCAGAATGAGGAGCGCAAGTGATGAAGACGGAGCTTCGCATTCGGCTCGATGCGGCACTTGCCGAAGAACTTGCTGCGCTTGCGCAAAAGCCCGGCGTGAGCAAATCCGCCATTCTCGAAGATGCGCTGCGCGCCTATCTCGATCATCGCGCCGGCCGCGATCTCGATGAACGCCTGCGGGTGCGTCTTGATCAGATCTCTTCCCAGCTGAAGCGCCAGGAGCGCGATCTCCATATCTTGCAGGAAGGTTTCGGGCTCTTTCTGCGCTACGAGTTCGTCGCTACGGCCGCGGTAGCCGACGGCGATGAGGCGGCTCGGGCGATCGGCCACCAGCGCTTTCTGTCCTATGTGCGGGAGTTGGCACGGCGGCTCGCGCACGCGAGGAGCTTTCGCGACGTCGTGATCGCCCATGTGGCGGACGGAAAGGATCAATCATGATCAACGATGCCCGCAGCGAATCTCGCGCACGACAAGGCAGCATGTTGCGGACTGCCATGGGCGGGACCATCGGTCAGGCCCTGGCCGATCCTTGTGTACTTGAGATCATGGTCAATCCCGACGGTGTGCTCCGACTCGAGCGGCTGGGCGAGGGCCGGCGCGACACCGGTATGCGGCTTTCAACTGCTGAGGCTGAACGCATCATCAGGCTGATCGCCTCGCACATCAGAAGCGAGGCCCACGCCGAAAATCCCATCATCAGCGCCGAGCTGCCAAGTGGTGAGCGCTTCGAGGGCTTGCTGCCGCCCGTGGTCAGCGCGCCCTGCTTCGCCATTCGCAAGCCTGCCACGCGGCTCTATAGCCTTGCCGACTACGTCGCCGAGGGTATTCTGAGTTCTGCACACGCGCAATTCCTGGCGGACGCAGTCGGTGCGAGGCGCAACATCCTCGTTGCCGGAAGCACAAGTTCAGGCAAGACGACATTTGCCAACGCGCTCCTCGCAGAGATTGCCAGAAACGGCGAGCGCGTCGTTCTCATCGAAGACACGCGCGAGCTTCGCTGCGCAGCCACCGACTGCCTCTCATTGCGCACGCGCGCAGGTTATGTCGATTTGGCCCGCCTGGTGCGCTCGACACTGCGCCTGCGGCCGGACCGCATCATCGTTGGCGAGGTCAGGGGGGATGAGGCCCTCGACATGTTGAAGGCCTGGAACACCGGACATCCCGGTGGCATCGCCACGGTACATGCTAATTCGGCAAATGCCGCCCTCCTGCGCCTCGAACAGCTGATCGAGGAGCGCGTCAGACTCTCACCACGGGCCCTCATCGCCGAGGCGATCGATCTGGTTGTGTTCATGGAGGGGCGGGGACGGCAGCGGCGGATTGGGACCATCATCGAACTGGCAGGTCTTGATGGCGATGGCGCCTATGCCTTTTCCACCGTCAGCTCTGCCCAGCAACCCGGGAGTGCAAGCCATGCCATGGCGTAGACCTTATGCGAGCGTAACGTTTTGGCTGACGACCATGATCGTGCTGGTTTGGGCACCGCCGGCTCTTGCCGTCGGCACCAATATGCCCTGGGAGCAGCCGCTGCAGCAGATCCTCGATTCGGTGCAGGGTCCGGTGGCCAAGATCATTGCGGTGCTCGTGATCATCGTCACCGGCCTGACCCTTGCATTTGGCGAAACTGCTGGTGGCTTTCGCCGCATGATCCAGATCGTCTTCGGCATTTCCATTGCGTTCGCCGCGTCGAGCTTCTTCCTGACTTTCTTTTCGTTCGCTGGCGGGGCCCTGGTGTCATGACTTGCGATGGATATGAAGTCGCTCTGCATCCCTCATTGTGCGAGCCCATCCTGCTTGGCGGGGCGCCACGGGCGCTGGCAATTGTGAACGGCACCCTTGCTGCTGCCCTGGGCCTTGGCTTTCAGCTCTTTGCGCCTGGCTTGGTGCTGTGGTTCGTCGGCCATTCCCTCGCTGTCCTTATGGCGCGTCGCGATCCCGATTTCGCCCCCGTGCTGGTGCGCCATTTGCGTCATCGGGATTTTCTTTCATGCTGAACCTCGGCGAATACCGCCCGCGCGGCGACAGGCTCGCGGATTACCTGCCCTGGGCGCTTCTCATTGCTCCCGGTGTCATCCTCAACAAGGACGGCAGCTTTCAGCGCAGCTTCGGCTTTCGTGGACCTGATCTTGAAAGTGCCACCGAGAGCGAACTCGTCGCGGCCTGTGCTCGTCTCAACAATGTGCTGCGCCGCTTTGGTTCGGGCTGGGCCCTGTTCTTCGAAGCCGAACGGTTCGCTGCTGCCAGCTATCCATCTTCGCACTTTCCTGATGCCGCCTCAGCACTCGTCGATGCCGAGCGCCGTGCTGCCTTTGCTGACAGCACGGCGACAGGAGCAGGCGGCGGCCGACGCGAGCATTTTGAGACCCTCTATACCCTCACACTACTTTTTCTGCCGCCCATCGATCCGGCGCGGCGCGCCGAACGGGCCTTTGTTCGCAGGCCGAGTGCGGGGCAGGGGCGTGACTGGCACCAGGAGCTTGAAGCCTTCATCGCCCGCACCGATGAGGTCTTTGATCTGCTTCATGCGATCTTGCCGGAGATCGAGGCCTTCGATGATGCGCGCCTGCTCAGCTACCTGCATCGCACCATCTCGCCGCAACGCCAAAACCTGACGGTTCCCGAAAACCCGCTCTATCTTGACGCGTTTCTTGTCGATACGCCCCTCAGTGGTGGCATCGAACCCATGCTCGGCGACACCCATCTCGGCGTGTTGACGCTGCTTGGCTTTCCCAACCGCTCGCGCCCTGGCCTTCTGGACGGGCTCAATCATCTGGGCTTTGGCTATCGCTGGATGAGCCGCTTCCTGCCCCTGAGCAAGAGCGATGCCAACAAGGCTCTGCTGCGCCTGCGCAGGCAATGGTTCAACAAGCGCAAATCAATCGCGGCACTGCTGCGTGAGGTTGTGCATAACGAGCCCAGCGTACTGATCGACAGCGATGCCGACAACAAACTCGTCGATGCCGATCTTGCCCTGCAGGAACTGGGTGCCGATCACGTCTGCTTCGGCTATCTGACAACTTCGATCGTGGTCATGGACCGAAACCGCGACGTCGCCCGCGACAAGCTGCGCGCCATCGAACAGGTGGTGCATGGCGCAGGCTTTACCGCAATCCGTGAAAGCCTGAACGCGGTCGAGGCCTGGCTCGGATCGCTGCCCGGGCACGTCTATGCCAATGTGCGCCAGCCGCTCGTGCATTCGCTCAATCTTGCCCATCTGGTGCCGTTTTCGGCGGTATGGGCGGGTCCTGATGGTGATGCCCATCTGAAGGGGCCGCCACTCTTTGTTGCTGAGACCAGTGGCTTCACGCCGTTCCGCTTTTCCACCCATGTGGGTGATGTCGGTCATCTGCTCATTGTCGGCCCTACCGGCGCTGGCAAGTCGGTGCTGCTGGCGCTGATGGCGCTGCAGTTCCGCCGTTATGAGGGCGCGCAGGTTTATCTCTTCGACAAGGGCAATTCGGCACGCGCGGCGGTGCTGGCTGCCGGCGGTCGTCATCATCGCCTGGGCGACGAAGAGGGGCTGTCGTTTCAGCCCCTGCGCCATATCGACCGGCCGACAGAGCTCAGCTGGGCCTTCGCCTGGCTCGGCGCACTTCTCGAGCAGGAACACATCGCGCTGGATCCTGCGCTCAAGGAGCGTTTGTGGTCTGCCCTCTGCAGTCTTGCCTCGGCCCCTGCCGAGGAACGTACGCTGACCGGACTCGCTGTCCTGGTGCAATCCCATCTTCTGAAGAATGGTCTTCTGCCCTATACGCTCGAGGGGCCTTATGGGCGGCTCCTTGATGGCGCGGAAGACCGTCTTGCCCTTGCCGATCTGCAGTGCTTCGAGACCGAAGCCTTGATGGTGGACGAGGGCGCGGTGAAGCCGGTTCTCAGCTATATCTTCCACCGTCTCGAAGCCCGCTTTGTGGATCGTCCCAGCCTTCTCATTCTCGATGAGGCCTGGATCTTTCTCGACAACCCGCTTTTTGCGGCCCGCATCCGCGAATGGCTGAAGGTGCTGCGCAAGAAGAATGTCGCGGTCATTTTTGCCACTCAGTCACTGGCCGACATTCAGGCCAGCCAGATCGCCCCAGCCATCATCGAAAGCTGTCCGCAACGCATCTTCCTGCCCAATGACCGCGCTGAGGAACCCCAAGCGCGTAGCGCCTATGCGGGTTTCGGACTCAATGCGCGGCAGATCGCCCTCATCGCCCATGCGGTGCCCAAACGTCAGTACTATCTGCAGTCACGGCGGGGCAACCGGCTGTTCGAGCTTGCGCTCGGGCCCATCGCCCAGGCGCTGTGTGGCGCCTCTGACGGCCACAGCCAGAAACTCATCGACAGGCTCCTCCATGAGGGCGGCGAGACAGGTTTTGCCGCGCAGTTTCTTGCTGCCAAGGGCCTTGACTGGGCGGAGGCCCTGATCGCGAACTGGAGGCCCTTGTGATGCGCCAGACGTTCGCCTGTGTGCTTCTGGGCGGCCTTCTGCTGGGCGCTCCGGCGTGGGCGCAAAGCGCAACCCCGGTGTTTGATGCGAGCAATTACAATGAGAGCCTCCTGATCGCTGCCCGTAGTCTCGCGCAAATCAACAATGAGGTGCAGGCGCTGCAAAACGAGGCCCAGGTCCTCGCCAACATGCAGCGCAATCTTGCGTCCATCAGCGACACCGCGCTGGCTCCCCTATTAAGTGATATTGGAGCCATCAATGCTCTGCTCGCCTCAGCACAGGCGATTGCCTTTCGGGTCAGCGCCACTGAGGCGGCCCTCGCAGCCAGCTATCCTGACAGCTATGGCGCGCCGGTTACTGCTGCATCCCTTGGCGCTGATGCCCAGCAGCGCTGGTCCGATGCGATGGCGGCGTTCAAGGATGCGCTCACCTTTCAGGCGCAGATCGTCGAAAACGTGCAGAGTGACGGCAGCAGCCTTGCCGCGCTGGAAACCCAATCGCAAAGCGCAACCGGCAATCTTGCCGCCAAGCAGGCCGGAAACCAGTTCCTCGCCCTTCTCGTCAAGCAGCAGCTGCAGACCGAGGCGCTTCTCGCCGAAGAGGGCCGGGCGACCGCCCTCAATGCCGCACGCAAGGCCCAGGACGAAGCCGCCGCTGCCGCCGACTTCACGCAGTTCATCGGCACCAACAATGCCTATACGCCGGACTAAGAGCAGATGAACAATTTCAATGTCATCGATCAGTTCCTGGCGAGCTTCATCAGCTACATCGACAGCGGCTTTGGACTGCTGAACGGAGATGTGGCACAGCTTTCAACGCTCCTCATCTCGCTCGACATCACCCTTGCGGCTCTCTTCTGGACCCTCGATGGCGAAGCGCAGATGCTGACAAGGCTGATCCGCAAGGTCCTCTATGTCGGCGCCTTTGCCTTCATCATCGGCAACTTCGAAAACCTGTCGGCGCTGATCTATGCCTCGTTCGCCAGGCTCGGGCTTGATGCCACCAGCAATGGCCTTGCTGCCTCGGACCTCTTGCGTCCGGGTAAGATCGCCGGGGTGGGCTTTACCGCCGCCTGGCCGCTTCTGCAAGAAGCGGGCAAGCTCATGGGCTTTACCACCATCTTCAACCACATCATCATCATTTTGGTTCTCATGGGCGCCTGGTTCATTGTCGTGCTTGCCTTCTTCGTGCTCTCGGTGCAGCTCTTCATCACCATCATCGAATTCAAGCTGACAACACTTGCGGGCTTTGTCCTCGTGCCCTTCGCACTGTGGAACAAGACCGCTTTTCTCGCCGAGCGCGTGCTCGGCAATGTGGTCTCAAGCGGTGTCAAGGTCATGGTCCTGGCTGTGATCATCGCCATCGGCGCGAACTTCTTTGCAAGCTTCACCGCCGCGCTCGATGGCCATGATCCGGCACTGGTCGATGCCATGAGCCTTGTGCTCGCGTCACTTGCATTGCTCGGCATCGGCATTTTCGGGCCCACGATCGCGAGCGCTCTGGTGTCGGGCGGGCCTCAACTTGGCGCCGGCGCTGCAGCAGGAACAATTGGTGCCGCTGCAGGGGCCGGGCTGTTTGCCGGTGGTGCTGCCATTGCCGGTCTGCGCGCGGTCACGGCAACGGGCCTTGGCGCGATGCGCGCGGCAACCACACTGGGCGCCAGCAGTTCTGGCACCGCTGCAGTCTTGCCAGCTGACCGGCCTCCTGCCCCCCACGGTGCGGCACCGCGGATGGGTGGCGAAGGCCAGGGGCTGCCAGCGCCGCTTGCCTCTGCGGCGCCGTCATGGGCGGTCGAGCTGCGCAATCAACAGCGCCGCCATACCCAGCTCTCGGCCCTCGGCCAGGCGCTGCGCGCCGGCGATGCCGCGGCACAGGGTGCTGCGCCAGATCTTGGGTTTCGTGAGTCATGATCTTCCGTCGCCCCCTGGTGCGCTATGGCACTACGCCGGAGCCGGTGACGCCTTACCAGAAGGCGGCCCAGCTTTGGGATGAACGCATCGGTGCGGCACGCCTGCAGGCCCGCAACTGGCGACTGATCGCGCTTGCGTCGGTGGGGGTGTCGGCACTTCTCAGCACAGGACTCGTGACGCTTATTGGCCAAAGCCAGGTGGTACCCTTTGTGGTTGAAGTCGACCGACGTGGTGGTGTGGTCGCGGTGGCGCCGGCACTACAGCACTATCAGCCCAACGACGCCCAGATCAGTTACTTCCTCGCCCGCTTCATTGACGAGGTGCGCTCGCTGTCGAGCGATCCGGTGGTGGTGCGGCGCAATTGGCTCGATGCCTATGCCACAGTGACAAGCCATGGCGCGGCGCTGCTGTCGATCTATGCGCGACGTCACAATCCCTTTGCCCATATCGGCGAGCGCACGGTCTCCGTCGAGGTCAAGGATGTAGTGCGGATTTCGCGGGCCTCGTTTCAGGTCCGCTGGGTCGAGGAACACTTCGCCCATGACAGCCTCATCGCACGCAGTCACTGGACGGCCATCCTCTCCATCGTTCTGAGGCCGCCCAGAACCCTCGATGTCCTGCGCAAGAACCCGCTCGGACTTTATGTCGATGACCTTCACTGGTCGCGCGATCTGGAACCGCAACCGGGCAATTCGAGGGCCAAGCCATGACCACAAAATTCTATGTGCTGGCGCTCTGCGCGCCCCTGCTCAGCGCCTGTGCAGCGGATCCGGGCGCCGGGATCGTTCCCTTAAGCGCTTCGCGCTTTCATCTGGCGCGACGCCTGGAGGCGCCACCGCCGCAGAGGGTTTTGCCCGCGCCCGCTCCGCGTATCATTGGCCCAATCCTGAAACTTGCCCCGCCCAAGCCCCCACTGCCGTCACGCAGCGCGGTGGCCCGCGCCAATGCACGGGCACTTCTCAATCCGCGTGCCGCGTTCTTTCGTGAAGCCGAGGCGATCTATCCCTATTTGCCCAACGCCCTCTACCGGCTCTATGCGGCGCCCGGTGAAGTCAGCGATATCGCCCTTCAGCCCGGAGAAACCGTGACGGCGATTGCCGCGGGCGACACGGTGCGCTGGACCATCGGCAAGACCACGAGTGGCGGAGCCCAAGACCGTGCAGTCCATATCCTCATCAAACCCTTTGCTGCCGGGCTCAAAACCGATCTTGTGATCCTCACCAGCCGCCATGTCTATCATCTGCTGCTGGCCAGCACCCGTCATACCGCCATGCTGGCGCTGTCCTGGCGCTATCCGTCCGAACTTGTCGCTGCCAAAGCGCAAACGCCCTTGCCTGCTGCAGCAGTGCCCCATGTCCATCTTGGCGGGCTCCATTTTCGCTATGAGATCCGCGGCGCGCACACACCGTGGCGGCCAGAGCGCGTTTTCGATGATGGCCACAAGGTCTATATCGAGTTTTCCCGGCGGCTTGGTGACAGCGAGGCGCCGCCATTGTTCGTGCTCGGCCGCAAAAGGCATCCGCATCTGGTCAATTATCGTGTCCAGGGGCGCTTCTATATCGTCGATCATCTGTTCCGTGCCGCCGAGCTGCGCTATGGCCGCGCGCCCCAGCGGATCGTGGAGATCCTGCGCGAGGATCGCCGCGCCCGCCCGCGCAAGAGCTCTGACAGCTGGTTCTAATCATGGCAGCCGAGGAGCAAAACTCTGATCCGCCGGACCTTCGCCTGCGAGCAACGCCCCGCCCGGTCACCCGTCTGAAAGGCGCGCTTGTGCTCATGCTCGCAGCAATGCTTGCCTTCGGGCTATTTCTGCTCATCACCCACGGCTTCAGCCATGGCAAAGAGGAATTGAACGCGCCGGACAAACCCAGGTCCGTCGCGCCGCACACCTTGCCATGGGTACTCGCCGCGCTGCCCAAAAGCTATGACCAGATTCGGCACGTGCTCACCCATCTCACCCGATCGCTAGCACAGAAGGAAAAATCTCCAACGCGCGCACCAGCGCAGATCTCCTTTGCCGCGCCCCGTTCCGCGATACCTGCTCTGTCACCAGGTGCACGCAGCAGGGCCAAGGAGGCTTTGCGCGCGGCCCATGCCGGCGTCTTCTTTGACAGTATCGCCGCGGCCAAAACACCACAGGCAAGTGGCTCCGTGCCGCATCATCCTCGCTTTGGTTGGCGACGCCACGACGCCTCGCACTATGCCCTGCTTGCCGGGGCGATCATCCCAGCCAGTCTCATCACCGGACTGAAATCGGATCTGTCCGGCCCGGTGCTCGCCCAGATCAGCGAAAACGTCTATGACAGCATCACCGGGACCCATCTTCTGCTGCCCCAGGGAGCTCGCCTCATCGGCAGCTATGACAATCACATTGCCTATGGTCAGTCGCGCGTGCGCGTCGTCTTTTCTCGCATCATCCTGCCCAACGGAACGAGCCTTGCCCTTGGCCATCTTCCCGCCAGCGACGAGGCGGGCTATGTCGGGCTGACCGGCGGCGTCGATGATCACCTCTTCATGTTGCTCAAGGGTGCAAGTGTATCGAGCCTGCTCGGCATTGCTGCCGAGCAGGGTCTTGGTCTGGGCAACAGTCTTCTCGCCCAGGCGCTGCGCCAGTCCGTGATCTCCAGCGCCAATCAGGGCGGCGAGGAGCTGGTGCACAAATCGATCAATGTGGCTCCGACCATCACCGTACCACCGGGTACGCCGCTCACCGTCGTGGTCCAGAAAACCCTCATGCTGCCTGCGTTTCGTGGCTGACCCTCAAGCGCGAGCCAGATGGTGCGCGATGCCGTCTGCGCCGGTCGGCAGAGGCGCACACCGCGCTCTCTTTCGCGCTCCCAAAACCTA
>JBMFWV010000025.1:0-41798 GCA_049964915.1 Rhizomicrobium sp.
AGGAGACGTTTTCTTCGCCAGCTATCTCGTGGCAACCACTGTTACCACGATAATGATGACGTCAGAGCAACTCAGGGAGAGGGCCTGGGATGAAGACGAAGGCATGGCGCTCATTTTCTTGGTGGTGCTCTTGGCTATCAGTTTTAGCTGTGCGGCCGTATTTTCTGTACTGAGCCTTAAGACTGCACTTGGCGCCGTGCCATCCGTGCTGGCAATTGCAGCCATACCCTTGGGCTGGGCAACGTTACACACGGTTGCGGCATACCACTATGCCAATCTCTTTTACGGGCCCGTGCACAACGGCAATTCATCTGATGAGTCGCACGGGCTCATATTTCCAGGCACAGAGACGCCAGGCACTTGGGACTTTATCTACTTCTCCTTCGTGATCGGCATGACCTTCCAAGTATCCGATGTACAAATCGCGTCTACACGGCTGCGCAGAGCGGCGCTCGCTCATTCTATGGTATCGTTTTTTTTCAATACGGCGATCATCGCAATGGCGGTCAACGCGGCGGTTAATCTAACATCGTGAGTAAACCGTCGGGGCTGGTAGCAGGGCGATCTACCCGATGCCCCGTAGAGTCGATACGGGCACATCTGACCCGACACGGCCGTCGATCGAAAGCATGCCTCTACATGTTTGCCACTGACCCAGGACTGATGTCAGTGTTTCGACGCGCTTTTGATGAACGCAGCCATACTGTGATGAAGCTCCTTGAGAGCTGGCACATGAACATAGATCATGTGCCCGGTTCGATAATACCGGTAGGTGATGTTTTTCTGCAAAGTTGGCGGAATTTGCAGATGATGTGTTTCAAACCAGCCTTCGTAGAATGGTGTTGAAATGTCAAAATATCCGCCATTAACAAAAATTTTCAGACCTGGGTTACGTTTCATGGCGGCAGCCAGATCCGGTAAGACGTTGGGAAGCATAATCAGCGGATGGTTGGCACCAGGTGGCTTATGTTTGTAATCCCAGCTGCTGTAAATCGGGATTTCTGGCTTATAGGCTTCTGATGTCCTGTAATGTAGCGTCCTTCTCACATATTGATTGAAGGCTGAGACATACGCTGAGCTTATAGCGGCACTTTGCGGATCATATTCGGCAAGTTTCGATAGCGGATCCATCGTTGGTCCAGTGAAGCGCGTATCGAGAGTTCCTGTAGTAAGGTCCTGATTCTCAAGCAGCGACTTTTGGAAGGCTCCATACGGTATACGTAGATTTGCGCGCAGCAGATAGGAGACTGACAATCCAGTATAGGCTGACAGGCGGTTGGCAATAGCAAGTCGATGCTGCGATGATAGACTGTTGCCCTCTTGTAGTGCCAATGCATAGTCATTCATGGCGAAGTGCTCGACGCTCTGGATAAGCTGATTTAGGTCTTTGTATTTGGGAGATAATTTGTGGTGATACCATGCCGTTGCGGCATAGCTGGGAAGGGCTACTTCATAAGGAAGATCAACTGACGGATTAAGTTCCGGATTATCCGGCATCAGGTCCCAATCAAGAATACACGACAGAAGCCCAACGCCGTTGAGGTCAATGTCCTCGCGCTCCAGTGCCAACGGTAGCCCCGCGGCACGCATTGTTCCGTAACTCTCTCCGATCAGGAACTTGGGCGAATTCCACCGGTTATATCTGCTCAGGAATTCACGGATGAACACCGCAAAGGCGTGTATGTCCTGATCGACGCCGTAAAACTGCTTTTCCGCATCCTTACCGGCTATGCGGGAGTACCCCGTACCTGGTGCGTCCACAAACACAAGATCTGAGACATCAAGCAGGCTCTGACCATTGTTGACAACCGTGTACGGCGCGGCGGGAGTGTGCGTGTGGTCGGCAGTTATTACGCGCACGGGACCAAACGCGCCCATGTGCAGCCAGACGCTCGATGAGCCAGGGCCACCGTTGAAGATGAATGTGATAGGCCGACGAACGAAATTGGTGTCTCGCCGAAAGTAAGCGACGTAGAACATTGACGTCTCGGCGTTGGAGGTCTCGGCCTTATTGTCAGCCTTTGCAGCCGGGGCATTGCTCCAACCCTTGGCATGGACCACCAGCGTGCCGGCTACCGCCTGATAATCGATCCTGTGTCCACCGATAACCACAAACCCTGTACTTTTGACTGACGTCGGTTTGAATGGCCCGGTTGCGTCCGCGGCCATCGCGCGCGTTGACAGTGTGATCAGCAAGGCAAATGCGGTGGCGAAGGCGGATTTCATGCGGGTCAAGTCCGGGTGATGAGCTACGTGCGGCGAAGCTACGGGAGGTGCGCGGCGACTGGCAACCTCCCGCACCTATATGTGAGTTCTCATAATATAGCTTATACGAATACTCCTAGTGCTAAAGCCAGCAAAAGGTGCACAAATAGGCATTGCCCCGGCCCCAAGGACCGGCCTCATAGGGTCTAAAGAAGCTGAGCCGAAAGTCCGTCATGAGCATGCCAGAAACCTACCCCATGCCTCTGTTCGTAACCCTCGAAGTAGCAGACATGGTTGCTTCGCTGAGCTGGTACGAAGCCATAGGGTTTACGACGGTGTTTGCGATGCCTGGCCCGGACAGAGCCCCGCTATTTGCCCACATGCGCTGGATCCGCTACGCGGATGTACTGCTGCGCCAAGCTTCGGCATCACAAGGAACGAAGGGCCTTGGTATAGCGCTCAATTTCATGGTTGAGCATGATATTGACGCCTTGGCAGTGCGCGCCAAGAATGTCGGCGCGATATTTTTCAATGATATTGGTGATCGGCCCTGGAATGCACGTGATTTCACACTCCTCGACCCGGATGGCTTTGCCCTCACCTTCACCTTTGGGCCACTAAAGCGGCGCGAATTTGACGCCGTGATGCGCGAGACTTTTCAGCCGTGAGCCCGGTGTCTGGCCCCCACCTCAGTCCGGCTGAGATCCGGAAACTGCTTGGTGTCAGTATCTAGGCCCTGCGGCTATATGAGCGGTATGGCCTTCTTTCCCCTCAACGAACGGCTTCTGGCTGGCGTGTCTACGGCCCGGAACAGGTCGCACGGTTGCATCAGGTTCTTGCTCTCAAGGGTTTAGGCCTTAGCCTTACCCGTATTGCTGACCTCTTACGTGGATCCTCTCTTGGCGAGATCCTCGAGGCCCAGGAACGGGCTCTACTAAAGGAGCGCGCACGCTTGGCCGGCGCGTTAAAATTGGTTCGAAAGGCGCGAGATCGCTTGAACGACGGCGATGAGCTGTCGCTCGAGGCCCTAGTCAAGCTCGGCAGAGAAACGGCAAGAGCCCCCAAACTCAGCGATGCCGAGGTCGAGGCGATCTTTGAACCGATCATCGACCGGCATTTCTCGAGGGTTGAGCGCAGCGTCTTGGGCCAAAGGGCGTATGACCAGGCCCAGGTGAGTAAGCAATGGAACACTTTAATTGCTGAAGCTAAGCGATTGACTAAGATGGGTGATCCGGCTTCTAATGATGCCGTGAACTTGGCTCGTCGCTGGAAAGTGCTGATTGACCGCTTCACCGATGGCGACCCGCAGATGCTTTCGCGGGCCGGTGCTGTCTGGAAGGACGCCTTGGCCGATCCGGCGGTAGCGCCTCGTCTGCCGCTCAATGCCAAAATTTTTGCCTTTATAGGCAGGGCGATGGCCGCTGCCGGACTTTAGCTTGTTTGGTTTGGGTGATCTTGCGTTGGCCCCTAACCTCATGGTCCAACCGGGTCATGACAGATAACCCCCGTGACATCGCCACGCTTGTCTCCATCATGGCGCGCTTACGAGACCCCAATGGCGGTTGCCCCTGGGACCTTGCCCAAAATTTTTCCTCGATCGCACCTTACACTATTGAGGAAGCATACGAAGTCGCTGGGGCGATTGAGGAAAAGGATTGGGTGGGATTAAGGGAGGAACTCGGCGACCTTCTGTTTCAGACCGTATTCCATGCCCGCATGGCCGAGGAACTTGGCGTTTTTAAATTTGCGGATGTCGTAGAAGCGGTCGTAACGAAGATGATACGACGCCATCCGCATGTATTTGGCCAGGTGGCAGGCATCGAAAGCGCTGAAGCGCAGGCAATCGCTTGGGAGGAGCATAAGGCGCTTGAGCGTCAGGAAAGATCCCCTAATGGCAAAGGCTTGCTCGATGATGTTCCTGTCGCCCTGCCCGCGCTCCTGCGCGCGCTGAAGCTGCAAAAGCGTGCTGCGACAGTAGGTTTTGATTGGGACAGTCCCGAGCGGGTGCTCGATAAGGTGCGCGAGGAAGCGGACGAAATCGTGGTGGCGCGTCGCGATGGTGCATCCGACGAACAAGTTGCAGGCGAGATTGGTGACCTGCTATTTGTCATTGTCAACCTTGCACGTCATCTGAAGGTCGACCCAGAAGATGCACTGAGGCGCACAAATTCCAAATTTATCAGACGGTTCTCAGTAATTGAGCGGACACTGTGCGAGCAAGGTCGGCGTTTGGACGAGGCGGAGCTTTCCGAAATGGAAGCAATCTGGCAACAGGCTAAACTTAGCGAGTAAAGTGACCCTCTCGCCTGATCAGGTATACTTAGGGACATGCAAGTTGAGACTGTAGCGGGTAATGGCTCCTCCACCGAGTTCAGTCTGGCGCCGACCTTATCGTCGGTTTGCACATCAGACAGTTGTCGGCACTGCTTTTAGCCTTTCTCCAAACTTCATGGCGAAGCGCTCCAGCTCATAAGGATCTACAGCAATCTCGAGGTGCGGGCCATTTTCAGTGTCGCGGCGTGAGAGTACGTGGGCGTGCGCATAGCTCCACGCGAGGCCCTCGCCGTCGGCTGCATCAAGGTTCAAGAAAAGGAAAATTCTTTCTTTACCGAGTATAAGCGACATACGTTCAAGCAATATATCAAGGCCTAAGCCACTAAGCGCTGATATGGCAATGGGGGCATCCGAATTGATCCGGTTCTGCGCCAGGAGTCCCTCTCGCGCTTCCTCAGGTAGCAGATCGATTTTGTTCAAGGCCTCAATGACCAACCGTTCGCCCCCCGCATCAATTCCCAGATCGGAAAGGACCTTGAGTACATCAGCTTTTTGCGCCTCGCTTTCGCGGTGTGAGGCATCACGTACATGCACGATCAGATTTGCCTCCAGCACCTCCTCGAGGGTTGCGCGGAATGCAGCCACAAGTTCAGTAGGTAGATCTGAGATAAATCCTACTGTATCGGACAGAATGACCTGGCGACGGTCAGGTAATTTGATCGCGCGCATGGTGGGGTCGAGTGTGGCAAAGAGAAGGTTCTCTGCTATCACCTGTGCCTTAGTCAGTGTGTTAAAGAGTGTGGACTTACCTGCATTGGTGTAGCCGACCAGCGCGACAACGGGATATGGTACACGTTTGCGAGCTTCCCGGTGCAGGCCGCGCGTACGTTTGACGCTTTCCAGCTCCTTCCGGATCTTGGCCAGACGTTCCCCGATTAGCCGGCGGTCGGTTTCGATCTGGGTTTCACCTGGGCCCCCAAGAAAGCCAAATCCACCCCGCTGTCGCTCAAGATGGGTCCAGCTCCGAACAAGTCGGCTGCGCTGATAGGTCAAATGTGCCAATTCGACCTGCAGACGGCCCTCTCGGGTTTTTGCCCGCTCGCCGAAAATCTCCAGGATTAGTGCGGTACGATCGACCACCTTGGTCTGCCAAGCCCGCTCAAGGTTGCGTTGCTGCACCGGAGTCAATTGGGCGTTGACAATGACAACCTCGGGATCGAGCTCACGCACGGCTTGGGCAATTTCATCCAACTTGCCGCTCCCGATCAGCGTGGCCGGGACCGGCCGGGCAATATTTGCGATCTGAGCTGAAGCAACAACAAGTCCAATTGCAGCGGTCAAACCAACCGCCTCTTCGAGGCGAGCTTGCGTGTCTCGCCAAGCTAGCTCTACGGCGCTGCGGCCCTTGAAGGCTACATGCAGGACGATCGCCCGACGCGCGCGGGATGGGTTATGTGGACCAAGCTGCTTCAGGCTGATTCCAGTGCGGAGATCTCGGCTTCCTGCAACTGGATGGGAGCCAGCGGCATGACGGTCGAGATCGCATGCTTGTAAACGAGCTGCACTTGGCCGTCCCGGCGAAGTAGAACGCAAAAATTGTCGAACCAAGTAATGTTGCCCTGCAGTTTTACCCCGTTGACCAAAAAGATGGTGACAGGTGCCTTTGCTTTACGCACGGCGTTGAGGAAGGTGTCCTGCAGATTTTGTTGTTTTTCACTCATGGGTGAGCCCATTTTTCCGGCCTGTTGCCTCACCCGCTAGGTAGCGGGTCAATGCAAATATAGGCCAGCATAGGGTGATTTGCTGCAGAAGCGAAAGGGCTACATGCGCCGCAGGCCTCAGCGGACTGACCTGCGCTGCGCCAGATCCGTGTAAAGACATTGAATTCGTTGACTTATCGGGCCCGGGCGGCGTTCCCCGACAGCGACCCGATCTAGCTCCACGACCGCGGTTGCGCCTAGAGTGGCCGCGGTCAGGAAGATTTCCCGCGCCGATTTTGCCTCTTCGAGGGTGAATTTGCGCTCGGTGATTCGCATTTGCGCTTCGGCCGCGGCGTCGAAAATCACTCTGCGCGTTACCCCAGGTAAAATGTCATGCGACAGGTTGCGGGTTACAATCTCCCCGTCTTTGGTCACGATCCAGACATTGGTTGATGCGCCCTCCGTCACATACCCCTCCCCGTCCACAAGGATGGCCTCAAAGGCGCCCTGTCGGCGAGCCGCTGTTTTGGCGAGGGTATTAGGGAGCAAGGCTGTCGATTTGATATCGCGGCGGGCCCAACGCTCGTCCGGATGGCTGATGGCAATCACCCCATGTTGTCGCCGGCTCGCGAGTGCGGCGGCGTTCACTGGGCGGGCCGTCAGAATGAGTGTCGGCCGAAGTCCCGAAGGTGCAGCGTGATCGCGGCGAGCGATACCGCGTGTTACCTGAAGATAAATGATGCCATTCTGCAATCCATTGCGGCGAACCAGTTCGCGGAGCACGAGCCTAAGTGGCGCTCGAGCCATTGGCATTGGGATTTCGAGCTCACGCAATGAACGTTCTAGGCGGTCTAGGTGCTCTTCTTCATCCATAAGCCGCTGATCGATAATGGCGCAGACCTCGTATACTGCGTCGGCGAATTGCAGGCCGCGGTCCTCAACGTGAACTCCTGCCATCGCATGCGGGAGATATTCGCCATTGACATATGCCCAGCGCGCCGACGGCATACGCTGTGGCCAGCCGTGAAATCGGGATTTTGTCATGTTCATGCATTCGCAAGCTGATCGCGGGGCCCGCCAGCGAGCTGCGCTGTTCCTCCATTGGTACCAACGCCAAGCGATTTGAGCTTGCGGTGCAAGGCCGACCGCTCCATCCCGATAAAAGCCGCCGTCCGTGAGATGTTTCCTCCGAAGCGGTTGATCTGAGCTAGAAGATACTCCCGCTCAAAAATCTCTCTGGCCTCGCGCAGGGGAAGTGAAATCACGAGGTCACCCTTGCCACCATTATTCCATGGCGCAGCCGTGCCCAGATCTGCAGGCAGAAGATCCGCCGAAATTGCCTGTGTGGCATCATCACTGGCAAGGATCAAAAGACGCTCCACGACATTGCGCAATTGCCGGACATTACCTGGCCAGTCATGAGCCTGAAGGACGGCCATAGCGTCATCACCAATATCACGCAGCGGCAGCCCCCCCCCCACTGACAACCGCTTCATAAAATGACTCACGAGCAATGGGATATCATCGCGCCGTTCAGCAAGTGATGGAACGCGCACCGGAACAACGTTAAGTCGGTGGTAAAGATCCTCCCGGAACCGTCCCGCGACTATTTCTGAACGCAGATCTCGCACTGTTGACGATACCACTCGAACATCAACCTGAACGCGCGAGTTGCCTCCCACCCGCTGAAATGTTTGTTCTACGAGAACACGCAAGATCTTTCCTTGCGTTTCCATCGGCATATCGGAGACTTCGTCGAGAAACAGCGTACCGTTATGGGCAAGTTCAAACAACCCGATCTTACGCGGGCCGTCTCCGCCCTCTTCTCCGAAAAGCTCCACCTCGATGCGTTCGGGCGCCATTGTGGCACAGTTGATTGCCACGAATGCATTCGCGCTTCTTCGAGAGTGGGCGTGAATCAGTCGAGCGACCATTTCTTTGCCAGAGCCAGAGGGGCCGGTGATCAGTATCCGACTACCGGTAGGGGCAATCTTGTCAATGGTCTGGCGCAGTTGCGACATAGAGGAAGATTGACCGATCATATCCATGTCATCGCCGGCGCGCAGCTTCAGTTCTTCGATTTCACGCTTGAGGCGTGCCGACTCAAGTGCCCGTTCGCAAACATGAATAAGCCGATCGGATTTGAACGGCTTTTCGATGAAATCGTAAGCGCCCTTCTTGATCGAAGAGACGGCTGTCTCAATTGTGCCGTGTCCGGAAATCATAACGATCGGCAAGTCTGGGTAATCCCGCTTCAGATTGTCAAGAATCTGAATTCCGTCCAGGCGGCTCCCTTGCAGCCAAATATCGAGGATGACGAGTTGTGGACGGCGTTGCCGTACAGCGTTCACCGCCGAATCTGAATCGCCAGCCACCCGGGTCTCAAACCCCTCATCCTTCAGTATCCCCGCAATAAGATCACGGATGTCCTCTTCGTCGTCGACAACCAAAATCTCAGGCGCGATCCGCGATCCGTGCTTGCTCATGCTCGCCTTCCATTTCCACTACCCGCCCCAAAGGTCGTTGCAGCGGTAGGGTGATATTAACTTGCGCCCCGACTCCATCATCAGACCGGTCGCTGAGCGCAATTTCGCCACCGTGGTCCTCAATTATCTTGCGTACTATGGCAAGACCGAGCCCTGTACCTTTTGCCCGCGTCGTTACGTAGGGCTCGGTTAGCCTGTTGCGGTGCTCTGCAGGAAGCCCGATGCCGTTATCAGAGATCTGCAACCGAAGCTGCGTGTCCAGTGCGCTTGCTATGATGTCGATACGGGGAGAAAATTCCTCTCCTTTTGCAAGGCGGGCACCAATAGCCTCCGTCGCATTCTTGAGGACGTTGGTGAGCGCCTGTGAAAGCAGCCGCCCATCGCAGACAATGCGGATTGGATCGGCTGGCGCCGTTACCGAGAACTCGATCTGCGGGTTTGCGACTCGCTGCAAAAACACGGATTGTTGCAGTAGTTCCTGGAAATTTTGCGTTGCCATTACGGGTGCTGGCATGCGCGCAAAGGACGAGAATTCATCGACCATACGCCCAATGTCACCAACTTGGCGAATGATGGTGTCAGTGCACTGCGCGAAGATCTCCGGGTCGGTTTCCACCTCGCGCGTGTATTTACGCTTCAATCGTTCAGCCGATAGCTGAATGGGCGTCAGCGGATTTTTGATTTCGTGGGCTATGCGGCGAGCTACATCTGCCCATGCTGCGGTTCGTTGGGCCGAGACCAAATCTGTTATGTCATCGAAGGTAGCTACGAAGTCACCGGCTGAGTCGCTGTCAACCTGCACGCTCAACGTCTGTGTTGCACCAGCGCGTTTGACAACTACCTCGCCGCTGGCCCGACCAACGGGTTCGCCCATAGCTCTTCGAATCAGTCCTGCAAGTTCCGGCACCGCCTCAGAGTAATGATGACCTTCCATTTCCTCCGGTGTTGCGTTGAGAAGGCGCGCCGCAGCTCGGTTAACAAGCGTGATTAGCCCTTCGGAATTGAGGCCTATGACACCTGCCGAAACTCCGGTCAGGACCGCTTCCATAAAGCGTCGTCGGGCATCAATCTGGTGACTTGCGGCGATGAGCTCATCGCGCTGCGCGGATATCTGCATTGTCATCCGGTTAAACGCATGTCCAAGCCGTCCAAGCTCATCATCTTGATGTGTCACAGCAACCTGAGCTCGCAGGTCACCTTCTGAGACGCGCTGGGCTGCACCGATAAGTTGCGAAATCGGATCAACGAGTTCTTTCGCAGCCCAAATCCCTAGCCAGACAGCGACGAGAAGGATCAGCAGCGACGCGATTCCGTAAAGTAAGGCAAATACTAGTTCTACATCGGCCCGATTTTGCTTCAACCGGTTATATTCGGCAACAGTATCCGTCGTGCGCTGGAAGTAGTTCAGAACCTGTGGATCGATCGGCCGTACTACCAGCAAATAGGCATCGGTGAACATCGGCAAACGGATCAAGGCCCGTTCGATACCCAACCTGCTGCTGGCATCGATCACCACCTTACCTTTGGCGGCTTCAGCAAAATTTCCTGGCGAGGGCAGCGTAGGCTTTTTGAGTGCCTGGGAGGATTGGATGGGTATCGTGCTACCAATGATCCTGCCCTTGGAACTCAGAATGTATGAGGCCAAGATCCCACGGTCATTGGTAATGTCCTGGAGTTTGGCGAACAGTAGCGGAGTGTTGACCTTACCTCCCTGGTAAAGCTGCTGATCCTGGGCAATCGCATTGGCAGTGGCTACAGCATCAGTTGAGATCACCGTTTCGTGGTCGTGCTCATAGTCCTCGGCCACCTGAATGGCACTGCTCAGTGCGGACTGAACCCGCGTTGAGAACCATGCTTCCATCCCGAGGTTGAGTGTTACGGCCGCGAAGACCGCGACAAGAATGGTCGGGACAATGGCAACCGCGGCAAACAAAGCCACCAGTCGCACGTGCAGTCGCGCCCCAGCGATTCCAGAACGCCGTTCCGCCCACAATTTGGCGAGGCGCCACGCTATGAGCCCCCCCAATGTCAGGACGAGTACAAAATTGACGAGCATGACCGCGATCAGACCGGCCGTACTCAGCGAGAATGGAATGAGGCCGGTGAGCAACCCGTAGGTCGCCATGCCAGACAGGACGCTTAGGATGGCGACCGCAAACGCAATCAACGAAGGCCGGGAGGCCGTCGCCAACTGGGCTAAAATCTTACCCCGCGGGCCCTCGATCGTGCTGGTCGCTGCCATCCAGTTCCTATTCACGCCACAGCGTGAAACTATAGTGGAAGGCCTAGTGTAGCGAAGACACAGCGTGTTGCAAGAATGCTGCGTGCCACAATCGCAACAGGCCTGCTGGGGGAAGGCGCCCTAGTCAGGCGCTCCTGACACCCCTCACCACATCCAGTCCGAGCTCGCGCAACTTCTTGCGCAGGGTATTGCGGTTAAGGCCAAGCAGATGGGCTGCCTTAATCTGGTTACCTCTCGTCGCCGCGAGTGCCAGGGAGAAGAGCGGCCGTTCCACTTCTACCAGTACCCGGTCGTAGAGGCCGGGCGGAGGCAATTGTGGCGCATGTTCAGCGAAGACGTCAGCCAGCCGCTTCTCCAGAAGTTCGGCCAGGGTCGTAACCTCCGTGTCCTCCGCAGCACGCGGGCGCACCGGCTCATTCAGTTCACCAGAGACGGCATCGGCAGTGATCGTCTCCCCAGTATGCAAAACCGCAAGGCGCCGAATGACATTTTCGAGCTCTCGGACATTGCCCGGCCAACGGTAGCGCTTCAAAAGCTCCAGGCCATCCGCATCCAGCCTCTTGGTGGGCAAGTTTTCCTCTTCGGCCTTGCGGAGGAAGTGTCGCACGAGGTCCGGGATGTCTTCAGCGCGTTCCCGCAAGGGCGGAAGGCGCAAGGGCACCACATTGAGCCGGTAATAAAGATCCTCTCGAAAGAGCCCTTGGGCAATAAGCTGCCGTAGATCCCGATTGGTCGCGGCAATAATACGGACGTCGGTCCTAATCGCCAGCCGTCCACCGACCGTGGTGTATTCGCCCTGCTGTAAAACCCTGAGCAACCGGGTCTGGGCCTCCAAGGGCATGTCGCCGATTTCGTCGAGGAAAAGAGTTCCCCCTTCGGCTTGCTCAAAGCGGCCTATTCCCCTGTGTGTGGCGCCAGCAAGGGCTCCGCGCTCATAACCGAAGAGTTCGCTTTCCACGAGCTCCTTGGGAATTGCCGCCATGTTTACAGCGACAAAGCTTCCCCTACGACGCTTGCCGTAATCGTGGAGTGCACGCGCGACCAGCTCTTTTCCTGTCCCGCTTTCCCCAGTGATCATTACGGTTAAGTCCGTTTGGGTCAGGCGAGCGATGATGCGGTAGATCTCCTGCATTGCCGGGGAGCGCCCAATCAGCGGTAGCCGTTCCTCAGCGCTCTCCTCCGGAAGGCTGCTGCGTTGGGTCTGCGGTAATTCAAGTGCTCTTTGAACAACAGATATTAAATCTTTGAGATCAAAAGGTTTTGGTAGGTAATCAAATGCGCCGCGTTCGGCTGCCGTAATCGCTGTCAAAATGGTGTTTTGAGCGCTCATCATAATAACCGGCAACTCTGGACGATTGCGCTTGATGCGGGGAATGAGATCAAACCCGCTTTCGTCCGGAAGCACGACATCACTGATCACGACGTTGCCCTCGCCGGCAGCCACCCAGCGCCAAAGGCCGGCAGCGGTGGACGTTGTTCGGACGTCATAGCCTGCCCGTCCCAAGGCCTGAGAAACCACGGTTCGGATGGCGGAATCGTCGTCGGCAACTAGGACTTGGCCTTTGGTCATCGGCGCTCACCTGCTTTAGGTAAAAGAATGCGAAACTGGGTTCGGCCTGGTCCGGAGTCACACTCTATGACCCCGCCATGGTCCCCGATGATTTTGGCAACCAGGGCGAGGCCAAGCCCGGAACCCCTTAATTTTGTTGTCACAAAGGGATCGAATATGTGCGGCAAAAGATCGGCTGGGATACCGCTACCATTGTCGCGAACAGTCACTTCGAGCGGGACACTGATGCTGCCTGGTCCGGCGCGCATCCGCATTCCCGGTCGATAGGCGCTCGTCAGCACTATTTCTCCGCCGTCGTCTGCGACGGCATCGGACGCATTTCTCACAAGGTTAAGAAACGCCTGTACTAGGCTGTCGAAGTCGCCCAGAACCGGTGGCAAGGACGGATCAAACGACTCGGTAAATCTGATGTGACGCGCGAAGCCAGACGTGGCCACCTTGCGGACGCGATCCAAGACCTCATGAATATTGACGGCGTCTTGGGCAGCTACATGGGTGTCTCCGAACGCCTCCATGCGATCAATCAGGCCCCGTATCCGATCACTTTCAGCGCAAATCAGCTCGGTAAGGTTCCTCTCCTGTACTGGAACCGCCTCCTCCAGGAGCTGAGCGGCGCCCCGAATACCTGCGAGAGGGTTTTTGATTTCATGGGCCAGAACTGCCGCCATGCCGGAAAGTGAGCGCACTGCACCACGATGCAGGATTTGGCGGTCAAGCCGGTGTGCAAGCCCTCGTTCCTGAAGCATCAGCACGACCGCACCCGAAGGTTCCGGAAGGGGTGTCGCGGTCACGTCGGCAAGTCTCTCGCCGAGCTTTGGGGTTGAAAGGTCCAGGTCCCGTTCGCCGACAGTCGCACCACGCTCACGCGCCTGCTCGAGGAGGGGCAATAGCGGCGAGCCAAATGGCAATAGGGTATGGAACGGTTGCTTCAGCAATAAGGGAAGACCCAGTCCAAAGAACTGTTCAGCGGCCGGGTTGGCGTAGATGATCGCATCGTCAAGGCTCACCATGAGCAACGCAGACGGTAACGCCGCCGCGATGTGGCGGGCGTAGGTCTGTTGCGCTTGCTCTATGGCGTGTCGAGACAGCATATTGCTCACAAAATGGGCATTTTCGAAATTGATCATAAACTAGGCAGTTTCTAGTGCAAGGGCCTTTCTCTGGCCTCCTGCCAAATTTACCCTGATGCAATACAGCTCTTACCTAGAACCTGGCGGCTACAGACATGATCCCCGCTTCTGCTAGAAACGCCCGTCCAGCTGCGATGAGTCCCATGTCCTCGGTTGCCATTTTGATTGTCTCTGCCGGTAGAGGCGAACGCTTCGGCGGTGGTTTGCCCAAACAATACCGCCTGCTGGCTGGTCAGCCGGTCCTGCGCCGTACGGTTCATGCCTTGTCCCGTATTGCCAATGGCCGCATTCACGTTGTCGTAAATCCAGATCATCTGGAAAATTACAACGCGGCTACCGCCGGCCTGGAATTGCCGGAGCCGGTCCTAGGTGGTGCGACGCGTCAGGACTCGGTGCGCAACGGGCTCGAATCTCTGACCGCGATGGCGCCAGATTTTGTCCTTATTCACGATGCTGCCAGGCCTTTGATCAGCCACGCACTCATCGCGCGGATCCTTTCGGCGCTTGAAGGCGGGGCTGCAGCTGTGATCCCCATGGTCGCCGTCGCTGACACGCTGCGTCGACAGGCTGCGGACGGCAGCTGGTCGTTGGTACCACGCGACGGCGTCTGGCGGGCACAAACACCACAGGGCTTCCGCTTCGCTGAAATCCTGAACGCGCACCGTCAGTTCAAAGCCGTGCCCGTCACCGACGACATGGCTTTAGCTGAAGCCGCCGGCCTGACCATCACGAGAGTAGATGGGGAAGAGAGCAATATGAAAATCACAACCCAGGATGACCTCATCTTTTCAGAACGTCTTCTGACAGGGGCCTTTGAGTTTCGCACTGGGTCCGGATTTGATGTTCATCGCTTTACAGAAGGTGATCATGTCTGGCTTTGCGGCGTCCGCATAGCCCACAGCCATGCCTTGGAGGGCCATTCCGATGCTGATGCTGGCCTCCACGCATTGACTGATGCAATATTGGGTGCGATCGGAGCTGGAGATATAGGCCAACATTTCCCACCAACGGACGACCGCTGGCGAAACGCATCATCAGATCGTTTTCTCGCGCATGCGATGTCCTTGCTGCATGCAGCCGGCGGGCAATTCGTGCATGGCGACGTAACGCTCATTTGTGAGCGCCCCAAGATTGGTCCGCATCGGGAGGCTATGCGTGCGCGTATTGCCGAAATTCTTGGTGTTAGTATCGGACGGATATCGGTCAAAGCTACCACTACAGAAGGGCTTGGATTCACTGGACGCCGTGAAGGGCTGGCCGCGGAATCGTTGGTTACAGTGAAGATGCCAATATGAAACTTGCCACGTTCATGGCATCGGTGTTTGGGGTCGGTTACATCCCATTTGCCTCTGGAACCTTTGGAAGTCTGCTTGCCCTCGTCCCGGCCTATGGACTGATGCATGCTGGCGGTTTGGGGTTCTTAGGCACAGCGGTCGCTGCAGTGAGTGTTCTGGGAATTTGGGTTTGTGACATCCATGTGCGAGCCACTGGCCGGCACGACCCTTCTGAATGCGTCATTGATGAGGTCGCAGGCCAGTGGCTTGCCTGCATGGCTGCCCCCCTCACATTACCCGGATATGTTCTGGCGTTCGGCGCCTTCCGTCTGTTTGATATCTTGAAGCCATGGCCAGCGAGCGCGGCTGAACGTGCGCCCGGTGGGCTCGGTGTCATGCTGGACGATCTGGTCGCCGGCTTGATGGCCGCAATTTTAGTAGCGGCGGTTCACGCCACGGGGTTGGTGTGAGTCCGCAAGGAGGCTTCGCATGTTTACTTCATCCCAGCTGCGGTTAGCCGAGCGGGTACTGGCCGAGGCCCGTGACCAAGGCGTACGCATTGTCACTGCCGAGAGCTGTACGGGCGGATTGATAGGTGGATTACTGACCGAGATCCCTGGCTCATCTGATGTTATCGACCGAGGTTTCATCGTGTACTCCAATCGTGCGAAGAAAGATCTGCTTGGTGTGCCAGGAGACATCATTGCGGACATGGGTGCGGTTTCGGAGCCAGTGGCTCGTTTGATGGCGGAAGGCGCGTTATCAAATTCCAACGCTCACCTGGCTGTCGCCGTTACCGGCATCGCAGGACCTTCGGGGGGGACGCCACTCAAGCCCATCGGCCTTGTTCACATTGCGGTCGCCCGCGAGAACCGATCGATACGACATGAAGCTCACCGATTTGGCGACATCGGTCGCGGCCAAGTGAGAATAAAGACAATGGAAGCCGCGCTGCAACTTTTGCTTACGATGCTCTAGTGTTTCAACATGGTCCGGCCATCAATGCGTAGATTTGTGAGGCGCGCGCTTACCTCACCCCAATCCGTGTCGGCCCATAATTGCAGAGGGATGATATAGAGTCCCAGTGGCGCAGTTGGTCTCGCGATGTCAACAACACGCGCATAGATGGGGGGCCAGAGATTTTTACCACGTAGCAGATTAGGTTTGAAACCGGCGATCTGGAGATAATGCAGAGCGCAGACATGCACCGGGCCTGACCCCGGAAATTGGTCGTGGTAGGATTTTTCGTCATGAAGGTAGGTGAATACGATGTCGTACCTTCTGCGTCCGTCAAACACATGCACAACTTTCCCGCACGGTTGCTCAGGCGTGGCCGATGCACCAGTCAGGATAAAGCTAATTGCGCTCATCGGATCAATTCCCGCTTCCTGCTCCTTTACTGAAACTGGATACCGCTTAGTGTTGTAAGGCGGATTAGCTAGCAATATCGGAGGACCATGCTGTTGAAAGGAAAGCTTGACCTGCTGAATTTTTCCTGACGAACGACGTGAGTAGGAATCATAAATGAAGGGTGAAAGTTTATGGCCGCTAAGCCGGCCGCTGACACCAGCATTGATCTGGGCCTGCCAGAACACGCTAACAAGTCCGCTGGTATTAAACTGGGATGTAGCTTGGTAGGTTCGGTTCTCGTAGGTAACGTGATAATTGGTATGTCCAAATGGTATGAACCAGAAGCGCAGTTCATAGCTGATGTCGACCCGGCTACTGGTGTTGGGCAGTAGCTGGGCTTTGGAGGTTGCTGTACCCGCCGAGGCTGAAGAGACTATAGCCAGCAGTGTCACGACCGCCCACAGAATTTGCCGCATTTGCGCTTCCGTTCAAGCTTTCGATTGGCCACACTGGGGCCCGGGCAAAATCTTAAACAAGGGATTGTGGTTCTAGCGTGACCGATAGCGGCCTTCACGACCTGGCGTTACAAATTCGTTCCGGTGACCGCAGGGCGCTGGCACGGGCCATTACGCTCGTCGAATCTAGGCGCCCGGACGATGCGAGCGATGCCGAGAGCTTGCTGACCGGATTGCTACCCCGCACCGGGAACGCCTGCCGCCTCGGTATTTCGGGAGCCCCTGGCGCAGGCAAGTCAAGTTTCATCGAGGTGTTTGGTAAGCACTTGACCGGTTTGGGACATAAGGTTGCAGTGCTGGCGATCGACCCTTCGTCGCAGCGCTCCGGAGGTTCCATCCTTGGTGACAAGACAAGAATGGCAAACCTGTCGCGGGATCCTGCCGCCTTCATCCGTGCCTCCCCGGCGGGCACAACGCTGGGAGGCGTTGCTCGCCGTACACGCGAGGCGATGCTGCTCACGGAAGCGGCGGGCTTTGATGTGGTCATAATAGAGACGGTTGGGGTCGGACAGTCCGAAACCGCAGTATCTGAAATGGTGGATGTATTTGTTTTGCTGGCGAACCCTGGAGGAGGCGACGAACTCCAAGGTATTAAGCGGGGGGCGATGGAATTAGCTGATCTGGTGCTTGTAACCAAAGCCGATGGCGATCTTGCGGCGGCGGCTCGCAGAGCTGTCGCGGATTACCGCATGGCTTTGCACCTGTTGCGTCCTAAATATCCATCGATCGCGCCCGACGTACTGGCGGTTTCATCCCATGAGGGCGTCGCTATCGCAGAAGCATGGACAGCGATTGAAGCCCTTCACAGCAGGCTGTCGCAAGAAGGTCACCTGCAGCAGTTACGTCAGGAGCAGGCCCGCGGCTGGTTTTGGAGTGAGGTCCGGAGTGCTCTCACTGAAAAGATCCTCCATGATCCGCGCAGTGCCGAGGCAGCACGGCGTATCGAAGAGGACGTCCTCGCCAGCCGGGTGCTGCCCCATGCTGCAGCACGCAATCTTGTCGAAGCATTCCTGCATTCTTGAGAATTATGCGTTGCGGGCGATGAAGTGCTTAATCACCGGATATATGTCTTGCTGCCAGCGGCGACCCGAAAATACGCCGTAATGACCAGCCTCTGGCTGAAAATGGTGGTGCTTGCGCGCGGCTGCCACTGACGTGCACAGCGCGTGTGCAGCGCTGGTCTGTCCTACACCACAGATATCGTCACGTCCGCCCTCAACGGTGAGTAGTGCCGTGTTTCTAATTGCGGCCGGCTCAATTCGTTCACCCTTCCAGATGAAATGCCCTCGCGGCAGCTGGAAATCCTGAAACACACGCTCAACGGTTTCCAGATAAAATTCCGCTGGCAAATCAAGGACCGAGAAATACTCGTCGTAAAATTCCCGTATCGACTTGGCACTCCCGGTATTACCGCGAGATGCCTGCGCGAAGAGGTCCATATGGGCTTGCCAGTGACGCAGCGGATTCATCGACATAAATGCCCCGACCTGCATGAAGCCAGGATAAACCCGTCGCGTTGCGCCGGAATAGCGATATGGCACAGTTGAAATCAAATTACGCTCAAACCAAGAGATCGGGTGGGATGTCGCGAGTTCGTTGACTACGGTTGGATTAACACGTGTATCGATTGGCCCCGCCATCAGGGTCATGCTACGCGGCTGGCCAGGATGATCGGCAGCTGCCATCGCCGCGACCGCCGCCAGAGCTGCAGGACAGGGTTGGCATACCGCAACCACATGTGTGTCCGGGCCCAAATGTGCGAGGTAGGTGATAAGTTGGGCAATATAGTCATCAAGGCCGAACGATCCAGCCGAGCGCGGAACATCGCGAGCATTTCGCCAGTCCGTGAGGTACACATCATGATCCACAAGCAGCGTTGCCGCAGTGTCCCGTAGTAAAGTAGAAAAATGACCCGCCCAGGGCGCAATGAGTAATACGCGTGGCTGGACTGCGTCCGTCTCCTTATGAAAATGCAGCAATTGGGAAAAGTCGTCTGACTGAACCACTTCTTCCTCGACCCGCAGAGTGCGCCCGCCAGCCACAACCTGGTTGATGCCAAATTCTGGACGGTCATGCCGGAGCCGGTATCTGCTGAGCAATTCTGCAGCGGCGCCCACTCTCTGCAGCCCGTGCTCCATCCACCAAAACGGTGCAGTCCCCCGAACACTGTGCTCGAGAAGCTCGGCGGCCCTGCGCCAAGGTGTGAGCAGATCGTTGGAACTTTGGTAGGTTGCATACAGCATCGATGTTCCTGGTTTGTTAGAAGTGTGCGGCGTGCCGACGGTCTATGACGTTCGAGTCAGGCTAGGCTATTCGTGCTGCATGGCGAAATGATTTCTGCAGGAGTCATAGACCGAAATGTTCCCCATCCGGTTAATCACCGCGGTGGCCACACCCGTCGCCGTGCGGAATTCGATGTTTTCTATGATTACATCATTCTGTAACTGAAGCTTGGGTGCACGGTCTAGCCATAATGACCCGATCGCATCAGATAATATGTGCGGCTGGTATGTCTTGTGATTCGTCGGTCGATGGAAGCTCCCCAATGCTCAAACGCTTGGGGCTGGAAGCGCGGCAACGAACTTTTGCACCTTACTGTAGTCTGTCTTGCCAGTTCCGAGCACGGGAATCTCATCGGTGACAACAACACGTCGTGGGACACTGAGCTCAGGCACCCCATGATTGTGGGCCCATCCAAGCAGATCCGAACGTTCAGCTTCAGGATTTGTGGTTACCAGAATGATTTGTTCGCCCTTGCGTGCATCCGCTATGGCGATCGCCGCGTGGTTATGATCAGGCCATAGCGCATAGGCACAGCTTTCGACCGCAGCGAGGGACACGACCTCACCACCAACCTTCGCGAAGCGCTTGAGCCTTCCACGAATGGCAATAAATCCCTCTTCGTCAATACTGACGACGTCTCCGGTATCGTGCCAGCCATCTTTGGGCGGCATGATGACACCAGGGTTTTGTCCAGATATGTAGCCAAGCATGACATTGGGGCCACGTACAAAGAGCCGCCCCGCGTTAGGAATGCCTTCGACTGGTTCCAGACGGTATTGCATTCCATGCATAAGGCGGCCCACGGTACCAGAGCGGTTAGCACCTGGCTGATTGGCGGCAATAACCGGTGAAGCCTCGGTGACCCCGTAGCCCTCAAGTAGCTCAATAGCGTATTTCTTGCGCAACAAAGCGCGCGTTTCATCGCGTAGTCGTTCGGCCCCGCAAACGGCCAGCCGCAATGAATTAAGATCCCCCGCTTCACCCGCGCGGCCATACTGCGAAATAAAGGTATCTGTGGAAAGTAGAATGGTTGCTCCACAGGCTCGAACGCGTCGGACAATCTCCTTGGGTTGCAGCGGCGTGGGATGACACACGACCTTGATACCCAACATCATTGGCATCAGGGCTCCGACCGTGAGCCCAAAGCAATGGAATGTCGGCAGCGGATTGAACAAAATGTCGTTCTCATAGAGAGCAATATGAAGCCGGACCTGTTCAACATTGCTCAATAAATTGCGATGACTGAGGGCAACACCTTTAGGCTCTCCCTCTGTTCCTGAGGTAAAGAGCAGAACCGCAGGCTTGTCGTGGTCCGGGCGCGCTGCGATCAGTGCCGGGGCAAATTGGCCTATTGCGGCTGCTCCCTTGTTGGCCAGGTTCAGTTGTTCGCGAACATCCTCAAGATAAACAACTTCAACCTCCTTACTGAGTGCGGGGATAAACTCGTCGAGCTTTCCCAATTCAATGAAGCGACGCGCCGTAATCACACGTCGCACCTTGGCAATTCGTGTCGCCGAAATTACGCCGTTAATGCCCGCCGTGAAATTCAGCATGGCGGGTACGCGGCCATAGGCCGAAAGAGCGAAAAAGGCGATTATGGATGCGGCACCGGTGGGAAGCATGACACCTACCGCCTCACCCGGGAGGCTACCTCGGCGCAGTGCGTGACCAAGGGCCAAGGCCGCCCGCACGACTTCGTCGTAGACGAGTACTCGTTCATCGCCATCCACAAGGATCGGCCGCTGCCCCCCGAACCTCGCCCGTGCCTCCATAAGGGCATGGAAAACCGGCTTTTCGACCCGGTTGCGGTCAAACACGAATGCCTCCTCGCCGGAGGCTGCAGCGACACTGGCGACAGTCAAGGTTGCTCCTTTGGCATATCCCGCGGCCGACTCCGCGACAGGTTAACCCAGGCCCCAGGTTGGGCAAAATGCCCTATTGGGTCTGACAGGCAGGTGATTTTCCTGTTCCGTCGCTATATGTAGGGGCCATGACTACTGTTTTCGATCAGGCCGCCGCCGAACGGCGCACCCTACGTCACCCGGAAAAGGCTCACCGGCCCGAAAGCGCGGTGCTGCGCAAACCCGACTGGATCCGCGTCAAGGCGCCTGGTAGCCCCGTCTACGGTGAAACCAAGGCAATTGTGCGCACCAACAACCTTCACACGGTATGTGAGGAGGCAGGATGCCCCAATATTGGTGAGTGCTGGAGCCAGCATCACGCCACGATGATGATTATGGGGGACACCTGTACCCGGGCCTGTGCCTTTTGCAACGTAAAGACGGGGCTACCTAAGGCACTTGACGCCCTGGAACCAGCAAATGTTGCCAAAGCAGTGGCGGAGCTTGGACTGAAACACGTGGTGGTCACGTCGGTGGACCGAGATGATCTGGCTGACGGCGGAGCGGGACACTTTTCCGCTACGATTCTCTCGATCCGCGAGGCAAGTCCAGGGACCACCATCGAAGTCCTGACCCCGGACTTTTTAAGGAAGACGGGGGCCATCGAGCGCCTCATGCAAACGCCCCCGGATGTCTTTAACCATAATCTGGAAACCGTGCCCCGGTTGTATCTCAAGGTGCGTCCCGGGGCGCGCTATTATGCAAGCCTTCGTCTTCTGGAACGAGCCAAGGAACTTACCCCCAAGGTGTTCACCAAATCAGGACTTATGGTTGGGCTGGGTGAGAGCCGTGATGAGATCATGCAGGTCATGGACGATCTGCGTACCGCGGGTGTCGACTTCTTGACGATCGGCCAATACCTGCAGCCAACCAGGCGGCATGCACCGCTTGAACGCTACTGGACTCCGGAAGAATTTCAGGGGTTGGAAGCTATCGCACGTGCCAAGGGATTTCTGATGGTTTCCGCCAGCCCGCTGACGCGATCTTCGTACCATGCAGATGCGGACTTTGCGCGCTTGCGAGCCGCCCAGGCCGCGCGTCAGAACTGATAGCCTGCACGTGACTGCACACCACGAAACCCGGACCGTTCCATACTCAGCAGACCTCATGTATGCGGTCGTTGCGGATGTCGAACGATATCCGCAATTTCTGCCTTGGTGCATCGGCTTGCGCGTTCTTTCACGCCAGTACGATGGTCCGCGTGAGATCATCAAGGCCGAAATGATCGTCGGGTTTAAAGCATTTCGTGAACGCTACACGAGCCGGATTGTGCTCGATCCTGCCGCCAGGACTATCGCTGTTTCACAAACCGAGGGCGTTTTCCGCTATCTGCGTAACGACTGGGCGTTTGTACCGGATGGTGAGCGCTGTCAGGTGAACTTTGCCATTGAGTTTGAATTCAAGAATCGCCTGCTTGGTGTGATCGCTGGTCAGGCATTTGCCCATGTCCTGACACGCATGAGCGACGCCTTTGAAGCCCGGGCGCGTGAGGTTGATGCTGACCGGATGCGCCCAGGTGAACCGCCTTAGAGGATCGCACTCAAGCTGCGATTTTGGAGCGGCTACGTATGAGGCGCAAAACCTTGTCTGCTGCTTCAACAATATTGGTACCTGGTCCAAAAATCGCTGCTACGCCTACCTGCTGCAGAAATGCATAATCCTGTGACGGTATCACGCCGCCCACGATCACTAGGATATCGTCACCACCTTGGCGCTTGAGGGCATCAATCAGCTGCGGTACCAGCGTCTTGTGGCCCGCGGCCTGACTCGAGATGCCGACGACATGTACGTCAGCCTCTATAGCGTCCTTGGCAACCTCGTCCGGGGTTTGAAACAAGGGGCCAATGTCAACGTCGAATCCTAAGTCGGCAAATGCGGTTGCAATAACTTTGGCACCGCGGTCATGGCCATCCTGGCCCATCTTGGCGACAAGAATGCGCGGGCGCCGTCCAGCATCGGCCTCGAACCGTTCGACTTCGTGTTGAACAGAGGCGAAATCAGCATCGCCTTCATAGGCCTTGCCATAGACGCCAGCTATGGATCGAATTTCCGCACGATGACGGCCAAAAATTTTTTCCATGGCAGCAGAGATCTCTCCCACCGTGGCACGGGCCCGTGCCGCATCCACTGCCAGCGCGAGCAGGTTGGCGTCGCCGCTGGCACCTTCGCTGAGCGCTGAAAGCGCTGCATCGCACTTGCCCTGATCCCGTTCGGCGCGGATCTTCTTGAGGCGGCCAATCTGAGCCTCGCGAACTGCAGCATTGTCGATATCGCGCACGTCTACGGGTGGCTCATCCTTTAGCTTGAACCGGTTAACGCCAACAATAACGTCTTCGCCGCGGTCAATGCGCGCTTGACGTTTGGCCGCAGCTTCTTCGATCCGTAATTTCGGAATGCCGGCTTCGACAGCGCGCGTCATTCCTCCCATCGCTTCAACCTCATCGATGATTCCGCGAGCCTCTCTGGCGAGCGATGCGGTAAGGGACTCGAGATAATAAGACCCTGCCAAGGGATCAACGACGCGTGTCACCTGGCTCTCGTGCTGGAGGATCAGTTGGGTGTTACGCGCGATGCGGGCGGAAAAATCCGTAGGCAGCGCGATCGCCTCGTCAAACGAATTGGTATGCAGGGATTGAGTGCCACCGAGCACTGCTGAAAGGGCTTCGAACGCGGTGCGCACGATATTATTGTAAGGGTCCTGCTCGGTAAGTGAGACACCGCTAGTCTGACAATGCGTGCGGAGCATCAAGGAGTTGGGCGTATGCGTTCCGAAATCACTCATGATTTGCGCCCACAACGTGCGAGCTGCACGCAACTTGGCAATTTCCATAAAAAAATTCATGCCGATGCCGAAAAAGAAGGATAGCCGTGGTGCAAAATCATCCACCGCTAGACCTTTTTTCATCGCTGCACGTACATACTCCATGCCATCCGCTAAGGTGTACGCGAGTTCCTGCACAGCGGTCGCTCCGGCCTCGTGCATGTGATAGCCAGAAATCGAGATCGAATTGAATTTGGGCATCTTCTTTGCCGTAAATTCAATGATATCGGCAATGATGCGCATAGACGGTGCGGGGGGATAAATGTAGGTATTGCGCACCATGAATTCTTTAAGAATGTCGTTTTGAATGGTGCCGGATAGCTTCTCCGCACTGACCCCCTGCTCTTCTGCCGCGACGATGAAATTGGCCATGATTGGTATCACCGCCCCATTCATGGTCATCGACACGCTCATTTTGTCGAGAGGTATCCCGCTGAATAGAACTTTCATGTCTTCGACGGAGTCGATGGCGACACCCGCCTTACCCACATCTCCGGCGACTCGGGGATGGTCACTGTCGTAGCCGCGATGGGTAGCCAGGTCGAAAGCCACCGACAGGCCCATCTGTCCAGCTGCCAGATTAGCTCGGTAAAATGCGTTGCTTTCTTCAGCGGTGGAGAAGCCCGCGTACTGGCGGATGGTCCACGGACGTCCAGAATACATGGTGGCGCGGACGCCGCGGGTGAAGGGCGCCATTCCTGGCAGGGTGTCGGCGTTCAGACCTTCGAGATCGGCTGCGGTGTAAAGCGGCTTGACGATGAAGCCCTCGGGCGTCGTCCAGTTAAGACTATCGACCCTATCGGACTTCAGCTCTTTGCGCGCCAGCGCCGCCCACTCGTGAGGCAGCTTCACGTCATTGGTACTCATGGGCCCTCCAGGCCAGTTCTGTTGGGCCAGTATCGCAGTTGCGAAATCATCGTCAAACTGCAGATTTGGTGCCATGCCACCACTCACCCGCGCAAATGTGGACAGTCCTTCGTCCGGAGCGGATATCCACAACTCCACGCCCCCTACCGCCACTCAGTGTGGCCACCTCTAAATATGGGAAAAGCGAATCATTGACTTTACACTGCTAGTATGAGAACAAAGAGCGAATCGAACACAGTTAGTGATTCGGACGTGATTCGTTCAATCACTGTTCTCGGTGGCGTGCATGCCATCCACAGGGCAACCTCATTCTTTCATTTGTAGAACAACGGCTTAGCAACCGTTTGGCTTTGCGCTACAGGCTCAAGGGTCGGCCTTGTCGGCGTCCTTGGCTCCTCGTAAAAGCGCCCATGATGCAGCACCAGCCACGGCCCAGGATGAGCCCACATCCTCCCAACTGGACAGCGCCCATACAGGGCGGCGGGCGGGTAACCGCTGTGCTGGGTCCTACAAACACCGGGAAGACCCATTTTGCCATTGAGCGGATGACGGCGCACAGCTCGGGAATCATTGGTCTGCCACTGAGACTTCTGGCCCGCGAGGTCTATGAGCGCATCGTCCAGCTTAAAGGCGCACAGGCCGTAGCCCTCGTCACGGGGGAAGAAAAAATCGTTCCTGGTTCCGCGCAGTATTTTGTATGCACCGTCGAAGCGATGCCGCTGGACCTCGATGTTGCCTGTCTCGTGATCGATGAGATCCAGCTCTGTGCTGACCTCGAACGCGGCCACATCTTCACCGACCGCCTCCTCTTCGCGCGGGGACGAGAAGAAACCATTCTGCTTGGTGCGGAGACCATGCGTGGAGTGATCCAGCGCTTCATTCCGCACGCCCAGTTCATAACTCGGCCGCGGTTTTCTGACCTTGCCTTTTCGGGCAGCAAAAAACTCACACGACTGCCCCGGCGTTCGGCTGTAATCGCATTCTCTGTCGAAGAGGTATACGGAATCGCCGAACTCATCCGTCGCCAACGCGGCGGTGCGGCAGTGGTTCTGGGCGCGCTTTCTCCGCGCACACGCAACGCCCAAGTTGCGCTCTATCAAAGTGGAGAGGTCGACTTTCTGGTGGCGACGGATGCGATTGGCATGGGTCTAAATATGGAAATCGACCATGTCGCGTTTTCGTCATTAAGTAAATTCGATGGCGTTGGCTTTCGCGCCCTGCGGGCCGATGAGATTGGTCAGATAGCTGGTCGTGCCGGTCGTCATATGAATGATGGAACTTTTGGTATGACTGCCGATGCGGAGGCGCTCGAACCAGAGCTAATAAAGCGCATTGAAAATCACCACTACGACCCAGTTCGTCTGCTTCAGTGGCGAAATTCTAGGCTCGTATATCATTCCCTGGACGGACTTTTGAGCGCGCTGGACGCTGCTGCGCCTCAGCGTGGCCTCATTAAAGCTCGTGCGGCACAGGATGTGATAGCGCTGCGCATTCTTGCGAGTCATCCCGACATCCGTGCAATGGCAGACTCCTCCGCTGCCGTACGCCTGTTGTGGGAGACCTGCCAGCTTCCAGACTTTCGACGACTTTCCGATGAGGATCATGTCCGCCTTGTCGGGCAGATCTACCGATACCTCATGAGTTCTGACGGTGTTTTGCCCGAAGACTGGTTTGCTAACCAAATCGGTCGCCTCGATACGGTCGATGGCGATGTTGCCACCTTGTCGGGACGTTTGGCTGCGATTCGTACCTGGACCTATGCAGCAAACCGTCCGAACTGGCTCAAGGACGCACTATTCTGGCAAGCTCAGACCCGATCGGTGGAAGATCGGCTTTCGGACGCCTTGCATGAACGACTGACACAACGCTTCATCGATCGACGCACAGCGATATTAATGAAATCGCTCAAGGACGATGACAGCGATCTCGGAGTCGACGAGTCCGGCGCTGTTACGGTCGACGGAGAAAGTGTCGGCAAATTGGAAGGCTTTGTCTTCGTTCCCTGTGACTGTGAGCGCTCGTTTCAGGGGCGCACTCTGAGAGCGGCAGCACTAAAAGCATTGGAGGGGGAATTTGCCCGTCGCGAACGGGCGCTCATGGGTGCTGCCGACAACACCCTGAGCTTGAGCGAACACGGCCGCATCTGGTGGGATGGCGCGGTTGTCGGTCAGCTCGAGGCCGGTTCCTCGGTACTAACGCCACGAATTGCCCTGGCGGCAGACGAACACCTGCGTCCCGAAACGCGCAACCGCCTAAGCCTAAGGCTTGCTCAGTGGCTGGACAGCTACCTCCATGATCGCCTGTCGGTCCTCTTTGCTCTCAGGGATGCAAGTGAGGCTCGACCTAACGCGGCACGCACCCTGCCAGCTGCAGCACGTGGACTGGCCTATCAGCTCTTCGAACAGCTAGGAGCGGTGGATCGAAGTCAGGCCTCATTGCCCGCAGACGAGCGAGCGGTCGCGCACGCACTGCGGCCATTCGGCATCAGCTTTGGGCGTCATGCCATCTTCGTGCCGCGACTTCTGCGCCCGGACAGTGCACACCTGCTGGCCCTGCTGTGGTCAGTTTCGACGGGACTGACCGCCATCCCCCGCCCCCCGGCCGCTGGAGTGACCTCATTTGCAAACGATGGTGAGCTGCCGAAGGAATTTTTGGCCGCGGCCGGGTTTCGACGTATCCGCGCCCGCATCATCCGCCTGGATATACTCGAGCGGCTGGAAAAGGCGCTGGAAGACGCTGCGGCCGGCGGACAGTCAGCACAGGCGGCGATGCCACGCCTTGTCTCATTGCTCGGTTGTGACCGAAGAGCAGTCGAGGATGTCCTCGATGGTCTTGGCTGGCGGCGCGTCGAGGTTGCCGGAAGTGAGCCTGTATGGCGACGGTCGCGCGGGCGCGAAGCATCGCCAAAGTCACTGCCTGGCAAGCGCGGCCATAGGCGTCCAGGTTCAAGCCGAGCTGGTGCTGAGCGCGCTGCCGATTCTCCGTTCGCGGGACTTCGGGCACTTATTGCGGCGGATTGACGCAATGGACCGCATGCGCATCGACAAATGGCTATGGCACGCCCGGTTTTACCGCACCCGGCCTTTGGCCCAGCGCGCCTGCATGGCCGGGTTCATTCGTCTAAACGGCCAACGTGTGGAAAAGCCTGCTGTTATTTTGCGCTATGGGGACATCGTCACACTGCCTCGGGGCCGTGATGTGGCGGCGATAAGGGTCCTCGGACTGGGGGAGCGTCGCGGGTCTGCACCCGAAGCCAGGCAGCTCTATGAGGTGATGGTCGAAACGGTGCTTGATCCGAGCGCGACAGCGCCTTAAGGAGCTTGCCGCGCCCCCTCACCCTTTGCTTCGGAGTCGCCTTATGACCTTCGTCGTCACTGATGCCTGCATCAAATGCAAATTCATGGATTGCGTCGAGGTCTGCCCGGTGGATTGCTTCTACGAGGGTGAGAACATGCTGGTGATCGATCCGGAAGTCTGTATCGATTGCGGCGTCTGCGAGCCGGAATGCCCGCCCGAGGCCATAAAGCCGGATACTGAGCCGGGTTTGGAGAAATGGCTGAGTCTAAATGCGGAATATTCCAAGGCTTGGCCCAACATCACTCAGAAGGGCACTCCTCCCGCAGATGCGAAGGAGTGGGATGGGGTCGAGGGTAAGTTCGAGGCACACTTTAGCCCCAACCCCGGGACGGGTAGCTAAGCCAAGCGCAGGGCGTTTACGGAACGCTGCCCCGCGATGGGTCCGGCTGCCAAGCTGCCGTAATCCTTGAGGGAATTCGCCGAAGGCTATAATTAAGGCCGTATTTTCAACGGCTTCGATGATTCGTCCTTCCCTTTTTCCCAGGATCGTGATAGTCTTCATTATTGGCATTTGGCAGTCCGACCGGCACAATACGTGCGCCCCAGGCATCTGTCCCGCTAGATTTGTGTGCTTGACCTCAGGACGCCCCCGAATCCTGAACCCAGGACCTAGCGCAAATCGATGCGTGCCGTGTTTCTGAAAAGCGGGGTCTTTTGCGCTGCAGCATGCGGCGCCTTCTAATGCGACGCACTTCGCAGCGGTTGGGCGGCTGATCGGGCGGAGCGCTTTTATTCGCGAGGATATGGATGGATATGACGACCGCTGCAGCGACAACCAAGAAGAAAGTTCCTGCCAACTCCAACAAGAAGCCCGAATTTAAGGCCAATGATCATGTGGTTTACCCAACCCACGGCGTTGGCAGGATTATTCGAATTGAGGAGCAGGAAGTCGCCGGCCTCAAGCTTGAGCTGTTTGTCATTACCTTCGAAAAAGACAAGATGACCCTTCGGGTTCCTGTCGCCAAGGCCAAGTCCGTGGGCATGCGTAAACTGTCCTCACCGGACGTGGTGGCAACGGCGCTGAATACCCTGAAGGGAAGGGCCCGGGTAAAGCGCACCATGTGGTCGCGTCGCGCGCAGGAATATGAAGCTAAGATCAATTCGGGCGATTTGGTTTCTATCGCCGAAGTGGTGCGCGATCTGCACCGGGCCTCAGGACAGCCTGAGCAGTCCTACTCTGAACGTCAGCTTTATGAAGCCGCCCTGGCCCGCATGGCCCGCGAGGTTGCGGCGGTAGAGCGCATTGATGAACAGGCGGCAATCAAGCGCGTCGAAACTGTGCTGCTCAAGAAGGCAGCCTGATACCATATCCAGATACCCTAAGCCCGGGCTTTGCTCGGGCTTTTTGTTGCTTGCAGGGTGCACGGATCTAATTCGCATTTTGTCCTGTAAGGTCAAATTGATCACATCTGGGCAGTCCATGCCCATTATGGTTCGTTCTGCATGTACCTAAGAGCTGTATAACCCGGGAGGTTGCGATGTCCCCGAAAGCCATTGTTGCGGCGCTGCCACTTGCCCCAGTGCTGTCCACGCCCGATCGGCTCAAGGATCTTCTCTTTGGCGCTGCGAGCAATATCGTCGCAGCCGTTGTCATTCTTATTTTCGGGTTTGTGCTCTCGCGCTGGATGGGGCGGTGGCTGGAGCGCACCTTGACCCGCAGTCGGCGCATCGATGCAACGCTAGTCCCGATTTCAACCACTACTGTTCGCTATGGCATTATTGCAGTAACGTTGATCGCTGTACTCGGCCGCTTTGGCGTGCAGACTACGAGCCTGATTGCCGTATTGGGTGCAGCTGGCCTTGCTGTGGGTCTTGCGCTGCAAGGGACGCTTTCCAATGTAGCGGCTGGAGCAATGCTCCTGTTTTTGCGGCCATTTCGAGTTGGCGATTACATCAGTGCCGCTGATGCAGGCGGTACAGTACGTGAAATTGGTCTTTTTACCACCGTACTTGTCGATGCTGACCTGATTTATATTTCAGTACCTAATTCTAAGATCTTTTCCAGCACTATCATCAACTATTCTCGCGAACCCACACGGCGAATAAACTTCACGGTTGGTATCGATTACGGCGACGATATCGAAAGAGCTCAGGCTATCATTCTTGACCTGCTCACCTCCGATCCACGGATCTTGCACGATCCGGCTCCAGTAACGCCTGTCGGCTCCTTGGGGGCATCATCAGTCGACATCATCGTGCGCTGCTGGACTGCAACCTCAGATTACTGGGCCGTACTTTTTGATCTGCAAAAAAAGGTCAAGCTCGCGCTCGACAAAGCCGGAATCACCATTCCCTACCCTCAACACGTCGTCCAGTTTCGAGACGTGTCAGGCACCAGTACTCCCTCACCATCCCCACAACCGGAGCTCATGCCAAAGTCAGCGCCGCCGCGCTGACGCGACAAGCCATCGACCGGGCGGCGCTCAGCAAAGAGTTGCCGACGAGCATGTCGCCAGTCCCTCATCAGTCGAGGCTGGTGTACCAGTCCACCCCGTCCTTATCGCGTTCGCGTCGCATCTGGTCCCGTGCGATCAAGCAACTGAGATGGGCAAGGCTTTCGCCTGTGGCCATGCCAAAATTGCCGGCTGTAATGCGGCTTCGAAAAAGTGCTGGGAAGCAGTCAACCGCACGCTTGGGTTCTCTACACAGCACGTGCAGTGCCGAGAGGCTTGTCTCATGCCCCTCGATGAGCTCGCGCAAACGCATCCGCGCGCCGCGAAAGGGCTCATTGTGCGAGGGTAGAATGAGCACATCATCGCCAACCATGCCTTCAAGCTTGGCGCAGGAATCAAGCCAGTCCTGTAGCGGATTGGCATCTGGCTCCGTAGGAAAAAGGGAAACATTGGAGGAAATGCGGGGTAAAATCTGATCTCCGGAAATAAATACACCCGCTTCTTTACACCACAGACACACATGCTCTGGGGCATGTCCGCGACCTACTACAACCTCCCAAGTATAATCTCCGATCTCAATGTGATCACCGTCAATGATGCGGTGATATGAGTTTGGCAGTCGGTAAACGCCCTTGCCGAAGCCGCCAAAGCGCGTGCGGTACTGCTCCAGCGCATCTTCAGGAAAGCCCGCGGCCTTATAGAACCGAATACCTTCTTCTGGTGCCTCAAGTCCGGTATCGAAGCATAAGTTGCGGCACATAAGATAATCGGTGCGGCTCATCCATAACATGCAGCCAAAGCGGCGTACCAACCATCCGGCCATACCGACGTGATCCGGGTGCAGATGGGTCACGATCACCCGCTTTACGGGCTTTCCCAGCATCACCTTGTCGAACAGCTCCGTCCAGGCCTGAGCCGTGGGTTCGTCACGCACGCCAGTATCTACAACCGTCCAGCCATCCCCGTCCGCGAGCAGCCATAAGTTGATATGGTTGAGCTGAAAAGGCAAACGCATGCGTACCCAATAGACCCCCTTAATGACTTCAATGTAGGCGCCAGTTTCGGGACGATCCGAAAAAGGGTAGTCCAGATTCTGACCCGGTCGGGTCCGGGTTGCCGTTTCAGTCATGACGATCCTCAGGTTGCTCATTTGAACTATGAAAAGCTATGAGCGCAGCGGTCAAGCGCACATCACAGAATGCCAAGGTGACAACACCCCTCCCCTCCGCCTAAAATCGACCCTTGTAATATCCACAAATGGTATGAGGATAGAATGAGCACGATCCCCGCGGGCCGGGCGCCCCATGACGCACAGCTGCGTTATGATTCGGTCGCAATGACCCTCCATTGGCTGATAGCGGCGCTGGTCGTGCTCAATATCGTCCTTGGACTTACCATGGGCGACTTTCCACACCAGGACCCCATGAGGGGTGCCTTCCTTGACCTTCACAAATCAGTTGGCCTGACGGTGCTTGCGGTAAGTGTCCTGCGTGTCATTTGGCGCCTGATGAACCCATTCCTGCCGCCGCCAGAAGGTCTAGCCGCGCCCTTGCGCCTCGCGGCACGCGCCACCCACCTGCTTTTCTACGTACTGATCATCGCCACGCCCCTAGCCGGCTGGCTGCTGAGTTCGGGAGCCCCAAAGCCTTTGTCCTGGTTCGGCCTCTTCAACTGGCCAAAATTCTGGTTCTATCAGGGCATGGCAGCACCGGACCGCCACCATCTGGCCGAGAATTTTGCCCAGGTGCACGTGACGTTGGCCTGGGTCATGATTGTCCTGATTGTTCTGCACGTCCTAGCGGCATTGTATCATCAGTTCATTCGGCGCGATGGCCTCCTCGCACGCATGGTACCATGGCTGTGACGAACGGGCTCGCACTTCGGCGCGTGCTGTCCTAAGTTCATTGCCATGCCGGTGTTTGCCGCTGATCGGGCTACAATTGCGAGGGCAGCCGAACTGCTAAGAGCAGGACGGCTCGTCGCCTTTCCGACGGAAACTGTCTATGGCCTTGGCGCAGATGCAACCAATGACAGTGCGGTTGCCGGCATATTTGCTGCCAAGGGGCGGCCCTCCTTCAATCCCCTCATCGTACATGTTTCGGACCTCAGCCAAGCCGAAGAGCTGGGCATTTTTTCCGACACCGCCCGGCGTCTCGCGCGGCATTTGTGGCCGGGAGCGCTCACCTTGGTCGTTCCCCGCCGTCCGCAAATAAAGCTCTCACTTCTGGTCAGCGCGGGTCTCGAAACGGTGGCGTTGCGCGTGCCGTCGGCCCCTGTGGTTCGGGCCCTACTGGCGGAAAGCCGTCGCCCGATCGCAGCCCCCAGTGCCAACCGTTCCGGACAAATCTCGCCAACCGCCGCGGAACACGTGGCGGAAAGCCTCGGGACGCAGGTGGACCTCATCCTGGATGGAGGGGCGACCCCACTTGGTCTCGAATCGACCGTTATCGGGTGTGTGGGTGCTGATCCGGTCATGCTCCGGCCCGGTGCCATTGCCCGCGAAGCGATCGAGGCCATTGCAGGACCTCTTGCACGGGCTCAGGGGGCCATCCAGTCCCCCGGTCAGCTGGCCAGCCATTACGCGCCCAAAGCGAAGTTGCGTCTTGGCGCGCGTAGTGTCGATAGCAGTGAGGCACTGATCGGCTTTGGAGCCGATCTTCCCACCGGCGCCAGCCATGTCTTCAACTTGAGCCAAGGGGCAGATCTGCGCGAGGCTGCAGCCAATCTTTTCGCCATGCTGCGCGCCGCTGATGCGGTCTCGGCGCAAATCGCGGTTGTACCCATCCCCGCGCACGGGCTCGGTGAAGCGATCAATGACCGTCTGACACGCGCGGCCGCACCTAAGGAAGCTTCATGATAGCGACCGACACCTTAGCGCGGCTCAAAGCCATTCTCGGTGCTGATGGATTTTCAGAAGATCCACAGCAGATCGCACCGCATCTCGAGGAATGGCGTGGCCGTTATCATGGGCATTGTGCACTCCTCATCAAACCCAAGAGCACAGAGGAACTCGCAGCAGTTCTGTCGCTCTGCGATCAAACAAAAACTGCTGTTGTACCGCAGGGAGGAAATACTGGCCTGGTTGGCGGTCAGATTCCGTTTCACGGGGAGATACTGCTATCGCTGGCGCGTATGAACGCCATCCGACAAATCGATTCTCAGACCATGTCCGTTACCGTGGAGGCCGGTACCATCCTTGCAGACGTTCAGCAGGCCGCCGCCGCAGTAGGATGCTATTTCCCGCTCAGCCTTGCCTCCGAAGGTAGCTGCACCATTGGTGGCAATCTTTCGACGAACGCTGGTGGTGTCAACGTGCTGCGCTACGGCAATGCCCGTGAGCAGGTACTGGGTATTGAAGCTGTGCTTGCCAACGGTACGGTACTCAACATGCTACGTAGTTTGCGCAAGGACAACACTGGCTACGACCTCAAGCACCTGTTTATCGGTGCTGAAGGTACCCTTGGCATAATCACTGCAGCAGTACTCAAGCTCTATCCCAAGCCCGAACAGTACGTGACAGCGCTTTGCGCGGTTCCGGGCCCAGCCGCTGCAGTTAATCTCCTCCATCGCCTTAACGCTGCTACCGGAGGCTTAATCACGGCGTTTGAGATCATGCCCCGGATTGGACTCGAATTCGTTCTGCGACATATGCAGGGTGTGCGGGATCCGCTTTCCTGTCCTCACGGATGGTATGTGCTTGCTGAAGCTCAGGGCGGCGCGCAGATTCCCCTGCGTGAAAGCATTGAGAATACGCTTGTCGCGGCATCGCAGGAGGAACTCGTTGAAGACGCTGTGTTTGCCGACAGCGAAGCACAGCGGTCAGCGCTGTGGCGGTTGCGGGAGGACATGTCCGAAGCACAAAAATACGAAGGCGGATCGATCAAGCACGATGTTTCCGTGCCGCTTTCCCGGATACCGGCCTTTCTTGAGCTTGCCGAAGAAAGGGTGCGGGCGCTGGTACCGGGAATCCGTCCCGTTCCCTTTGGTCATATAGGAGATGGCAATCTTCACTTTAACCTGTCGGTACCGGTGGGAGCCGACAGCGGTGCTTTTCTTGCTCGGTGGGAGGAAATCAGCCGGATCGTGCACGACATCGTAGCCGATTTCGGCGGATCTATCAGCGCCGAGCATGGCCTTGGCGTGATGAAGGCCTTGGAGATAACCCGGTATAAATCGTCAGCTGAACTTGGCACCATGGCGCTTCTGAAGCGTGCGCTGGATCCCAACAATATACTCAATCCCGGAAAGGTTCTGGCGCTTTAGCAATTACGACAGGGTGATCTTCCAACTGCTCAGGCCGCCTCGGCAAGTTCCGGGCTGTCCAAAGCCAGGGCTTTCTTACGTCCAGGATGGCCATAGGACCAGGCGCTGATGGCGGCCGTTATCACTGTCGCAAGATAAGGCAGCGACTGGATGGCCAGCATGCTGGTCCACAACACGGACGCCGGATCATTGAAACCACGCATACTCTGCGGCATCGTCACCAGGATCATTGACGCAATCCCGCTTAACAGTGCTGTCAACAGCACACATTCCTGCCAGCATTGGCGCAAAACCTGTCCGATCGCTGCTGGATCTTCACACTTGGGCGTACGTAAGAATGGCTGCTTCGAGGTGAGTACGCCTGCAATCACGGCTTTGCCGCAGGTGTGTGTGAGCGCAAGTCCCGCCGTCGACGCCATCAGCGCGCCGATAATGCCGGATCCGACCTTTTGGGGATAGAGCAGCAGCGTCTTCAGGCTCTTGGCGGCAAATAGTGCTAGTGCCGCCGCCGACAATGTTGCCATGGGGACATCAAAATATCCTGGGCTAACTGCCATCAGAAAGGTCCACAAAAGGGCAAAAAGTGTAACAATGAGGCTGAGCCCATCCGAAATCCAAGGCAGCCAGCCTGACAGGAATTGGTATCGTTGCGCCCACGACAGGCGCGTGCGTCCCAGGAAGATGGCTCGTGTGTGACGCTTCATGATCTGCATTGCGCCGTAGACCCAGCGATAACGCTGGCTCATGAACGCCGCCAGAGTGTCTGGCGTCAGCCCCCTGCCCATGCTGTCAGGTAAATAGGCTGCGCTATATCCAGCCTCAAAAAGACGCAGACCCAGTTCGGTATCTTCGGTGATACACCATTCGCTCCAGCCTCCGACCTCCATGAGCGCGTCCTTGCGGACAATGGTCATGGTGCCATGCTGAATGATTGCATCGTGTTCGTTGCGCTCCACCATGCCAATTTGGAAGAAGCCCCGGTATTCTTCGAAGCAGAGCTTCTTGAATGTCGATGACGAAGCATCGCGATAGTCTTGCGGGCCCTGGACCAATGCGATGTCGTCGCTGGCAAAGTAGGGTATGGCCCGGCGCAACCAGAACGGCTCAACCTTGTAGTCGCTGTCGATGACTGCAACATAGCTGGCTGCTGGATCGGTCAACTCGAGTGCGCGGTTGAGAGCTCCAGCCTTGAATCCCTTCAGATTGTCGATGTGAACAAACCGGAAGCGCGGACCGAGGGTTTCACAGTGCTTGGCTACCGGCCGCCACGTCGCCTCGTCAGGCGTATTATTATCCAGTACGATGACTTCAAAATTCTCGTAATCCAGCTGAACCAGCGCGTCGAGGGTCTCAATGACCATCGCCGGTGGCTCGTTGTAGCAAGGAACATGTATCGACACCCGGGGCGGCTCAGCGGGAAAAGCGGCGAGAAGTGCCCGGCGCTCGACACGCCACAGGCTGGCGGCCAGTTCAATCCCTTCCGTGATGATCACGATGCAGGCCAGGATCACGAGTGGTATCATGGCAACGATCATCACCAGATCCCCGGGTTCGATGTATTCGAGGCTGGTTGCTTCGATGAGAAACAGCAGCCCGGTAGTGATCAGGGCAACAAGGCCGCCCATCACGAGATAACCCGGTTGGCGCACTCGCGGCATGCGTCCCAGGATCATCAGGCCAAGCAGTAGGGTCAAAATAGCTGCGCCTAGCGAATAGCTACGCCATTGCGGGAAACTGCGCAGCATACCCTGCATGGGATATTTGGGATGGCCGGTGGCATCGAACATACCCCAATAGGCACCGACGGCGCCTTCATTGGCGTATTTCCAAGGCTGGTCATACGCCTCCATCAGGTAATAATCGTACCCTTTTTTCAAGGCCAGCTGGACAAAGTTGCGGATATACCAGGCCTGATTGGCGAGTGATGCCTCAGCGGCCATACGTGTCCTGCCCTCGGAAGGCCACCCGGTTTCACCAATGACAATCGGCTTATCCGGAAATTCCTGACGGATATGGTCATAAGCATGTTCATCGAATACCAGCGCGCCATGGACATCGACACCTTCCCAATAGGGAAGCAAATGGATCGTGATGAAGTCGACGTAACGCCCCAGATCCGGGTTGAGGAGCCAGGTTGACCAAGGCTCGGCGGTCGACACTTTGATGCGATTGGGAAGCGCCGCCCGCACTTCTCGGATGTAACCGTTAAGCTGATGGGGCGTCACATCGCCCCGCAAAATAGCCTCGTTGCCGACAAACACACGATCAACAACCCGGCGGTTGGCGAGCGCGACTTTTATTCCGCGCTCAATCTGCTGCTGGTTTGCAGCGAGGTCTGGCCCGATCCAGATACCCAAGGACACGGTAATGCCGTAACGACGGGCGATTTCGGGTACAAGCGCCATGCCGCCAGCAACCGTATAGGTACGGATATGCGCTGTGATGGTGGAGAGCTGCGCCATATCGCGATTGATGCGGCGCGCGGAGACATGTTCGGCCTGATGCAGGGTAAAGGAATGCGACGGATTATATGCAATGCCGCGCACCTGACCGTCCCAGTCCGGGGCGATAACTTCATAGTCACGACTAGCCCAGAACAAAAATGACGCACTGACTACAAGTGCAAGTGCGATGGCAATGCGCAATGCACCTCCAGGCAGCCTGGCAAACCAGCGTCGCAGCATCGACGGTTCATTCCTTCAACGGGCGCCGATCATGCAAATGCCTCACCTAAGCAGGCATGATCCGCAGTAAGTCCGGCGCCTACTGACCGCCGGATTGGCCGCCAGAATGCTGCTCTGGTGGCAACACCTTTAGCAGCGTTAAATCGAAGACCAGGGTTTGGTTCGGTGGCACGGCGCTTCCAGCACCGCGCACGCCATAAGCCAAGTGAGCGGGTATCACGATCTCCCAGTGGTCGCCTTCGCGCATCCGCTGCAGCGCCTCGGTCCAGCCTGGAATTAGCTCATCCACGGTGAAAGTCGCCGGCAGACCCGGTTCGGTTTCATCAAACACCTCACCGTTGATCAATTTTCCGGTGTAATTGACGATGACCCTATCGGTGGCTTTGGGACGCTTGCCAAAGCCGTTGTGGAGCACCTTGATCTCAACCCCGCTGTTGGTGACATAAACACCTTTTTGCGCCGCAAAGCTCTTTAGAAATGCGGTATTGGCAGCGGCACTCAAAGAAGGCGGTACCGCCGCGCTCGCGGGTGCAACCACCAACGTCAGCGCCAACGCAAGAAGTCCAAGCCACGCTGTCGCACCCCTCATGGGCCAGTCCCTTCCTTGTGTCCCGTTCAATCTCGAATAGTCTTGCGCTGCGGCAATGGCAAATCTTGGGCCAACCGCATCGAGAGCACCAATAATCGCGTTTTGGGGTAAATCCTAGATACAACCGCTTCAAGTGCGGGTCAGTGACAGGAGATGCGCATGACTCCCTCCCTGCCAGCCGCGATCACCGTAGGCGTGGCCGGAGTGATATGGAACAAGCAAGGTCAGGTGCTCCTCATCCGGCGCCGCAACCCCCCTCGGGCCGGCCACTGGAGCCTGCCAGGGGGCCGGGTGGAGCGTGGAGAGCGCCTGGAAGACGCTCTGCGCCGGGAAATCCGTGAAGAGACGGGCCTCGAGGTCGAGATCCTGGGTCTAGCTGGCGTTGCCGAAATCGTCGACGCAGCCCCCCTCGGCGGTGCGGGACACTACGTCCTGATCGATTATGGCGCCCGGGCCTTGGCCGACAGGGCGGTGGCCGCCAGCGATGCCATGGACGCGACCTGGTTCGAACGCGCAAGTTTGCCCCCGGACCTTTGGGAAGAAACCCGTCGCATGATCCATACCAGCGCCCGGCTGCATCTGGGTCTTGCAGTACCACTGTAAATGCCTAGGGCTGCAGTTGGGCGCGCTGGACGACAGCCACGAGCCCCTCTAGCTTCGCTTCCAGGCCTATTGGAGAGGAACCATGTTCAAGGCATTTGATTTGAGCGGCAAATGTGCGCTCGTGACCGGTGGCAATGGCGGGATCGGACTTGGGATGGCAGAAGGGCTGGCGGCCGCTGGCGCGGATGTCGAGATCTGGGGCCTCAATGAGGCCAAAAACACCGCTGCCCTTGAGAAGCTTCGCAGCTACGGACGCAAGGTCAATGCGCGACGGGTTGATGTTTCTAAGGAAAATGAGGTCTGTGCCGGCATGCAGGCCGCGGTGGCCAACTTCGGCCGCCTGGATTGTGTTATTGCCAACGCCGGCATCGGTGGTGGCGCTCCGATCACTGAGATGACCACAGAGCTGTTCCGCAAGGTCCATGCCGTCAATGAAGACGGGGTGTTCTGGACCTTTCGTGAAGCTGCCCGTCACATGACAGCGCGTGCCAAAGCGGGCGATCCGGGTGGATCCATGATCGCCGTCGCCTCGACAGCCGGTATCGAAGGCGCTGCCCGCAATGCCGCCTATGGCGCCTCCAAGGGCGCCGTCCTGTCCATGGTACGGGCTCTTGCCGTGGAACTGGCGCGCTACGGCATCCGGGTCAACTCGATTGCACCGGGCTGGATCGCCACCGAAATGACCGAAGGTGCCCAGAACAATCCTGTTTTTTCCGAAAAAGTTATACCGCGTGTTCCCATGCGCCGTTGGGGACAACCTGAGGATTTCTCCGGTATTGCGGTCTATCTTGCCTCAGACGCCTCACGCTATCACACCGCTGACACCTTCGTGATCGACGGCGGCTACGTCGTGTTCTGAATTTTATTCATGATGCGGGTCCGCGGTTGTCGCACCCAGGCTTTGTCATAGCCGGTGGAGATCCCCATCCGGGAGTGGAGGAGTTTTGTGCGCGTTCTGGCTTCACTTCTTTTAGGCATCATGCTTTTGACGGCGCCGGCCGGAGCTGCCGGACGGCGTCAGTCCGTGGCAGAAGTGAGTGCAGCCGGGATGGCGCAAATTCTTGCTCCACCCCAGATGCCGGGGCTTGGTTCGCCGCGAGCCAGCATCATCCTGGTCGAATATATGGACTACAACTGTCCCTATTGTCGGGTGATGGCGCCGGACTTTCAGCGCTTGGTCAAGACTGATTCAGACGTAAGAGTATTGTTCAAGGACTGGCCAATCTTCGGGCCTGTCTCAACTTATGCCGCGCGGGCGGCACTGGCGGCACAGTACCAGGGCAAGTATCTCATCGCCCACCAGGCACTCCTCTCCACCCCTGATCGCCTGAGTAGCGTGCTGCAAGTTCGTCAGGCGTTGCTCCGGGCCGGCATCAATCTCAAGCGTTTAGACGCCGACCTGCGGGCTCATGACGCCGCGATCAATGGCACGCTCGCTCGCATCCGTGCGGAAGCCCGAGGGCTTGGGCTTCAGGGTACGCCGGGACTGATCGTGGGAGACCTATTTGTCCCGGGTGCCATTGATTTTGCAGATTTACAAAAGCTGATCGCGATTGTGCGCAGCCAGTCACAACTCCACGCGCATTAGTTAGAACCAGACCCTACCCTACATAAGCCAGTGAATAGCCATGCTCCTGCGCGCGATTGACGGCAACGATTCCGGCCGGGACCATGAGTGCCCGGTCGATAAGGTTCGTAGCGAACTCGTGGTGTATCTGCTCGGCGTTCCCACCGACAAACTTTGCCACCATACCTGCAATCCCCGCCGTGGCCATGCCGCAGACTGCAAAACGGGTTCCCTTATGCGCAAGGGATTGCAGTGTTGGTGTCTCGTTCTTCTCAGCCGCTGAGGATGGCGCCGTATTGAACGGATTGCCATGTACAGCTTCGATTGCAGTCTTTGCCTCCAATTGAAGCTTCTCCGCGAATGCGGTGCCATATTTTGCCCAGATGCGGTCATTATATCCAAATGGCGTCGCCATATGCCGTAGTACAATGACCACGCCGAGTACACTGGGATGCAGACCATAGGCCGAGAGGTTGGACGCAAAAAAGTTATCGGCAAATTCGAGCCCTGCCATCGTCCCTTTTGGCGTAAGCACGTCGAACACCATACGGTGTTGGGTGCTGGGCAGATCGAGCCAGCGATCTGCGCCCTCGAACTGTGGCCGCCAGCGCCGAGTTTCAGAACCCGTTGGCGCAGTCGTCGCCTGCGCAGCTCCTGCGGTTGCTGCGGCCACGAGGCCGGCGGTTCCCAGCATGACCATGCGCCGTTCCAAACGGTTGTCTGGTTCAGTACTGGTCCGCGTGCATGTTTCGTTGTCTGATTGTCCCTCGCCCGCCACCCGCTACCCCTGTACGCAAATGCGCCGACAGACTGTACGCAACACCTCAAAAATGCAAACCATAGAGGCAAGGTCCACAGCTCGTTCACATCGAGGACGACAGCGAACTGATGCCTACGGCAATTCCTTTGGATCTTTATCGCTGGCGATGCCCGAGTTTTGTCAAGCCGGCGATCGACGCTGCGACTGCGCGCGAACCAGGTCGCTCCCCCCGCGGCTAAAAAGGATCCTCTGTTGGGAGCTTTGCCACCGAACCACATAAATCGGCTCGCACTGCCCCATCCTTGCGCGTGTCACTGAGCGTCATAACCGACATCTTAGGAACAGCGCCAAAGAGCTATCCGGTCACGCGTCAAATAGTATCCTGCCTTGCGGCCGGACACATTTTGCCACTGACCTTCCCCTCACCTATACGCGAGCCCTAAGACGTCCCCAAGCGATTATCCGCAAGAGAGAATTTCGTCACGTTGACTTGGTTTATGAACTCATCGCCGCGGCCTATCATTATGAGGTCCTGGCGTAGGATGAAGAGACTGAACTGGTCACCGAATTTGGAGACGCTCGATACCGTTTTGAACCACGCAGCGCTGAGGGACGTCTCTGGCCGCATCTGTGTCCCGGTTCATGCTAGCGCGTGTCGCCGGCCACGATTTTGCGACCTGAGCTAAAGCAGCTTCCACAGAAGATGCACGAGAACCCCAAAGCCGAAGCTCGCAACCGCAAAGCCACTGGCTCGATTGATAATGCGCATCACGCGCCCATCGATGCGGGCATGAAATAGCCCGATGATGGCGGTTAACGTAAACCACCAGAGCGTTGAGCCGGCCAGCACTCCGCCCACCACCACGGCGGCATCAAGATAGCTCGCACCCTCTCCGGCTAGTCCACCGAGGCTCGCAAACAAGGCCGCAACACCGAAAAGAGTGGCCGGGTTGGTTACGGTCAG
>JBMFWV010000026.1:0-39062 GCA_049964915.1 Rhizomicrobium sp.
CTCCGGTCGACCACGGGTCCAAAAGACCCATCGAGCTTCAGGCTCCAATATACAGGGTTCGCCCTGCAGGCTCGACCTGGGCCTCACTCCTCATTATCTTATCCTAAGCCTCGTCGGTCTGAGGCGAAGCCTCGTTAGCTTTGTGGGCTGTGGCGTGGACGGGCCGGGCAGATGGATGCCGGTGAGGTTTTCGGCAAAGGCAAGAATGTGCGAACCGATGTCCTCGCCGGTCAGATCCTTGACGGCGAGATTGACGAAGGAGGAGACCGCACCATAGAGCCCGCCGAACAAGGTATCGCCCGCGATCTGTTCAAAGCTGCCGATCTTGTCGCCCGTGATGGCCCGATAGAGTGTTGAGATGATCGGCAGATGCTGAAGCGGATTGATGATTTCCAGAAGATCGGAAAAGAACGAGCCGCCGCTGGACGCAACAGGCTTTGCCGGGGCGGCGGCCGCGGCCCCGACAGCATTGGCCAGCGCCGGCTGCTGAAGCGGTTGTGTCATTGCCTGGGTCAAGCAAGCTTCGGGCCACCGCACCTGGGCGGGGATCCGTCAACGGGGCGGACCTAGGTGGCAATATTTGCCGGGTCACTCAAAACAGATGGCCGGCTTTTTCTGCCTTGGTCCGCAGATAGGCATCGTTATGGGGATTGCTGGCAAAGATGTGGGGGACGCGCGCGACAACCTCGACGCCCGCTGCGGCAAGGCCCGTGAGCTTGTCCGGGTTGTTGGTCAAAAGCCGCACCTTGCCGTAGCCGAGGAGGGCGAGCATGCGCGCCGCCACACCATAGAGCCGCTCATCACTGGCAAAGCCGAGGCGCTCATTGGCTTCCACCGTATCGAAACCCTGGTCCTGCAGGCGATAGGCGCGCAGCTTGTTGATCAGTCCGATGCCGCGGCCTTCCTGCGCCAGATAGAGCAGAATGCCGCCTCCGGCTGCGGCGATGGCGGCGATGGCACCACGCAACTGTTGTCCACAGTCACATTTGAGCGATCCGAGCAGATCGCCCGTAAAGCATTCTGAATGCAGCCGTGTCAGCACCGGTTCATGCGGCGCCGGACTGTTGATGATGATGGCATAATGTTCGGGCCCGCCGCCGGCTGGACGGAAGGCGGCGATCTCGCTCTGAGGAGCGCCTTCCAGAGGTACGCGGGCCCGGGCTACCAGCCGCAGGGCGGCGACGCTGTCCGCATCATAGGCGTCGATCACCTCGGCGCGGATTGGCGTCACCGCCGGATCCGGATGGACATGGGGCCAGAGCAATACCGACGGCAGAAGGCCGGCCAGTTTGGCAAGTTTGACGGCTGCGGCCGCGCCCACTGGCAAGGGCGCGCGCAGGGCGCTGAACGGTCCCTTGAGCGGTGCCGCCAGATCGATGGTGGGGTCGGCAATGGCGCGAATGTGATCGGCGGACCACGAGGGCTCGCGCCGGATGGCGATGACTTCCGGTGTATAGAGACGAATCTTGAGCGTGGCGGCTCGTGGATGGGTTAGGATAAGAAGGCCCGGTTCGGCCGCACTGCGATCAAGAGCCGCCAAGCTGTCAGTCTGCGCGGTCTCAACGCTGAGAACCACGCTGGTGCTCTCAGCCTTTGTCACGGCAACAGGCAGCCCTCGGCGCAAGGTGCCGGCGGCGGCAAGGGTGGTGGCAACGCGCGTAGCGGCGGCTTCGGTCGCAGTATCAGGAACGGCAGGATCCATGGGCCCGACATACACCGTCGCGGCGAATGCGGGTAGAGTTTCGCGCGGGGGCTGATGCGGCCGCCGGGCACGGTGGCTGATTTCAACGACAGGTGGCTGCGCGGGCAGCGACCGTGCGGTGGAGATGAGATGGCAAGCAAGAAGCGTATTTTGCTCCTGGATGATGACCAGATGCTGCGGAATTCCCTGGCCGAGCAGCTCGAGGCCGAAGGGGACTATGTCGCGGTTGAGGCAGGGAGCCTGGCCGAAGCCCGCGCCCGCGCCAAGGAGGGTCTCTACGAGTTCATGATCCTCGATGTCGGTCTTCCCGATGGTGATGGCCGGGTGCTGTGTGCCGAACTGCGTGAAGCCGGCGTCTCCTGTCCGATCATTCTTCTGACCGCCAAGGATGGCGATGCTGACATGATCGCCGGGCTGAAATCTGGGGCCAATGACTATGTCGCCAAGCCATTCCGCTTTGCGGTGCTGATGGCACGGATCCATGCCCATCTGCGCAGTCACGAGCAAAGCGAGGATGCGGTTTACCGTATCGGGCCCTACACCTTCCGGCCCAGTGCCAAGGTTCTGATCGACCAGGGCGGTAAGCGGGTGCGGCTGACCGAGAAAGAAACCAATATCCTCAAATTCTTATACCGCTCCGGCGAGACGGTGCCCCGCGAACAGCTTCTGCACGAGGTCTGGGGCTATAACCCGGCGGTTACCACCCATACTCTGGAGACGCATATCTATCGGCTGCGCCAGAAGATCGAGCCCAATCCGTCGTCGGCCCAGATCCTGATCACCGAAACCGGCGGCTATCGTCTGGTCGCATAAGGGGTGCAATTACACCATAGCTCACATGCATATTTTGCAGCTTTGGTGAACTAGTATGAACCCACTATATGGGTGTTGCTACTAGAGGCGGGATGCCAGATGAAACCAGGTCGCAGTGAAAATTTCCACCAATTGCTGCGCGGAGCCTTGTTGGCTGCTGCGCTGATCCTACCTACCACTGGACACACGGTGCCTTCTGCATTGGCGGCGGAGACCCAGAGCAGCTGGATCACGCTTCCTTCCCGCAGCTTCGAGGTGCAGCGGGTGCGCCTGAAGGATCTGGTCGCCAATATCAGCGTCCAGGTAGGTCCAGGTCCGGTCACCCTTCAGATGTCCGGGGACAAGCAACGCCTGGATGCGGTGGATGTGCACAAGGATGGTGGCGTGCTGACAATCTCGGGCCACTCTCATTACGGGGTTTGGGACTGGCACGACTGGTTTAGTTTCGGCGACACCCGCAATCGCGCCCCCAGCCAGCTCAAAGTGACGCTGCGGGTGCCGGCAGGGACGGAACTGAGTGTGCATTCGCTGATTGGCAACGCCCAGATCGGCAACACCATGGGCCGTCTCGATTTCGGGGCAATCAGCACCCATTCCAATATCGGCCAAGTGGCCCAAGCGCACATCCGCCTGGCGGGCTCCGGAACCTTGCAGCTTGCCGGTGTCCATGGTCCGCTCAAGCTCGATATTGCAGGTTCAGGAAAAATTACCGTTGGTCAAAGCGGACCTGTGCATGCGGATCTGGCCGGGGCGGGCGACGCGCATCTGGGACAGATCAACGGTGGACTTAGTCTGGACATCGCCGGTTCCGGCAATGCTGTCGCGCAAAGCGTCAATGGCCCGGTCAAGGTCGATATCGCGGGTTCCGGCTCCGTGCACATCGCTGCGGGCACCGCCGATCCGCTTCATCTCGACATCATGGGCTCGGGTAACTTCGCTTTCGGTGGTCATGCCGTCGATCCTCATCTGAGTGCTCTGGGTTCGGGCTCGGTGTGGCTGAGCTCCTACAGCGGCAATCTGTCGACGAGCGGTAACGTTCATCTCAGCGTTGGCCAAAACAAGTCCAACACCTCTGCCTGGCACTGAGAAACTTACTCGTGGCGTAGCGCCTCGATGGGATCGAGGCGTGCCGCCCGGCGGGCGGGAAAATAGCCAAAGCCGACACCGACCGCCGCCGAGAACAGCACGGCAAGTACGATCACGCCGGGCTGGATCAGTAGCGGAAATTTGAGCAGGTGTGCGACCACGGCTGAGCCCGAAAGGCCAATGACGACCCCCACCGCTCCACCGAGTGCGCTCATCGCCACCGCCTCAATCAGGAACTGCATCAGCACGTCGCGCTCGAGGGCGCCGATGGCAAGCCGGATACCGATCTCACGGGTGCGCTCGGTGACCGAGACGAGCATGATGTTCATGATCCCGATCCCGCCGACTAGCAGACTGATCGCCGCCACCGCAGACAGGAAGGCGGTGAGAATGGCCGTCGTGGACTCCACCTCGCGGGTGATTTCCTGCATGTCCTGGACCGTAAAATCATCCGGAACACCTGCCGCCAGGTGGCGCAACTGGCGCATCAGCCGTTCGATCTCTCCCTTGAGGCGCGGCTCGTCGCCTGCATTGCGGGCTGATACCAGGATGACATTGATGTTGTTGTTGCCGACCAGTCGCCGCTGCACCGCCAGTAGCGGCATCACCACGATATCATCTTGATCCTGACCGAAAGTATTGGTGCCCTTGGCGCGCAGCAGACCGATGACCTCGCACGACATCTTGTTGAGACGGAAGCGGCCGCCAATGGGATTGGCCGCGCCAAAGAGATCTTTGCGTATGGTCTGACCGATGACACAGACGGCCTTTCCGGAGCGCAGCTCGCCGAGGGTAAAGGTGCGACCCTGGGTGAGTTTCATGTTGCGGGCGCCAAACACCGCGTCGGTCGAGCCCACCACCTGCGTGGAATGATTGTTATTGCCGAGCACGGCTTCTGCCGTGGTCTCGGCTTCTGGCGCCACCGCGTTAAGGCCTGGGATCTCGCGTGCAATCGCCTCGGCCATCGCCAGGGTGAAGTCGGGTGCAGCGCCTGGCGGGCCCTGGTTCTGGCCAGGAAATATCACAATGAGATTGCGTCCCATCGAGGCAATCTGGCTCGTCACACTTTTGCTTGCGCTGTTTCCCAGGGTGACCATCATGATCACCGCCGCCACGCCAATGACAATGCCGAGGGTGGTCAGCCCCGCCCGCATGAGATTGTTGCGGATTTCACGCAGAGCGAGAAAGAGAGCGTTGAGGATCATGCCGTGAGCGTATTCCCTGCGCTGTCGGAGGCGATCGCACCGTCCAGAAAGCGAACCTGACGGCGCGCATAGGCTGCGATGTCCTCCTCGTGGGTGACGAGCACGATCGACAGCTGCCGTTCGCGGTTTAGCCGGTCCAGCAACTCCATGATTTCGTGACTGCGCCGTGTATCGAGATTTCCGGTGGGCTCGTCGGCGAACATCACTGAGGGCTCGGTCACGAGGGCGCGGGCAATCGCAACGCGCTGCTGCTGCCCTCCCGACATTTCCGCTGAGCTGTGATGGGCGCGATCCGCAAGGCCAACCTGGTCCAACGCCTGCATCGCCCGCTCGCGCCGCTCACGCCGTGGAACGCCGCGATAAAGCAGGGGCAGCTCGAGGTTTTCCAGCGCGCTGGTGCGCTTGAGCAGATTGAAGCCCTGGAATACGAAGCCGATATAATAGCGGCGCAGCCGGGCACGCTGGTCACGGTCCAGGCTGCTGACATCCACGCCACGGAAAAAATACTGGCCGCTTGTCGGCGTATCGAGACAGCCCAGAATGTTCATGGTGGTGGATTTGCCCGAGCCCGAAGGCCCCATCACTGCTACAAACTCGCCGTCGGCGATTGCAAGATCGATGCCGCCAAGGGCAATCACCTGGGCTTCGCCCGAGCCATAGGATTTGCATACCTTCTTGAGCTCGATCAGAGGCGGTTTCATTGCTGGGTCGTCGTGCTCGATTTGATCGCCGTAACCACCTTTGTACCCACCTTCAGGTTGCCCTTGGTGATTTCGGTATTCTGTCCGTCGGTCGGACCTAGTTTCAGATCATGCGGCTTGAGGGTTTTGCCTGTGATGGTCCACACCTGTCCTTCACCCGGATCGCTCGGTGGTGGTGGCGCCTTGGCGCGGATTGCCTTTGGCGCAATAAAGCGCAGCGCGGCATTGGGAACTTGAAGCGCGTTGGGGATGGTGTCTGCCAGGATGGTCGCGGTTGCCGTCATGCCCGGCTTGAGCAGAAGCTGGGCATTATTGACCCGCAGCACGCCCTTGTAGCTGACGACATTCTGCACCGTTTCGGCGGCATTGTGCACGGAGATCAGCGTGGCGTGGAAGATCCGATTGGGATAGGCGTCGACGGTAAAGGTGGCTTTGTCTCCGGCGCGAACCTCTCCGACGTCGGCTTCATCGATATTAACGTCGAGTTCCATCTCGCGCAGATCGCTCGCCAGAGTGAACAGGATGGGGGTCTGAAAGCCCGCGGTAACGGTCTGCCCGACCGAGACCTTGCGATTGAGGACAATGCCGTTGATCGGCGATTTGATCGTCGCCTTTCCGATCAAGGTGCGGTCATAGTCGGCTTGTGCCTTGGCCAGCTGCACCGACGCGCGTGCACGGTCCAGATCGGCTTTGGCCAGATCCATGCTCTGGGGCGAGATCGCATCATCCTTGAGCAGCGCGCGATAGCGACGATAGGTTTCAAGATCCTGCTCGACCGTTGCCCTGTTCTGCATCAACAGTGCTTCGGACTGGGCGAGTTGCGCTTCGAGCTGATCGGTATTGATCTGTGCGAGGACCTCGCCCTTTTTGACCGGGTCGTTGAAGTCGACATTGATGGCATCGAGCTTGCCGGAGACTTCGGCGCCGACTTCGACCTTGTCGCGTGGCGCCAGCGTCCCGGTGGCCGTGACGGTGATGGCCATCGGCCCCCGAATCACCGGAGCGGTCAGATAATGGATGGGATGGCTACGGGCGAGAATGGCCCAGGCCGTGACGCCCAAAAGGCTCACGAGGCCACCCCAGATCAGGAGCCTTCGGCGCATGCTACGTTTGCGTCGACCTTGGCCAATATGTGCGCGAATGTCGGCACCCGGGTCTGTGGGAGTGGAAGGCGTGTTCATAATCTGTCCGTAAGAGGTGCGGAAAGAAATAAAGGCCGATCGACGACAGAGATCGCCTTGCCCTATACCATCGTATTTCTGAACGCACCTTCAGTTCGTCAAGGGCAAGACCTGCGCTTTGTTGCCAATCCGGCCATAAATATTTTTCAGGCGGCGTTGGTTGGTTACCTAACAGAATCTTAGGAATGTTTAACGCCCATTAACCATCTTGCCCTACAAGCGGCAGGCTCATGTGGAGACGCCAGACCATGGCCCGTCCTCAGCGGCCAACCCCATCAGCTGCGGAACGACAGAAGCGGCCGCCTCTGGGACAGGTGGCGGGCCAGCGCGGGCGTACCCAGGGCGCGGCTGCCGTCCGGCGGCGCGGCCGGGGACGACTGATCATACTTATTTTGTTCGCGTGGATTCTCATTCTTGGCGCATTGGCATGGTCGCGCTGGATCCAGACGCTGCCTGATGCCACTCATCTTCTGGCCAAAGGGCCGGCGCGCGAGATCAGCATCCTCGATCGTTCGGGACGGCTTATAGCCAGGCGAGGGCTTCACCACGGGCGGATCGTTCCGGTCGAAGCTTTGCCGCCTTACGTCGCCAATGCCTTTATCGCCATCGAGGATCGCAGCTTTCGCTACAACATCGGGATCGACCCCATTGGTATCGTGCGAGCGGCGATTGAGAATCTCGTTCACGGTCATGTCGTGCAGGGTGGGTCCACCCTGACACAGCAGCTGGCCAAGAACCTATTCCTGACGCCACGCCGTACCCTTGATCGCAAGATTCAGGAAGCCTTGCTGGCGCTCTATCTCGACGCCCACTACTCGAAAAACCAGATCCTGACCCTCTATCTCAACCGGGTGTATTTTGGCGCGGGGGCCTATGGCATCGAGGCGGCGGCCGAACGGTTCTTTGGCAAGCCGGCAGCGAAGCTCTCGCTGACCGAAGCTGCGATGCTCGCCGGAAGCGTAAAGGCGCCTGGCTATTATAATCCGCTCAACAATATCGATGCCGCGACGGCGCGGGCGAAGGTGGTGCTGGCCGCGATGGTCGACTGCGGCTTCATCACGGCCGCCCAGGCCAGACACGCAGCGGCAACGCCGCCGCACATCATCCGCAATGCGGGAACGCCGGATTCGGGGTATTTCACGGATTGGGTTATGGCCCAGATTCCGCGCCTCGTCGCGGATGTGCATGGCACGATCATCGTGCACACGACCTTCGACCTTGCCTTGCAGGCCGAGGCAGAACAGTCCGTCAATCAGATCCTCGCCAAATATGGTCGTCGTGACCGCGCCCATGAGGCCGCACTTGTAGCGCTGCGCCCGAATGGCGCGATTGTCGCCATGGTGGGTGGCCGGTCCTATGACACGAGTCCCTATAACCGGGCGACCGATGCGCTGCGCCAACCTGGGTCTGCCTTTAAGGCATTCCTCTATCTGACGGCGTTCGAACAGGGTCATACCCCGGACGAGGTCATGGTCGACGGTCCCGTCGACATCGATGGCTGGAAACCAGTTGATTATGAACGACGCTACGCAGGACCGATGCCGCTGATTGAGGCCTTTGCCCAATCTTCGAATGTCATTGCAGCCAAGCTCATGATGGCTGTGGGGCCAGTGGCGGTCGTGCGTACGGCTCGATTGCTGGGCATTCATACCCCGCTTGATCCGGTACCGTCCCTGGCACTCGGTACCTCGCCAGTAACAGCTCTCGAACTCACTGGAGCTTATGCGACTTTTGCCAATGGGGGCATGAAAACGGTGCCGTATGCCATCACCGAAATCCGCAATGCCGAAGGACGGGTGCTTTATCGGCGTCGCGCGCCGCCAGCACGGCAGATAATTCCCCAGAGCGCCGAAGCGCAGATGACGGAGATCATGCAGGCGACCGTGCTGAGCGGTACCGGACGGGCCGCAGGCCTTGTGGGGCACGAGACTGCAGGCAAGACAGGAACTACGCAGGACTACCATGACGCTTGGTTCGTTGGCTTCTCTGCGGATTATGTCTGCGGTGTTTGGGTGGGAAATGACAACAATGCGCCCATGCGGCGGGTGGTGGGTGGCACGCTTCCAGCCTCGATCTTCCATGGGTTTATGAGTGCGGCGGAACAGGGTCTGCCATCGCGCCCGTTACCGGGGATGAACCTTATTACGGCCTTGCCCGCGCCGTTAGTGTCACCCCAAGCTCAGCCTCTGGCTGCACCGTCCGAAACTGCACCGTCGACCGCTTCAGCGCCAGCGCCGGCCATGAGCGTGGAAAGCATCATCAATTCGATCCTGGGCCGCGGCCACTGAGCCCCGTCAGCGCCGCTCGAACACGAAATAAGACGGCGGCCCGCACAGTGCCTTGGCCTCATAGCGGGACTGGGGCCAATCGGCTGGTCGGCTACGCCAGTCCTCTGCCCGGCGTGCGGGCCAGCGAAAGGCCTCGTGCGCGAGCACCCGTTCCAAGGTCCAGGCGACATAGTCGGGATTGTCGCTGGCAAAGCGCAATTGCCCGCCCTTGCGCAATGCGCTGGCGATGGCATCCAGCATTGCGCTCTGAAGGAAGCGACGTTTGTGGTGGCGGGTTTTGGGCCAGGGGTCAGGGAACAGCACCATCACCCGCCCGAGGCTTGCCGCCGGAAGCTCCGCCAGAATGTCGCGTGCGTCACCCATGTGGATGCGGATGCGCTCCTGGCTGAGGGTGTCGTCCTTCAGCTTTGAAAGCAACTTGGCGACGCCATTGACAAAAGGTTCGGCGCCGATGAGGCCGACATCGGTGTGGGTCCGGGCCAGGGCGTAAAGATGTTCGCCGGCGCCGAAACCTACCTCAAGCCAGACATCGTTCACCGGCACCGCGAAACAGGCATGCGGGCAGCGCGCGCGCGCCGGCTCAAGGTTGAGAGCCGGCAACAGCTGCGTCAGAAGCTCGGCCTGCGCACCGCGCAGTTTAGGGCCTTTGCGCCGACCATAAAGCCGGCCGCGTGCCCGTTCCGGATGAGAACTCAGAATGCCCTCTTCAGGACGTCGACGAGATCGGTTTTTTCCCACGAAAAGCCGCCGTCGACATCGGGCGTGCGCCCGAAATGACCATAGGCTGCCGTGCGCGCGTAAATCGGACGCAGCAGCTGCAGGTGCTCGCGAATGCCCCGCGGTTTGAGGCTCATGATCTGCGGCAGGAGTGCTTCGAGCTTGCTTTCATCGACCTTTCCCGAGTCATGCAGATCGACATAGACCGACAGAGGATCGGAAACTCCGATGGCATAGGAGAGTTGGATGGTGCAGCGTTGCGCGAGACCTGCGGCGACGACATTCTTTGCCAGATAGCGCGCGGCATAGGCGGCGGAACGGTCGACCTTGGTGGAATCCTTACCGGAAAAGGCGCCACCACCATGGGGGGCGGCGCCGCCATACGTGTCGACAATGATTTTGCGACCGGTCAGCCCGCAGTCGCCATCTGGTCCACCCACCACGAAGGCGCCAGTGGGATTGACGTGCCAGATGGTGTCCTTGGTGATGAGGTCGCCCGGTAGCGCTTCGCGCACATAGGGCTCGATGACCGCACGTACGTCTGCGGAGGTCATGTCGGGATCCAGATGCTGGGTGGACACCACGATCTGGGTGGCATGGACCGGCTTATGGTCGACATAGCTCAGTGTCACCTGGCTTTTGGCGTCCGGCCCGAGTTTCGGCTCGCGGCCAGTTTTGCGCGCTTCGGCCAACAGGCGCAGGATGCGGTGGCTGAAGGCAAGAGGCGCTGGCATCAGTTCCGGGGTTTCATTGCAGGCATAGCCGAACATGATGCCCTGATCGCCGGCACCCTCATCCTTGTTGCCGACCGCGTCGACGCCTTGCGCGATATGGGGTGACTGCTCGTGCAGCAGCACTTCAATGTTGGCGGTTTTCCAGTGAAAGCCATCCTGTTCGTAGCCAATGTCCTTGATCGCGCTGCGGGCCGCTTCGACGATAAGTTCCGGAGTGATCTCCTTGGGGCCACGGGTCTCGCCGGCAATGACCACACGATTGGTAGTGGCAAGGGTTTCGCAGGCTACGCGGATGTCCTTGGGATTGACGCCATACTTGGGACCAAGGCCAAAGAACAGATCTACCACCTCATCCGAAATCCGGTCACAGACCTTGTCGGGATGGCCTTCGGAGACGCTTTCACTGGTGAAAAGGTAATTGGCTCGGGACATCGACACCCCTTTCATGGATTGGACGGGCCGGATGGGGACGGTTGGCGCGTCTTTTTGCAAGGATGAGGCGCGGGGTCAATGGCTGGCTCCTCATGATGGGCTGGCGCCCGGCCCGAGGAGGATGTCGCGGCGCCCCCTAAAGGATGAAGCGCGAAAGGTCCTGATCATGGGCGAGTTCATCGACGCGGTCGTGCACATAGGCGGCGTCGATGGTGATGGTCTGGCCTTCGTGGTCATTGGCCGAGAAGCTGATCTCGTCCAGAACCCGTTCCATGATGGTATGCAGTCTGCGGGCACCAATGTTTTCCACATTGGCGTTGACGTGCGCGGCGACGTCAGCGAGCGCGCCAATGCCATCTTCCGAGAAATTGAGATCGACCCCTTCGGTTGCCAGGAGCGCAGTGTATTGCTGAATGAGGCTCGCTTCCGGTTCGGTCAAAATGCGTTTGAAGTCGTCGCGGCTGAGAGCGGTAAGTTCCACACGGATGGGCAGCCGGCCCTGTAGTTCCGGCAGGAGGTCGGAAGGCTTGGCGGTATGAAATGCGCCCGAGGCGATGAACAGGATGTGGTCCGTCTTGACCTGACCATGCTTTGTGGCCACTGCGGAACCTTCGATGAGCGGCAATAGATCGCGCTGTACGCCCTCGCGACTGACATCGCCACCACCACGCTGTTCGGAGCGGGCGCAGATCTTGTCGATCTCATCCAGGAAAACGATGCCATTGTTCTCAACCGTGGTAATGGCCTCGCGCACAATCGCATCCTGGTCGACCAGCTTGTCGGCTTCTTCGGCAACCAGCGGGTCATGGGCTGATGCAACCGTGAGTTTGCGCGGTACAGCCCGTCCGGCGAACTTGCCGAAGAGTTCGCCGAGGTTGAGGACGCCAACCTGGGCTCCAGGCATGCCAGGGATTTCGAAGGTGGGCGAGCTGCCGCCGTCACGCATTTCAAGTTCGACTTCCTTGTCATCGAGTTCACCTGAACGCAGGCGTCGGCGAAAGGAATCGCGCGTAGCTTGACTCGCGCTGGCCCCGACCAGGGCATCAAGGATGCGTTCTTCCGCGGCCGCCTCGGCACGGGCTTCCACGTCCTTGCGTTTTTGCGCGCGAACCTGGGCAATGCCAACCTCAAGCAGATCGCGGACGATCTGTTCGACATCACGGCCCACATAGCCGACTTCGGTGAATTTGGTGGCTTCGACCTTGAGGAACGGAGCCTGAGCGAGCTTGGCAAGTCGGCGTGAGATTTCGGTCTTGCCAACGCCCGTGGGTCCGATCATCAGAATGTTCTTGGGCAATATTTCCTCACGCAATTCGGCCGGCAATTGCTGGCGTCGCCAGCGATTGCGCAAGGCAATGGCCACTGCGCGCTTGGCATCGTTTTGACCGATGATGAAGCGGTCGAGTTCAGAGACGATTTCGCGTGGCGTGAAGAAGGCGTTCATGTGGTGGGAATGCTTTCCAGAACGATGTTGGCGTTCGTATAAATGCAGATGTCGGCGGCAATCGTCATGGCCCGGCGCACGATTGCCTCCGCACTGAGCTCCGTATCCATCAGGGCCCGCGCTGCGGCCAGGGCATAGGCGCCACCCGATCCAATGCCGATAATGCCATCCTCCGGCTCGACAACATCTCCGGTGCCCGAAAGTATCAGTGAGGTGCGGGCATCGGCCACGGCGAGCATGGCTTCGAGGCGGCGCAGGTAGCGATCGGTACGCCAGTCCTTGGCCAGCTCGACGCAGGCTCTGGCGAGATTGCCTGGGTGCTGCTCGAGCTTGCTTTCCAGTCGCTCGAAGAGGGCAAAGGCATCGGCGGTTGCCCCCGCAAAGCCGGTCAGGACATCACCTTTGCCCAGGCGGCGCACTTTACGTGCATTGGCCTTCATGACGGTCTGGCCGAGTGTGACCTGGCCGTCGCCGGCGACTACCACCTGGCCACCCCTGCGGACGCTGAGGATGGTGGTGGAGCGCCAGCGTCTGGATTCATCTTGGGTCGGCATTTGTTCCGCTGCCTTGGGCTGCTATATGTCACGCAGGTTCTCACATAGGGCGGCCCCATGCGTACCGCAACCATCGAGCGCAAGACCCGCGAGACCGAGATTTCGGTTTGGCTGGATCTGGATGGCTCGGGCGACGGCGACATTGATACTGGTATCGGCTTTCTCGATCACATGCTGGAAAGCTTTGCCCGGCATGCGATGATTGACCTCAAGGTGCGCGCCAGCGGCGATCTGCATGTCGATTTTCATCATACGACCGAAGACACCGGCATTGTGATCGGTAAGGCGGTGGCCCGCGCGCTGGGCGATTTTGCCGGTATCACGCGCTTTGGTGCGGCCCTCATTCCGATGGACGAGACGCTGACGCGGGCCGTGATCGACGCCTCGGGCCGGCCTTATCTGGTCTGGAAGGTCAGCGTTCCTTCGCCGCGCCTGGGAGAAATGGACAGTGAGCTGTTCAAGGAATGGTTCCAGGCCTTTGCCCAGAATGCCGGTCTTTGCCTGCACGTGGAAAATCTTTATGGCGTCAACAGTCACCACATCGTGGAGAGCTGCTTCAAGTCCGTGGCGAGGGCCTTGCGCCAGGCGGTGAGCCCTGACGAGCGGCTGGACGGAGCGGTTGCCTCAACCAAGGGCATCCTCGAAGGCGACGACAGTTTGTGACTCGGAGTCAGGAATGGTGACGATACCGTCATTTTTCTTGACTCTCAGACGCATTCCAATATGTTGACGGGGTCGTCATTTTTGCCGACGCTCTTGCCTGTCCGGAGGCCTCATGTCGCAGATTACCAAGGATGCCGCTTACGACGCCGTAGACCCCAAAGATTTCCCGGCGATGATGGATGTAGAGCGCTATGGGCGCCGCTCCACCGCCTTTGACAAGATCATCTCGGCCACGCACGACCATTTCTGGGATCCGCTCGACAACAAATACATCGACTTCACGGAAGCCTTTGATCAGAGCCAGCATATGCTCCTGCCAGAGGATTTTTTTCCGATCTTTGCCACCAAGCTCGGCGACACGATGGGAACCGAGAAGCGTCTGCTGTTCGCCCGTGAATCAAGTCGCTGGCAGCTTTCGGCAATCCTTCATGGGGAGCAGGGCGCCCTCGCGCTTTCAGCCTCGCTGTGCCATATCCTGAAGGATCCGGGCGCGCAGGAATATGCCGCCAATCAGACCCGCGAAGAGGCGCGCCACGTCACCGCGTTTTCAGCCTACATCAAGTCGCGTTGGGGCACGCCGCTTCCTTGCGGCGAGACGCTGCAGACTTTGCTCACCGAAATGGTGCTGGCGCCGGAAGTCTACAAAAAGATCGTGGGCATGCAGATGCTGGTCGAAGGTCTTGCCATGGGGGCGTTCGCGACGCTCTATCAGAAGTCGCACGATCCGCTGCTGCGTAAGCTGTGCCAGTTGGTGATGACGGACGAGGCTTTCCACCACAAGTTCGGTAAGATCTGGGCGGATCGGACCATTCCCAAGCTTTCCGAAGAGGAACATGCTCAGGTCGAGGATTGGGCCGCGCAGTGTTTCCAGACGTTGCTCTTCAATCTCGTCAATCCCTTGCAGATGCATCATGTCTATCGCGCTGTTGGGGTCGATCCGCAGGAAGCGATGAATGCCATTCAGGAAGCCTTTGGTGACGATTCGCGCCGTGAGCAAATGAAGGAATCAGCCAATATCTTCCGTGTGCTGATCAAAACCCTTCTGAATGCCGGCATCATCACCGATCGCACCAAGGCGTTCTATGGCATGTATGTCGACATGAACGAGCTCAGGGCGGAAGGCGATCGCATGATTGGCGATGAAATTGCCGAAGACGGCATCAAATTCCTCCAGACCATCAATTTTACCGGTGACAAGGCGAAGACCCTTCTTGCCGCCGAATAGGTTTCGGACGTTGCATGTGAACAAGCCCGGCGCTTGTGCCGGGCTTTTCCATTGCATGCGCCAAGAGCGTCGCAACAGGCCGTCATCACGGCAGCTGCAGGTAGACGCCTAATCCCCGTGATCAGCATTGAACTGCTGCGCAGCACCGGCATTGGGTGGCGGCGGTGCCGGGCCCACGAACTGTGACTGCGCCTGCTGTGTTGGAATGGGTGCATCAGCCGGCTGTGATCTGGAAAGAAAACGCCCAGGCGTCACATAGGTTGGCCAGCGCGCGGGATCTCGGGCGAGGCTGTCTTTGTCCATGATTGATCCGCTCACCACCGACTCCAAATAAAAGAGAGGGGCAAGAAGCGCTCCAGGTAGCAGGAGCGGTGAGCGTTCATGCGCAAGCGCCAGGGCCCATCTGAGGGCATGCTTTGCCTGGGGCCGACGGTGGTAGCTCCCCAACGCAGAACCCGGCTGCGGATAGATTGCGATGCCGGAGCATGGCCGCGGCCTTGCGCGCAGAAAAGGCGTTGTTCCCAGTCCGCAACCGAAAAGGGCGCGCGCAAGCCCCTGCAAGTTTGGCTTGGAGTGCACCACTTGGATCGCAGCGCCACGCGTGGGTGCGGGTGGGACAAGAGCGGTGCGACGAATAAGGGAATGTGGTGGGCGCCTAGGACTTAAACGGGTCCGTGCCCTGCCTGGCGGCGCAGCATGCAATATCTCTACGTCGACGTCGTGAGCGTGGTCGACAGAGACGGTGACGACCGTTGGTCCAGGCGCAAGAATACGGAAAACACAAACCTGTACGATGAGTGCGAGCGTCAACGCGATCCCATGATGAGCCCGTGCGTGACCGGGTGCGAATTCGTTCGATGGAACCTCTCCGCCGCGCGCCAGAAACCCCTCAGCTTTCAGAGCCTCCTGAGGATCGCATGTTTACATCAGCTTGGGAGACGCTGCCAGGATGGGTCCGCCTCGCGGCGCATGCTCGCCTTCCTGCAATTTAAAGAGGGCCAGGGGGACACAGCGTGCTGACGTCGCAGTGTTGACTTCTGTTCCCGTACTGTTCTGATGCAGCAGATGAGCGGACATACAGCAGCTGAGGTCGCGCGTGGCGTCTTTCGCCTTCTCCTTCAGGAAGGCTTTTCGCCGCTTCTTGAATTTAGCCTGGCCAATGGTCGGCGCCTTGATGTGGCAGCGCTTGGCGCCGATGGAACCATGTTGGGTGTCGAGATCAAGGTGGCGATGGCCGACCTCAAGGCGGACGCCAAATGGCCGGACTATCTCGAGTTCTGCGAACTCTTCTATTTCGCCATCCCTCCAGGGTTTCCTGAGGAACTGGTGCCGGACTCCACGGGGTTGATCGTCGCCGACCGCTACGGTGGCGCAATTCTACGTCCTTCGCCCCGCGTCGCACTGCATGCCAGCCGGCGCAAGGCCGTCACCTTGCGGTTTGGCCGGGTTGCCGCCGAGCGGCTGGCAGCACTGAGTGCAGTTGGCGCCGACAGATCAGCCTGACCGTCGGACGACGGGGGGCAATGTGGCCGCTTGCAGGACTGTGGCAACCTCCGTCGGCAGGCTCGCAGCCCGAACAGGGCCTGCGACGCTTGGCTCCAGAGCTGATTTTAGCGTCTGCTTTGGGCCCCGTTTGCCTTGCAGCTGCGGGGCCGCCCACCTATATACCCGCCAGAGTGTGGCGCGGCGGGCCGTACGCGACGGCCTTAATTCGTCAAACAAATCAAGGGGACGGGCAAGGGGCGCTCGGCAAGAGGCCCGACAACCGTCCGCCAAAGGAAAGGAATTTCAAATGGCGAAGGTCATCGGCATCGACCTCGGCACCACCAATTCGTGTGTGGCCGTGATGGAGGGCTCAAGCCCCAAGGTCATCGAGAATTCAGAAGGCGGACGGACGACACCGTCGATCGTTGCCTTCACCCAGGACGGAGAACGCCTGGTCGGACAGGCCGCCAAACGGCAGGCCGTCACCAATCCTGAGCACACGTACTTTGCGATCAAGCGCCTGATTGGACGTCGCTTTGACGACCCGATGACCCAGAAGGACATCGGCATGGTGCCCTACAAGATCGTCAAGGCGGATAATGGCGATGCCTGGGTTGGCGGGCGTGACAATCGTCGTTTTGCGCCGTCGGAGATCTCCGGCTTCATCCTCCAGAAAATGAAGGAGACCGCCGAGGCCCATCTCGGTGAAAAGGTTAGCCAAGCGGTGATCACCGTGCCGGCCTACTTTAACGATGCCCAGCGCCAGGCAACCAAAGATGCCGGTAAGATCGCGGGGCTCGAGGTTCTGCGCATCATCAACGAGCCTACGGCAGCAGCTCTGGCCTATGGTCTCGACAAAAAATCCAGCGGCACGATTGCGGTTTACGATCTCGGTGGTGGCACCTTCGACATCTCCGTGCTGGAGATTGGTGACGGCGTGTTTGAGGTCAAGTCGACCAACGGCGACACCTTTCTAGGCGGTGAAGACTTTGATATGCGGCTGGTGAACTACCTAGCCGACGAATTCAAGAAAGAGCAGGGCATTGATCTGCGCCAGGACCGTCTGGCGCTGCAGCGGCTCAAGGAAGCGGCAGAGAAGGCCAAGATTGAGCTGTCGTCCTCGACCCAGACCGAAGTCAATCTGCCCTTCATCACGGCCGATGCAAGCGGGCCCAAGCACCTGACGATGAAGATCACGCGGGCCAAGCTCGAAGCCCTCGTTGATGATCTGGTCCAGCGTACCATCGGGCCGGTGAAGCAGGCGCTTAAGGATGCTGGGGTCAGTGCCAGCCAGATCGACGAGGTGATCCTCGTTGGCGGTATGACCCGCATGCCCAAGGTCCAGGAGATCGTCAAGCAGCTGTTCGGCAAGGAGCCCCATAAGGGCGTCAATCCCGACGAAGTGGTTGCGGTGGGTGCTGCAATTCAGGCCGGCGTGCTGCAGGGCGAAGTCAAGGACGTGCTTCTTCTCGATGTGACCCCGTTGTCACTGGGTATCGAAACCCTGGGCGGCGTGTTTACACGATTGATCGATCGCAACACGACGATCCCGACCAAGAAGAGCCAGGTATTCTCGACCGCCGAAGACAACCAGACGGCTGTGACCATCCGCGTCTTCCAGGGCGAGCGTGAGATGGCCGCTGACAACAAGATGCTGGGCCAGTTCGACCTGATGGGCATTCCACCGGCGCCGCGGGGCATTCCCCAGATCGAGGTCACCTTTGACATTGATGCCAACGGTATCGTCAGCGTGACGGCCAAGGACAAGGCCACCAACAAGGAACAGCAGATCCGCATCCAGGCCAGTGGCGGGCTCTCTGACACCGATATCGAGAAGATGGTCAAAGATGCCGAAGCCCATGCGGCCGAGGACAAGAAGCGTAAGGAAGCGGTGGAATCCAAGAACCACGCCGAGGCACTGGTGCACTCGACCGAAAAGGCGCTCAGCGAACATGGCGACAAGATTGGCGCTGATGAACGTACGGCGATTGAGACGGCGCTTGCCAATCTCAAGGAAGCGGTCAAGGGCAGTGACGCCGACGACATTAAGGCCAAGACCCAGAACCTGGCTCAGGCCTCGATGAAGCTCGGTGAAGCCATGTACAAGGCCCAGACTGCTGCCGAGCCCGACAGCGGAGCCGAAGCTGGAAAGCCCGACGACAATGTGGTCGATGCCGAGTTTTCCGAGGTTGACGACAGCAAGAAGGCCAGCTGAGCCTCGGTGTGACGGGGGCATTAAGCTGAAGTCCAATGCGTGACGGGCGCCCCCGCATTCCGTAGAACGGAATGACGGGGGCCGCCATTTAATCGGGCTGATGATCTTCAATGAGCAAGCGCTGTTATTATGAGATCCTTGGTGTCGAGCGCGGCGCATCCGTTGAGGTGATCAAGGGCGCCTACCGCAAGCTCGCCAAGGAGCTGCATCCGGACCGAAATCCCGGAAACCCCGAGTCTGAACAGGCTTTCAAGCAAATCAACGAAGCCTATGACGTGCTCAAGGACGAGCAGAAGCGGGCCGCCTATGACCGCTATGGTCATGCCGCCTTTGAGAACGGAGCGGGCGGACGCGCGGGCCCCGGGTTCAGCGATTTCGCAAGCTCCTTCAGTGATATTTTTGACGATCTATTTGGCGATTTTACCGGTGGGCGTCGTGGCCGCCGGCAAAATCGCGGAGCGGATCTGCGCTATAATCTCGAAATCCGTCTTGAAGATGCCTTCAACGGCTATCGTGCCGAAATCAATGTTCCCTCTGCGATCGCCTGCGAGGTGTGCAAGGGGAGCGGTGCAGAGGCGGGCCATGCGCCCGAACAATGCCCGAGCTGCTCTGGCACCGGGCGCGTGCGTGCCCAGCAGGGTTTTTTCAGCATCGAACGCACGTGCCCAACCTGTCGGGGCAATGGCCGCGTCATCCGCCGACCCTGCAAGCAGTGCCACGGCATGGGCCAGGTGCAGAAGGAGCGCACGCTCGCCGTGGATATTCCGGCTGGCGTTGAAGAGGGCACCCGCATTCGTCTTGCCGGCGAGGGACAGGCCGGACTGAATGGTGGCCCACCGGGAGACCTCTACATTTTCATCGCACTGGCGCCACATGCGATCTTCCAGCGCGATGGTCACGATCTTTATTGCCGTTGCCCGGTCTCGATCGTGACCGCGGCACTGGGAGGTGTGGTTGAGGTACCGACGCTTGGAGGCGAAAGGCTGAGTGTGAAGGTCCCTGAGGGCACGCAGTCTGGACGGCAGATCAAGACCAAAGGCAAGGGAATGCCGGTACTGCGCGGTGGTGGCGTTGCCGGCGATCTTTATGTGGAGATCATGGTGGAAACACCGGTGAAGCTCTCCAAGCGTCAGAAGGAACTGTTGCGTGCCTTCGAACAGGACTGCACGCCCGAAAGTCAGCCTGAATCCGAAGGCTTCTTTGCCAAGGTAAAGGAGTTCCTGGGCGGTAGCGCTCCATAGCCAAGCCTGGGTTCGCTGGGCTGCGGCCTGTGCAGAGGGTAGGGCTTGGTGGTCCCATGGGGCCGTGATAGTAAGCCTCGCGGTTTTAATCGCCCGGGTATTTGTCTTGCGGTACCGGATCGAGCAGCTCTGTCGCACCCGCCGCGGAGCGCTCACCATTACCGCGGTTGGTGCGTTCATAACCCATGGCGGGATCGCCCGTTTCGGGCAGAGGCAGTGACGAAGAGAGCCCCTGCGAAAGGAGAACTTGAAGACATGCCTCACAAGGCCGCAGTGAAGATCTCAACGCGCACAAGCCCTCTTGCTGAACAGTTCGAATTCCTTCGCGGCTTGATTGCGAGCCCCAAAGGGGTAGGCGCCATCGCTCCGTCCAGCGCTGCTCTAGCAAGGGCCATCGCCCTGCAGGCAGATCCGGATCAGCCTGGCGACGTGCTTGAGCTTGGTCCGGGAACCGGTGTTGTCACCGAGGCGCTCATCGCCCGGGGCTTTCGGCCCGAGCGCATTACCGCCATCGAATATGACCCCGAATTCGTGCGTCGGGTGCGGGAGCGTTGTCCGGGTGTCAATGTGATTGAGGGCGACGCCTTTGCCCTCAACCGTACGCTACGGCCCGAGGACAGCGGCTACTGCGCCATCATTTCGGGCATTCCTCTTTTGAACTGGCCACAGGAACGGCGTCAGGCACTGATCGAGGCCGCTCTCGAGCGGGTCAGGCCGCACGCACCATTTATTCAGTTCTCCTACGGCCTGACACCACCCATGCCTGCCACCGACCGCTTCGAGGTGCGTCGGGCCGCTGTGATCTGGGCAAACCTGCCACCCGCGCGGGTTTGGGTCTACCGCGCCCGCTAGGCGTCAGGGCGCGCTGGCCTCAGCTAGAAGGGCCGTCGCCGCGGCATCGAGTTTCAGCGTTGCCGCCGCTGCAAGATCTTCCACTTGAGATGGTGTGCTGGCGCTGGCGATCGGCGCGGTGACCGCTGGCTGCGCCATGAGCCAGGCCAGGGCCACTTGCGCTGGGTTGGCCGAGAGCCGTGCGGCAACAGTATCAAGCGCCGCCAAAATGCGCTCCCCGCGCGGGTTCAGATATTTTTTGACGATGCCCGCACCTCTTGGGCTTTTGGCCGCGTCGTCCTGAGAGCGGTACTTGCCGGTCAGATAGCCTGCGGCAAGACCGTAATAGGGAACCACGCCAACTTTTTCGCGCAGGCACAGTTCTGCAAGCTCATCTTCGAACACGGCGCGATCGTAGAGATTGTAAAGCGGCTGCAGGATCTCGTAGCGCGGGATCGCCCGCGTGCTCGCTGTTTTGAGGGCCTCAGACAGGCGCGGCGCGCTATAGTTGGAAGCTCCGATCATGCGCACCTTGCCCGCGCGCACCAGGCCGGCAAAGGCCTCGAGGGTTTCCTCGAGTGGGGTGTCCTCATGATCACGATGTGCAAAATAGATGTCGATGTAGTCACTCTTGAGACGCCGCAGAGAGGCTTCGGCCGCTTCGGTGATCTGTGCCGCCGACAGACCCGGCTTGCCGCCTATGGGCAGCATGCCAACCTTGGTGGCCAGGACGATGCGGCTGCGATTTTTGCGCGCCGCCATCCAGTTGCCGAGGACCGTCTCGGATTCCCCGCCCTTATGGCCCGGGACCCACAGTGAATAGACGTCCGCGGTATCAATCGCATTGAAGCCGGCCGCAACGAAGGCATCGAGCACAGCAAAGCTGGTCGGCTCATCTGCGGTCCAGCCAAAGACATTGCCGCCAAGCATGATGGGGGCGATGCGAATATCGCTGGCGCCGATCTGGCGATGTTGCATGAGGGGCTCCTTACCCTGCGTTTACGGGGTGAGAGACAGCAGAGCCTGAGGCTGTGGCGCCAAGGAGGCTCTGTCAGTCCTGCACCGCGACTATTCGGCGGCTTCTGCGAGAACCGGGGCGGCCTCTAGCACATCCTGGCCGACGTGCTTTTCGAAGGTTCTGAAGTTGTCCCGGAACATCCCAACCAGTTTTTTAGCCTGGGCATCGTAGGCAGCCTTGTCGCCCCAGGTATCGCGAGGATTGAGAATGTTCCCGTCCACGCCGGGAACCGCGACTGGCACCCGGAACTTGAAGTGAGGGTCGATCCGCATCTCGGCATGGGCGAGGCTGCCATCGAGTGCGGCGGCAAGCAGTGCCCGTGTCGCCTTGATCGGCATACGGCGACCGACGCCGAAGGCGCCACCGGTCCAGCCGGTATTGACGAGCCAGCAATCGGCGCCGTGTTCAGCGATCAGGTCGCGCAGCAGATTGCCATATTCGGTCGGATGACGGGGCATAAACGGCGCGCCAAAGCAGGTGGAGAAGGTCGGCTGTGGCTCATTGCCGAGCCCCTTTTCGGTGCCTGCGACCTTTGCTGTGAACCCCGAGAGGAAGTGATACATCGCCTGGCTTGGGGTCAGCTTCGAGATCGGAGGCAAAACGCCAAAGGCGTCCGCGGTGAGCATGATGACATTCTTGGGATGGCCCGCCGTCCCGGTGCTCGATGCGTTCGGGATAAAGTCGATGGGATAGGCCGCGCGGGTGTTTTCGGTATAGCGCGTATCGTCAAGATCGAGTTCGCGGGTGACCGGATTCATGACCACGTTTTCAAGCACAGTGCCGAAGCGTTCCGTGGTGGAATAGATTTCCGGCTCGGCTTCGCGCGACAGGTGAATCACCTTTGCGTAGCAACCGCCTTCGAAGTTGAATACGCCGTTCTCGCTCCAGCCATGCTCGTCGTCACCGACGAGGGTTCTGGACGCATCCGCGGACAATGTTGTTTTGCCCGTTCCGCTGAGGCCGAAAAAGATCGCGGTGTCGCGTGAGTGGCCGACATTGGCCGAGCAGTGCATCGGCATCACCCGCTTGGCGGGCAGCAGGTAATTCAGGATGGTGAACACCGACTTTTTCATCTCGCCGGCGTAGGAGGTACCACCGATCAGGACCAGCTTGCGGGCGAAATTCACCGCGATCACCGTGCCGGACTTGCAGCCATGGGCGGTGGGGTCGGCCGAGAACCCCGGCAAATCGATGATGGTGTATTCTGGGACAAAGTCGGTGTGTTCGCCGGCGGTCGGCGGAATGAGCAGGTGCTGGATAAACAGCGAGTGCCAGGCAAATTCCGTGACCACGCGCACCGCGACCCGGTGCGCGGCATCAGCACCGCCGAAGAGATCCTGTACGAAGAGTTCCCGGCCCTGGGCGTAGGACAGCATCGAGTGATAGAGCGCCTCGAAGTGCCCAGGCGTCATCGCCTTGTTGTTTTCCCACCAGATGGAGCTTTCGGTGCTGTCATCGCGCACGACGTATTTGTCGGATGCCGAACGGCCGGTGTGCTGCCCAGTCAGGACGACCAGGGGGCCGTTCTTGGCGACGTGGCCTTCGCCACGGGCGACAGCCGCCTCATAAAGTGCAGGAGCCTCCAGATTCCAATGAACTGACTTCAGGTTACGAAAACCCTGCTTTTCGAGACCAAATGCGTTCGGATGCCCGTTGTCGTGAGACATGATCACTCCTGGTTTTGTCCCCCACCTGGCCGGTCGAGATCCGTCCCGGCCCATCTTCCCGGAAGATAGGCCGGCGGAGGCAATTGGTGCAAACTGATCCTTATCCCTACTGCAAAATCCCGAGGTCCTGTCCAGAGCAAAGCGTCAAGACGCAACGCCGCAGGGCGACTTTCCTTCGCCTTTACCAAGGGATAAGAGAGGTCATGGCCCTCAGCGATGATGAACTTGAGCGCTACGCGCGGCATATCGTGCTCAAAGAGGTGGGCGGGCCCGGGCAGGCCCGGCTGAAGGCGGCATCCGTGCTCGTGATTGGCGCGGGAGGGCTCGGTTCGCCGCTGATCCTCTACCTGGCTGCCGCCGGGGTTGGCCGCATCGGGGTGGTGGATTTCGACACGGTGGCCCTGTCCAACCTGCAGCGTCAGATTGCCCATCGCAGCCAAGATGTGGGGTTGCCAAAGACCCTTTCTGCCGCGCATGCGGCATCTGCCATCAATCCTCACGTGGAAATCATACGTCACGAACTGCGCCTTACGGCTGCGACCGCGCCGGCGCTCCTGCGCGCTTATGATCTGGTTGCGGACGGCTCGGACAATTTTGAAACCCGCTTTATGGTGAATGACGCCGCCTTCGCGGTGCGCCGTACGCTGGTTTCGGCGGCGGTCACCGCCTTTGACGGCCAGCTGGCGACATTCAAGCCCTATGCGGGGGAGTTCCCATGTTACCGTTGCCTATTCCCGGCGCCCCCGCCGGCGGGACGCGCCCCATCCTGCTCGGAAGCTGGAGTTCTGGGCGCTGTGGCCGGGGTGATGGGGACCTTACAGGCGGTCGAGGTCCTCAAGGAAATCCTCAATATCGGCCAGAGCATGGCCGGTCGGCTCCTGATTTATGACGCTCTGGGGGCCCGTCTGCGCGAAGTGAAAGTACGCAAAGACCCACACTGCATCTTATGTGGTTCCGGGAATGAGGGCTAAAGTCCCAAAAACTCTGTTCTTTAACCCGTGCTTAAGCCGGCCCGTCAAATAGTGCGGATCACGATTGAGGTGGGATGGGATGGCTGGCGCCGCCAGGGAAATTCACTTTGAAATTTTCACACGCCAGGGCGCCCGGGGCAGTTGGAAATTGCACGAGATCGCCCAGCTGCGCGACGAGGCTGTCAGCACGGCCCGTACCCTCCTGCAAAGCGGCAATGCGACCGGGGTCAAGGTGATCAAGGAAAGCTACGACAACCAGAACGGGGATTACCTGTCACTCAAGATTTTCGAGGACGGGCCCAACAAGACCAGTGTCGCCCCCGACGCAGACGATGTGCCGTCGAGCTTGCCCTGCTTCAAGCCGGATGATCTTTATTCCTATCACGCCCGGGCAACGATCACGCGGCTGCTCAGTGACTATCTTGCGCGGCAGAAGATCACGGTCACCGAACTCATTCATCGCGCTGATGCGCTGGAAAAATTCGAGGCGACTGGCACGCTTTATCAACATGCGATTCAACGCATTGCTGTGGCCCAGGCTGCATCCACGAAGAAGCCGGTTGCGCAGCTCATCAAGGATCTCAATGAGCTTGTCTCCAAGGCGATCGGTCGGGTTTACCGCGATGATCGCGCGGGGGCGTTTCCGAACCTCGGTCCAGAAGGCTTTCACCGCTTCGCTGCCAAGATTGCCTCTGCGGGCAATGCCGGCTACCTGATCAATGGCGCGCTTGCCCGCCATCTTGCTGATGCCAAGGGCTGGGATGAAAAGCTTTCGCGGCTGTTGAGCCTTCTGATCAGCTGTGAGGAAAAAGGTCCATCGCAGTCACAGGGCAATCTTGTCCTGCGTGCCTCGATCGATGGCATCACGGCGGAAATCCTGAGTGGATCGGCTGCGCTACACGAACTGATCGGCCCCCACGAGAATCTGGGCGACGCGCTGTCCACGCTCATTCATCTGTTTCTTGGCCAGCTGCGTCCCGATAAGGAATGCGGCCCGGGTGTCGTGTTGCTGACCCGTCACTTTGCCGCCGACCTGTTGCCGGAGGCACGTACTGCGCTCGCCAATCGCGTGATGGCGGAGCTCAAGAGCAACAAGAAACTCTCCGGCGACAATCTGCTCGAAGAAATCGGTGTCCTGCGCAGGATCGCCAACAAGCTGGTCACCGGTCAAGGCAAGTACCTCAGTCACGACGACATCATTGCCGCCTTCACACGGCGTTCGCAGCGCATGGTGACCTATGAGGTCCTGGCACGTTTTCTCGATCCGATCAGCCTACCCGACGACAAATTCGAGAAGCTGCTGCTGCTTGAAGAGAGTATTGTCGGTGCTGCCAACAAGCGCCAGCTCGCAGCCGTGATGCTCCCAATTGTCCATGGTCAGGCCTTTGCGGCGCACTTCTGTAATGCCAGCTCCCCGGTGCTTGTGCGCCTGCGCCGGCTCTGCGACCTGCAGCAGCGCGTGCTGCGCTCGGCCATACCTGACCCCAAGCGGCGCGAGCTTGCCGATGGGCTGGATCACGTTGCCAGCGAGGTTGAGGTCAAGGCTCGCATTCTAGAAGGGCTCTCTGCCAGAGCGATGGATCCAGTGGAAAAGGTCCAGACACTTATCAAGCTGGCGGGCAATGGGGTGTTCACCGAGGGCAAGCTCCTCAACCGCGCCCGCTCGTTGACCCTCGCCCTGGTCAATGCGCCCGGCTTTATCGAAGACTTTATCGCCCAGTCCGGGCTTGCCGAGGCTGAGGCCCGCAGCGAGTTGCTGACATCCTTGGCAAAGTCCGGCATTGCCGGCGAGGCCAACCCTGACGTCGTATAAGTCGAAGCTAAGGACACTTTCTCTGGCCCACCTTCAACAAGCGGGTACCGCCGCTCTTGCCTAGTGCGCGGCGTCCCAATTGGCCGCCGCATGGGCTTCGACCACCAGTGGCACGGACAGGTCGATTGCCGGCAGAGCCGCCTGTTCCATGACCTTGGCAATGAGCGCGCAGCTTGCTTCGGCGTCCGCTTCGGGAACTTCAAAGACAAGCTCGTCATGGACCTGCAGCAGCATGCGGGCGCTGAGGCGTGCCTCGGCCAGGGCATCAGGTAGACGGATCATAGCGCGCCGTATGATATCAGCGGCGCTGCCCTGGATCGGTGCGTTGATCGCTGCGCGCTCGGCACCGGCCCGCATTCCGGGCACCTTGGAGGCGATTTCGCGGAGGTGAATGCGCCGGCCGAAAAGGGTTTCGACGAAGCCCTGTGCGCGGGCAAGCTCCTTGGTACGGTCCATATAGCTGCGGATGCCGGGGAAGCGTTCGAAATAGCGACGGATATAGGCGCTGGCTTCGTCGCGCTCGATGCCCAGCTGATTGGCAAGACCGAATCCGGAAATGCCGTACACGATCCCGAAATTGATGGCCTTGGCCCGGCGCCTGATGTCGGCGGGCATGCCCTCGACGGGAACTCCGAAGACCTCGGAGGCGGTCATTGCATGAATATCTATACCACGCGCAAATGCAGTCTTGAGTGCCGGAATATCGGCAATGTGAGCAAGCAGGCGCAGCTCGATCTGGCTGTAGTCGGCACTGATGAGGAGCTTGCCCGCCGGGGCAACAAACGCCGTGCGGATCTTGCGCCCGGCATTGGTGCGGATGGGGATGTTCTGCAGATTGGGATCGCTTGAGGCCAGCCGGCCTGTCGAGGTCGCGGCCATGGCAAAACTGGTGTGAACCCGGCCACTTTCGCGATTGACGTAGCCTGGCAGAGCGTCGGTGTAGGTGCCGCGCAGCTTGGCCAATTGACGCCAGTCGAGGATTTTCTGCGCGATCTCATGTCCTGCGGCGGCGAGGGTTTCGAGGGTATCGGCGTCAGTCGACCAGGCTCCAGTCTTGGTCTTCTTGCCACCCGGCAGGCCAAGCGCACCAAAAAGAATGTCACCGAGCTGTTTGGGCGAGGCGATATTGAAACTCCGGCCGGCGCTGTGATGGATATGCCGCTCCAGTTCGACCATTTCGTTGGCGAACTCATTAGAGAGACGGCGCAGAAGTTCACCATCGATGGCAATGCCGGCCTCTTCCATGGCCGCGAGAATGGCAACCAGCGGCCGTTCAAGGGTCTCATAAACCGTCTGCTTGCCTTCAGCGATCAAACGCGCCTTGAGCAAGCCATGCAGCCGGAAGGTGACATCCGCATCTTCGGCCGCATAGCGCGTGGCTGCCTCAAGGCCCACCAGCTCAAAACCGATCTTGTCCTTGCCGCGACCGGTCATCTCCTTGTAGGCGATCGGGGTATGCTGAAGATGAAGCACGGACAACTCGTCCATGCCGTGTCCGTGCAGCGCCGAATCCAGCACATAGGACATCAGCATGGTGTCGTCGAACGGCGTCACATGAATATTGCGACGGGCAAGTATCAGGTAGTCATATTTCATGTTCTGCGCGATCTTGAGCACGCCCGGGTCCACAAGCAGGGGCTTTAGGGCATCAAGTAATTCGCGCTCCGAGAGCTGGTGGATGGCGCCCTGGGCCGCCAGATCCAGGCCCTCGGGGTGGCGATGGCCGCAAGGTATGTAGCAGGCCTCGCCCGGTGCGACGCACAGGGACACTCCGCACAAGGATGCCTGCATCGCATCGAGCGAAGTCGTCTCTGTATCAACGCAAACCAGGCCAGCCTCGTAGGCCCGTGCTACCCAATAAGCGAGGCGATCGGCCGTGGTCACGCATTCATACTGCTCGTAAGCGATGGGCCGCATGATGGCGCCGCGGTCCATCACGCTTCCAGGCTTGCCCCCCGCGCTCGGCTCAGAGGACGTGAGCGGTGTGGGTGTGGAGGCTGGTGCAACAGGCTCAGTCTCGTCTCCAGCTTGGCTACGTTTCGCCGGATCCGGGCTCGGCGCGATCGCCTCGCTGTTCTCAATGCCAAAATGCGTTGCCGCCCGCCTTGTCAGCGCGGCAAAGTCCATGGCCTTAAAAAAGCCGATCAGCTGCGTGGGGTCAGGTTCATGAACGCGCATCTGCGCAAGGGGTACGGGCAGATCCACGTGGTCGTCGAGTGCAACGAGGCGACGGGACACGCGCGCCATCTCCGCGCCTTCCATCAGGTTTTGGCGCCGTTTTGGCTGCTTGATGTCTTGGGCGTGGGCCAGCAGGTTCTCAAGGTCGCCGTAGGCATTAATCAGTTCGGCAGCGGTCTTGATACCGATGCCCTTGACGCCAGGAACATTGTCGACGGAATCGCCAGCCAGGGCCTGCACCTCCACCACCTTGACGGGTGGCACCCCGAACCGTTCGATCACCTCGGCCGTGCCGATGCGCTTGTTCTTCATGGTATCGAACAGCTCCACCGCGCCGTCGACAATCAGCTGCATCAGATCCTTGTCGGAGGAGACGATGGTGACCCTCATGCCCGTCTCGTGCGCCTGGCGGGCGTAGCTGGCGATCAGGTCATCGGCTTCGAAGCCGGTCTGTTCGATGCAGGGAATACCAAACGCGCGGGTGGCTTCGCGCACCAGTGCAAACTGGGGAATGAGATCGTCCGGAGGTTCCGGTCGCTGGGCCTTGTATTCGGGGTAGATGTCGTTACGAAAAGTGTGCTTTGCGGCATCGAAGATGACCGCAAGATGCGTCGGCTGGTCGCCGCCGCGCATGTCCTCCAGCAGCTTCCACAGCATGTTGCAGTACCCCGACACCGCTCCGGTGGGAAGGCCGTCGGATTTGCGCGTCAGCGGGGGCAGCGCATGATAGGCACGAAACAGGAAGCCTGAGCCATCGACCAGATAAATGTGGCCACCCGGGCCCTGGCGGTTCGCTTCAGACCCGATCAATGATGTGCCTCTGCCCCTTCGCGTAGCACAAACCGCCGGTCGCAATAGGGGCATTCGACAAAGTTCTTATCGCCCATTTCGAGAAAAACGCGCGGATGGCCGAGTGCGCCACCGCCACCATCACAGGCAATGCGCGTATCGTCGACTTCGATGATTTCGGGCACGTCGGGGGACATGAGTACTCTCATAGCAGATTGCGGGCGCGGCGGATCATAGCCAGGACAGCCATTCCCGCAACCGCTTCAGCGGGGGTGCTGCCACTGGCAGGTCTGGCCGGGTCTGTCAGTACACCATATCGTAGCTGAGCGCACAGAGAGTAAACTGGCCTCTGGCGCTCTGCGGGACCTGCCAAATGACGCAACCAGACAGGCTGACCGTGACAGGGCAGTCACCGTCGCAGCAAAGGCAAGAGCTGCTCATCGGCGTGGGCCAGGTGGTGGTGCTGGCGCTCGTGCTCGGCGCGGCGCAAGGCGGGGGCGTGCCATGGGCAGCAGCGCCGCTGGTGTCCGGCTGTGTCCTCGCTGTGTTCCTGGCCCCGCTTTTGCTCGTGGAGGGATATGGGGACATCCCCAAGCTGGCCCTTGGGCTGTGGTGTGGGCTGGCGAGTGTCCTTCTTGCCGCCATGGGGGCCTGGGACCGGCTGCGTCTTTACCAGCCCCCCGCATCCTCCGGCGTTGCCCCCTCGGTGTGGGCGTTGCTGCCCAGCCGCGGGGTCGTGGCAGCTGCCATCGTTATTGTCGCCAGCGGACAGGTCATGGTGGCAGCGTGGTCGGGTAAGGACGGGATCCGGACGCCCTATCGTGGTTATTTCGCGCGGGCGAGGCGGCTTTGCCGCAAGCTGATCCTCAGCGCGGGATTTGTTGTCTCCCTGTGGGTTATCCTGAAGATAGCCTCCGGCCTCTGTGGGCTCCTCGCCTTACCGGCTGCGGCAAGGCTCATCGAGCAGCCCGTCGTTTGCGTGCCGCTAAGTGCGGTTGGCGCGCTGCTGGGCCTGATCCTTGGACGATCGCGTGGGGCGGCCATAGCCGAACGGGACAATGGCCTGCTCTTTCAGCTTGCCTGGCTCTTGCCGGTGGCTTCTTTGGTTGCGCTCGCCTTTCTGTTCGGTGCCACCTTTGCTGGTTTTGATCTGGCCTGGCGGCATGCCGGTGCCAGCGCGCTCATGCTGGCCCTTGCGGCAGGCTTGATCGTACTGACCAATGCCCTGTGGCAGGATGGGGCACAGGCTCCGGGGCCGTTACTGCGCCACACGGGCACGCTCGCGGCTTTTCTCGTGCTGCCGCTGGTCGGGCTTGCGGCCTACGCCCTCATGGTGCGCATCGAGGCCTTTGGCCTCAGCGTGCGCCGGGTTGTGGGAAGCGGTGCGCTCGCTGTCTTTGTGGTCTTTGCCTTGGGCTATGTTGTGGCCGGTTGGCAGAGCCTAAGGGGCCGCAGCTGGCTGGCGGGTCTAGGACGCGCCAATATCGCGGGCACGCTCGCGCTGTGTGGCGTCCTCGTCCTGCTGTACTCGCCCCTTGCCGATCCGGCGCGTCTTGCGGTTGCCAGTCAGATGATGCGACTGCAAAGCGGGCGCACGGACGCACAGCAATTCGATTTTTCCTATCTTGCCCGCGAAGGTGCGGGATTTGGCCAGCGCGCGCTTGAGGCGCTGGCCAAGGACAGCAAGGGGCCGCAGGCAGAGCTGATCCGCAGCCGAGCGCGACAGGCGCTTCTGGCGCTTTCAGCTCAGAAGCCCTCCCTGTCGGCGCGCACCCGCGCCGCGCAGCTGCAAATCCATCCGAAGGGTTATGGCCTGCCAGCTGGGCTCGCGAGCCAGGCCTGGACGCCGGCACAAGGCGTACCGCCCTGTCTCGTGGAGGAGGGACAACGCTGCGAGATCTTTCCGGCTGAACTGAAGGGCCATCCTCCCGACCAGATGATCGTGGTCTGGGGCGGGCCTTTGGTGTGGCAGACCGCGGTCCTCGGCGTGGGGTCCTCGTCACGGTGGCAGGTGATTGGCACCTTTGGCGGACTTTGTCAGGGCACGATCACGGCACTTCGTGCGGGCCTCTATGCCGTCGTCGCGCCCGTCATCACCTATCGTACACTTGAGGTGAACGGACTTGATCTCAATGTCGAACCCGTCGCGGCTCGCCCACCCTCCTGCACCCCAAAGGCCCGCAGGTCGCCAAACCCAGGGCCGTCGCGACGGCCGCAGGGCTAGGTGGGGCTCCGGCATCGCCTGGAGCCTGAGTGAGGGCGGGGCCAGTTCTCAGGTGTTGACGCCCGCTTGCCCGCAGTTCCTGGGGTTGGTTTGCGCGTAACACATTCGGGCTGGCACTGGGCAGGTGGTGCGCGGTTTGGCGCAAAACCTGGTTTGAGCTATCAGTGCCGCCATGCAACGTGTCGTTCTCATCGATTACGGCTCTGGAAATCTGCGCTCGGCGCAGAAGGCCCTGTTGCGTGCCGCAACCCAAGCTGGCCTTGACAGTGAGATCATCGTCAGCGCCCAAGTCGATGCGGTCGCGTCGGCGTCGCGCATCGTCCTGCCAGGGGTTGGTGCCTTTGGCGCCTGCATGGCCGGGCTGGCGGCAATCCCGGAGCTATTGCCGGCCTTGACGCATGCAGTCAAAACCCGGCGTGTGCCGTTCCTGGGTATTTGCGTGGGCATGCAGCTGCTCGCCACCTCCGGTCACGAATTTGGCGTTCATCCCGGCCTTGGCTGGATCAATGGCAAGGTCGAGCGCCTGTCAGCCTCTGGACTGAAGGTCCCGCACATGGGCTGGAACCAGCTTCGCTTTACCAGACCCCATCCCCTGCTCGCGGGCATTGCCGAGGGGGCGGACGTATATTTTGTGCATTCCTACGTGTTCAATCCAGACGAACAGAAAGATGTTGTGGCGTGCACCGACTATGGTGGCCCGCTGACAGCCATGGTGGCGCGGGACAATATCGCTGGCACCCAGTTTCATCCTGAGAAGAGCCAGAGTATTGGTCTTAGACTTCTCGCCAACTTTCTGTCCTGGAAGCCATGATCCTCTATCCCGCGATTGATCTTAAGGACGGTGCTTGTGTTCGTCTGAAGCAGGGCGCGATGGGCGATGCCACCGTCTTCAACCGTGATCCGGCGGCGCAGGCACGCCTGTTTGCCGATGCAGGGTTTGCCTGGCTGCACTGCGTCGATCTCAATGGTGCCTTTGCCGGCTTCTCCGCCAATGGCGAGGCGATCAAAGCTATCCGTCGCGCGATCACTCTGCCCATCCAGCTCGGTGGTGGTCTGCGCAACCGTGCGGCCATCGAGTTCTGGCTGGAAGCGGGCATCAACCGTGTCATCCTGGGAACGGCGGCATTGCGGGAGCCAAAGCTGGTCAAAGAGGCGGCGCGCGCTCATGATGGAGCCATTGCGGTCGGTATCGATGCACGCGCGGGCATGGTTGCGGTGGAGGGCTGGGCGCAGACCTCAAGCTTGAGCGCGGTCGATGTTGCCCGCCGCTTCGAGGACGCCGGCGTGGCGGCGATCATCTTCACCGATATCGCACGCGACGGCATGCTCCAGGGCATCAATGTGGAGGCCACAGCGGCACTGGCAGAGGCCGTGCGCATCCCGGTCATTGCCTCCGGGGGCCTTGCAGACACGACCGATATTGTGGCCCTTAAGCGCAGCCAGAACATCGCCGGAGCGATCATCGGACGGGCCCTCTATGATGGTCGCCTCACGGCACAGGCTGCGTTGGCTGCTGCCGCGTGAGTTAGCGCGACGGTTGGCCTTGCGCCATATTTTGGACCTCCGTCGGCGAATGCTGTTCCAGCCAGCCGAGATGTTCGGCGTAGTGGTCATAAAGCTTTTGACTGGCCCCAGAGAGTTTGCGGGCCTGGCCGATGAGTTCGCGTGCGCTCGCCCATTGGCCGCTGCAGAGTGCCTGGAAGAGGCGGTCATGGAACACTGCAAGAGCCCTGAATTTGGGTGAAGAGGACGTGGCCAGGGGGCCCCAGAGAGCATAAAGGCCGGCTGGTGTTTCAGCACCTGCAATGGCGCTTGCCTCGCGCTCGACCTCCAGGAAGGCATAGCCCCCGGCCGCCAGGTTGCGGGTTTCGCTGCACACCAGAATCGTTGTGCCGAAGCGTTCTGCCTTGTCGCGCAAATCCCGCGCGCGGTCCGCGCAGCTGCCCGCAACGAGATAACTGGGCTTTAGGCCAAACGATAGGATGCCAGCATCAAGGCTCCCTGTTGTCACGCCGATGGCAAGTTCAAAACGCATGACACCGTGGGCGCCGTCCAGGCGCTGTGGCCCCAGCCCCTGCACCATGGCAAGCGCGGCCGCGCAGGCTCGCGCGCCATGCTGTGGATCGCGCACGACGAGGTTCCAGATGGCAGTGAATCCCTGGGGACCAAGCTCGCTGATCAGCCCGCCATGCTGTTTGGCGATTTCAGCCAGCTGCGCCAGCGCCTCAAGGCGGGCGCTGAAGCCCTCGGTGGGAAGAGGATCCGTATCCCCACGCGGCGCGCCGATCCTGAGGGCGAGGCAGCTGGCCTGGGTGCTGTGGAGCTTAAGAGCGTCATCGCCTTTGATATGCAGCAGCTGACGCAGGTTTTGCTGCGACAGGACACCGTCGAACATGGCGGACATGCGCCGGCGCCAGCGCGCCATGGCCACCAGATGCCACAGCAGCGCGGCGCCATAGGCAGCTGCGAGCGCGGCCGAACTTGCGAGGGTGCTGAGAAGCAGGTGTGGTCCGAAGAAGAGCCAGAGTGCCAGGAGCTCTGTTCCAGCTACCACACCAATGAGGAAGACAAAGCCAGAGAGCAAGCCACGCCAGGCGATGACAAGGACAAGACCGAGGCCGAAAACAGCGAGCCCGGCGAGTTCACCGAGCCGGAGCATGGGGGCGCCAAGCAGGCGGGCGAGTGCTGGCCAGTCTGCGGCGGGGCCGCCCCTGTGGGGCGCAACCACCCTCAGCAGGGCCAGCTCGATCTCATTTGCGCGGGCCGCAAGATGCCATGCGTCCATGGCGATGAGACTGAGCGCCACCGCCGTTGCGAGCAGCGCCCCGATCCAGGCGGATGCCGGTCGGGCAAAGGGGCTCATGGATCACTCGTGCTCGTTCGGGGTGCTGCGTCGCCAGTTTAGCACGGAGGCGCGGGTCGGTGCGCGGGTCTGCACAGGTTTTGATGGTTCGGGGAACGAAATGACGGGGTCGTCATTATTTCTTGCGATACGGTGCAGCTCTCGCCTAGGCTGCTCGGACAACCATAAATTTCCGGGGAGGATCATGGATCACATCACCAAAGACCCGGCCTACAACGCCGTGGACCCAAACGATTTTCCGGCCATGCTTGAAGTTGAGCGCTATGGCGCTCGCACCACGGCCTTCGACAAGATTATTTCGGCGACGCACCAGCACTTCTGGGATCCACTCGATACCAAGTACATCGATTTTTCTCAGCCTTTTGATGTTGAGCGTGAGTATCTCGTCAACCCGCAGGCCAACATGGATTTGCGCACGGCGATTGGTGATCGTCTCGATGAGCGCAACAAGATCAAACTCGTCAATCTCGATGTGTTGTGGTCGCTGTCTTCGATCCTGCATGGCGAGCAGGGTGCGCTCGCGCTCTCAGCCTCGCTGTGCCACATCCTGAAGGATCCGGGGGCGCAGGAATATGCTGCCAACCAGACCCGTGAAGAAGCCCGCCACGTGACCGCGTTCTCTGCCTATATCAAGGCGCGCTGGGGCAGGCCGGTCCGTGTCGGACCGGCGCTCGGCAGCCTTTTGAACGAACTGGTCTCTTCACCTTTGGTGTGGAAGAAGCTGGTAGGCATGCAGATGCTGGTCGAAGGCCTTGCCATGGGGGCGTTTGCCAGCTTTTACAAGGAATCTCGTGATCCGCTGATGACAAAGCTGATGCAGCTCGTCATGACCGATGAAGCCTTTCACCACAAGTTCGGGAAGATCTGGGCCGATCGCACCATTCCGCAACTGTCCAAGGCCGAACATGAGGCGATCGAAGACTGGGCGTGGAATGTGTTCCAGGTACTTCTGTTCAATCTCGGCAGCCCTGACCAGAAGTCATTCATCTATGAGGCTGTGGGCCTTGATCCCATTTGGTGCCAACAGGCCTTCATGGAAGCGTTGAGCGATGCTGAGATCCGTCAGGAGCTCGCGGACGCCTCCAATATATTCCGTGTACTGATCAAAACCCTGCTGAAGGCCGGGATCATCACCGAGCGCACCCGCGGCAATTATGCAGCCTATATCGACATGGCGGAACTGCATGCCGAAGGCAATCGCATGATCGGAGATGACATCGCTGAGGAGGGCATCAAATATCTGATGCAGCTCAATGGCGCCAAGGGGCAGATCAGTGCGGCGGGCATGCTGGCGGCCGAATAGTCTCTAGCTGCGCAGACGCGGGCGGCCACAAACGAAGGCGATGAGAACGCCGCCGACGCCAAAGAGGGCCCAGGCCCAGCTGACAAGAAGGCCGCGGACGAGAGCTGCGAGAGGACTGGGCAGCATGTCTGCGGCCCAGTCGCGGATGTGGCGGGCTAAGGCGGGGCTCGTCATATCCATCAGCTGTTCCAGGGAATGCAGCCTGATGACCCCGTGCTGAAGTGAGCTGATGGCGTCGGCGCCCAGAAGCACGAGCGCGGCCACGATGAGGCCAAGGGCAAGAAGACGAAAGCCGATCATCATCAGGGATTCGTGGGGCGAGAGGAACCACTCGCAGCTGCCTGCACCGAAGCGGGCAGGCAGCTGCGAGCAAGACAGCTATTGGGCCGGTTTGGCCGCGGCCTCATCAGCGGCGGCGTCGCCTTCCGGCGTGGCTTTCTTGGACAGATCCTCCCCGGTCACTTGGTCAACCATCTTCATGGAGAGGCGGACTTTGCCGCGGTCATCAAAGCCGAGAAGTTTGACTTTGACGGCCTGGCCTTCTTTGACCACGTCCGAGGTCTTGGCGACGCGCTGTGGTGCAAGCTCGGAAATGTGCACAAGCCCGTCTTTGGGACCAAAGAAGTTCACGAAGGCTCCGAAATCCATCACCTTGACGACCTTGCCGTCGTAGATTTCACCAACTTCGGGTTCTGCTGTCAGTGACTTGATCCATTTGACGGCGGCGCGGATGGATTCGCCGTCTGCCGACGCGATCTTGACCGTACCATCGTCTTCAACACTGATCTTGGCACCCGTCTTTTCCACGATCTCACGGATGACCTTGCCACCGGTGCCGATGACATCGCGGATCTTGTCGGTCGGAATTTTCATCTGCTCGATGCGTGGAGCATGCTCGCCGAGTTCATTGCGGCTCTGGCTGATGGCCTTAGCCATCTCGCCCAGAATGTGCAGACGCCCGTCTTTGGCCTGGCCAAGCGCCACCTGCATGATCTCTTCGGTGATGCCGGCGATCTTGATGTCCATCTGCAGCGAGGTGACACCGGTCTGAGTTCCGGCCACCTTGAAGTCCATGTCGCCGAGGTGATCTTCATCACCAAGGATATCTGACAGCACGGCGTAGCGGGTGCCTTCCAGAATGAGCCCCATGGCAATGCCCGCAATCGGCGCTTTGAGTGGCACACCGGCATCCATCAGTGCCAGCGAGGTGCCGCACACGGTCGCCATGGATGAGGAGCCGTTGGATTCGGTGATCTCGGAAACCACGCGCAAGGTGTAGGGAAATTCCTCACGCTTGGGCAGCATGGGATGCACAGCCCGCCAGGCCAGCTTGCCATGACCGATTTCGCGCCGGCCCGGGCCAGACATGCGGCCGGTTTCGCCCACGCTGTAGGGCGGGAAATTATAGTGGAGCATGAAGCTCTGCTTGCTCGTGCCTTCGAGGCTGTCGACGAACTGCTCATCTTCAGCGGTACCCAAGGTTGCCACCACGAGCGCCTGGGTTTCGCCGCGGGTGAACAGGGCCGAGCCATGCGTGCGCGGCAAGGTGCCAACCTGGGCAAGAATGGGACGGATCTCTTTGGTATTGCGTCCATCGATGCGCCGTCCGGTATCGAGAACGGCATTGCGCATGATGTCCGCCTCGAGATCATGAAACAGGGCGCCAAACTTGTTGTCACTCAGCTTACCGTCGCCCTCACCGACAAATTCCTGTGCGGCGCGGCTGCGGATCTCCGCGATACGGTCGCGTCGGACATGCTTTTCGGCAATCTGGAAGGCGGCATGCAGATCGCTGCCGGCAAAGGTCTTGAGCGCGGCGTAGCGTTCCTTACTGTCATCGATGGAAAGCTCACGCGGCTCCTTGGCCGCCTTCTCGGCTAGCCGGATGATCATGTTGATCGCTGCCTGCATCTGCTGATGGCCGAACATGACCGCGCCCAGCATGACGTCTTCCGGCAGTTCCTGGGCTTCGGATTCCACCATGAGCACAGCATTGCCGGTGCCGGCCACTACGAGATCAAGACTTGAGGTTGCCATCTCGTCGATAGGCGGATTGAGCCTGAAGGCGCCATCGATATAGCCGACGCGGGCCGCCCCGATGGGGCCCATGAAGGGGATCCCCGACAGCGTCAGCGCCGCCGAAGCTGCGATCACCGCCACCACATCGGGATCATTTTCCATATCGTGACTGAGGACCGTGACGATGACCTGCGTCTCGTTCTTGTAGCCTTCGGCGAACAGGGGGCGGATCGGCCGGTCGATCAGCCGGGAAATCAGGGTTTCGCGCTCGGTGGGGCGGCCTTCGCGCTTGAAATAACCACCTGGAATCTTGCCAGCCGCATAAAATCGCTCCTGGTAATTGACCGTGAGGGGGAAGAAATCAATGCCGGGCTTGGGGCTGCGCGCACCAACCACAGTGGCAAGGACCACGGTTTCGCCATAGCTCGCCAGCACGGCCCCGTCGGCCTGACGCGCGATGCGTCCGGTTTCGAGCGACAGCTTGCGGCCGCCCCACTCGATTTCTTCTTTGGCAATAGTGAACATCGTTTCTTTCCTTCGTTCCCGCAGGCCGGATTGCCTGTCGGATGTGGGGCTAGCGGTTTGCGACTGGCCCCTCAGTTGCCGGAACTCCTCCGGCTGTTTGCGTCGTGACGCGAAAAACATACGCGCGACCACTACGGCCGGCCAAGATGGCGGCCGCGCGGACGCGCGCACAAGGCAGAGTTAAGAGGGCGCGGGGGGTCAGCGCCGCAAGCCCAACCGGCCGATCAGCGCCTGATAGCGCTGGGTGTCGGAGGCCTTGACATAATCGAGCAGACGCCGGCGCTGGGAGACCAGCTTGATGAGCCCGCGGCGCGAATGATTGTCCTTCGCGTGGGTCTTGAAATGCTCGGTCAAATTGGTGATGCGCTCGGAGAGCACCGCCACCTGGACTTCGGGCGAACCCGTGTCGCCCTCTTTGGTGGCGAATTCCTTGATTAGTTCCTGCTTACGTTCAGCTGTGATCGACATGGTCGGTTCCGGACATCACGGGGTGAAATTGAACACGCGGAAGGGCTGCAACTGTCCCTCCACCAGCTCGGCCAGAGCGATCGGCTCACCGGCAGGGGTGGACAGAAAGACAGTCTGTCCCTGAAGCTCATCTCCACCCTGCTCGGCCAGCTTTGCAAACTGGCCAGCCCGGCAGAGAATGGGGTTGCCACTCTTCAGGCGGACCACATCCGGGCCCGTTACGGCCAGCGCCGGGATGCCGTCCAGCGCGGTCGAAAGAGGCCTTAAGTGCTCAAAAGCGGCCGGACTATGCATAAATTCCTTGAGGCTTTCCAGCGAAATCGCGGCCTCGACGGTAAAGCTGCCCACGCTGGTGCGCCTCAGGGCACAGACATGGCCGAGGGTCCCTAGGGCCTGTGCCAGATCGCGAACAAAGGCGCGAACATAAGCTCCCTTGCCACAACGCATTTCGAACACTGCAAGGTCCTCGGCGGGCTGCTCGCAGAGGCGCACCTCATGGATTGCGACGGGGCGAGCGGCGAGGCTGACGGTCTCGCCCTCGCGGGCGAGGTCATAGGCGCGCATGCCATCCACCTTGATCGCCGAATAGGCCGGTGGGGTCTGCAGGATGGTTCCGGTCAAGGCGGGAAGGGCGGCGAGGATCTCGGCCCGGCTCGGCCGACTGGCGGTAGTGGACGTCACGGTGCCGTCGGCGTCGTCGCTGTCGG
>JBMFWV010000027.1:0-38148 GCA_049964915.1 Rhizomicrobium sp.
GTCGAGGTTGCCGCCCCTGGTGGCTCGCGCAGTTACGAGATCCTGAAGGTCGAGTTTGTCTAGCTGCGGCTGACGCAGTCGGCGCGCACGTGGCAGGTGAGGCATGCGTCGCTCGACTGCAGCCGTCGGGCGGCTCGCACCTGCGATGTGCCCGGCCCCGCGTCACGCCCGCAAGTTAAGACGGCCCCCATGGGGCAGAAAGTCTGCCGCAAGGTTATTTCGTTTGCGGTTCAGCTTTCGTATTCTGGGCGAACCGAGAGGACAAAGTTATGGCAACGATCGCGCTCGTCGACGACGACAAGAACATCATCGCTTCGGTCAGCATGCTTCTGGAGCAGGAAGGCTATCATGTGCGTAGCTTTGGCGACGGCGCATCAGCCCTGACCGCGCTCACCGCCAATCCTCCGGATCTTGCCATCCTCGATATCAAGATGCCGCGGATGGATGGCTTGGAACTGCTACGCCGTCTCAAACAGATCTCCGACCTGCCGGTCATTTTTCTGACCTCAAAGGACGAGGAAATCGACGAGTTGATGGGACTGAACGCAGGCGCTGACGATTACATTCGCAAGCCATTCTCCCAGCGCCTGTTGCTCGAGCGGGTCCGGGCCGTTCTGCGACGGGCCGAAGGGCACAAGCCTGGTGCCCAGACCAGCCCCGGCGAGGCCAAAAAGGAAGCCATGGTCCGCGGCAAGCTGGTTCTGGATCCCCAGCGTCATGAATGCACTTGGGACGGCAAGCCGGTACGCCTGACCGTCACCGAGTTCCTCATCCTGCAATGTCTTGCCCAGCGGCCCGGCTTCGTCAAAAGCCGAGACAATCTGATGGACGCGGCCTATGACGACCAGGTGTATGTCGATGACCGTACCATCGACAGCCACATCAAGCGTCTGCGCAAAAAGTTCAAGGCCGTCGACGACGATTTCGACGCCATCGAAACCCTTTATGGAGTCGGCTACCGATACAAGGAAAGCTGATTACGAGCCGGCCATGACTGTGCCGCAGCCCATGAGTGAGCAACGCCTGTTTCGGCCCTTGGCGCCACCAACGCCGATGCTACGGCCACGACAGAAGCGTTCGCGCCGGCGCATGTCAGCGCTGACCCGACGCATCCTTTCCATGAACGCGATCCTGCTTCTCTTTCTTCTCGGCGGGGTGATTTTTGTACAATCGACCCAGGAGGGGCTGGTCGACGAACGGCTGGCTGGGATCACGCACGAGGCCGAAATCGTAGCTTCGACCCTCGCCGAATACACCACCGATGACGCCAATCGCTCGATCCGAGTAGGCGAAGCCAAACCTCTGTTACGCCAGCTGATCGCGCCCACCAATCTGCGCGCACGTCTTTACAATTCGCAGGGCAATCTGGAAGCGGACACCCGCTTTTTGCTCGCCCGCAATGTGGTGCAGACCTATCCGCTACCCGCGCCTGGCTTCTGGAACAATATCTGGCAGGAGATCAAACGCCTTTATAATGGCCTTATGGGAGTTCGACCGTTCGAGCGACTCGATCCCTATTTTGAGGCAGGGACCAACGGCCGGGTCTATTCGGAGGTTGACACCGCACTGCGCGGACGAGTCGGGACCAAGGAACGGGTCGACGAGCAGGATCGCCTGGTGCTGTCGGTTGCCGTTCCCATCCAACGCTTCCGCGCCATCTATGGCGTTCTGCTGGTCTCAACCGAAGGCGGCGACATTGACGGGGTTCTGCGCGCCGAGCGCGAAAAGCTGCTCGAAGTGTTCCTCGTCGGCTTTGCGATCATGCTGTTTTCGTCGATCTATCTTGCACGCTTTCTCGCCGAGCCGATCAACCGTTTGGCCGCCGCCGCCGAGCGGGTTCGCAAGGGTCAGTCCGGACGCGAAGCCCTGCCACGCATGGCCGAACGCCATGATGAGATCGGGGCGCTTGCCGACGCCCTGTCGGCGATGACCCGCGCGCTTTATGATCGCATCGATGCCATCGAGAGCTTTGCTGCCGATGTTGCCCATGAACTCAAAAATCCGCTGACCTCGCTGAAGACCGCCATCGACATGCTGGTGCGTACCGAGGATCCAATCAACCGCAACCGCCTGATCAGTATTGTCACCAACGACATCAAACGCATAGATCGGCTGATCACCGACATCAGCCAGGCGTCGCGTCTGGACGCGGAGTTGTCGCGCGAGCCGTCTGAACCCGTCGACATTGCCGATCTTCTGACAACCATCACCGAAGTCTACCGGCTCACAGGACTGCCGAGATCCGTCAAGCTGGAGCTTAGCCTGGACCTGGACGGCAAGGCGATCGTCTCCGGTCGCAGTGAGCGGCTCGGACAGATCTTTCGCAACCTGATCGACAACGCCATCTCCTTCAGCCCGGATGGCGGCACGGTTCGGGTTGAGGCGCAGCGTCGCCACCGCCTGGTGCGCATCGCCGTGCTCGATGAGGGCCCGGGCATCCCTCCCGACAATCTCGAGACCGTGTTTCAGCGCTTCTACACCGAACGCCCGCGCGAAAGCGACTTCGGGCAGAATTCCGGCCTTGGACTTTCTATCGCGCGCCAGATTGTCGAGGGCGCCGGCGGACGGATCTGGGCCGAAAACCGCGTCGGGCCGAGCCCCGAACGGCCCGCCGGTGCCCGCTTTATCGTTGAGCTGCCGCTCGACCATGGCTGAGATTAACCTGCATGCCAGCTGCGTTCTTCTCGCCCAGGCCGGCCCAAGGCTGGGCGCCCCCTCGGATACAGGCGTACTGCTGCTGGGCGAAAGCGGCAGCGGCAAATCCGACCTCGCCTTGCGCCTGATTGCCATGGGGGCACTGCTCGTAGCGGATGATCGGACATTGCTTTGGGTTGAGGACGGGGTTTTGTTAGGGCGGGCTCCCCCCTCCTTGCACGGGCTGATCGAGGTTCGTGGGCTGGGAATCGTACCTCTGCCCACCGCCTCCAGGGCGCCAATTCGACTGGCTGCAATTCTGGGTCACGAGGCAGCCCGCTTGCCAGAACCCGAGCGCTGGCCCCTGCCCCTGGGTCTTGAAGGAGCCTCCGCGCCCCCCGTCCTCCGCCTCAATGCCTTCAGCGTGTCAGCGCCAGCCCGCATCGTCCTTGCTGCAGCTCAGCTTGGTCAGATCCCTGGCATGGGCAACTAAGTCTCACATCAGACGTAAGTGAGGGGTTCCATCTCGCCCATACCTTGTTATCGTGCCCGCCGCCTCACACATAGCACCGATCATGATTGGCATTGTCATTGTTACCCATGGCCGCCTGGCCCAGGAAATCATTTCCGCGGTCGAGCATGTGGTGGGCCCGCAAACCCATCTGCGCGCCGTCTGCATTGGTCCTGAAGACGATATGGAACGGCGGCGACGTGAAATCGCTGCGGCCGCCAAGGCTGTCGATACCGGCGACGGCACCGTGATCGCCACCGACATGTATGGTGGTACGCCCTGCAATCTTGCGCTGACGCTGCTGGAAAAGGGCAAGATCGAGGTTCTGGCAGGTGCCAATCTTCCCAGCCTGATCAAACTCTGCAATGTACGCTCACGCCTGCCGCTTGAAGCTGCGGTAAAACAGGCGATCGACGCGGGACGCAAATATATGCGCGCCGGCTCGGCGGATCTCGTCGGCGGAACCTGACCATGGCAGACGGGCAACCAATTAGGTCGGTGGCGACGATCATCAACAAGCGTGGCCTGCATGCGCGCGCGTCTGCCAAGCTTGTGGAAGCTGCGGCACGGTTCAAGTCTCAAATCACCGTGAGTAAAGACGGCACCAGCGTTGATGCACGCTCGATCATGGGGCTGATGATGATGGGCGCGGGGGTCGGCAGTCAGATTGAGCTCTGCGCCGAAGGTCCCGATGCCGAAGACGCGATGACCGCCATCCTGGCGTTGATCGCCGCACGGTTCGGCGAAGACTGAGGCGCGCAGCCGAAGGACAGAATTCGGACAGTTTGTCTTAAACTTCGCACAATTGCCGCGCAGCGATGCAACACGCGGGCAAGCCCTTTGCGCCATGCTTGTAAGGCAGCGAGCAAGAAGGGCGCGCAAACCATGCATGTGCTGGTACTGGCATCTCAGAAGGGTGGTTCGGGCAAGACGACACTCTCCGGCCACCTCGCAGTCGAAGCGATGTTGGCCGGGGTAGGGCCGGTCGCCCTGATTGACACCGATCCCCAAGGATCTCTCGCGGAGTGGTGGAACGCCCGCAGTGCACCGGAGCCGCATTTTGCCAAAGTGGGTCTGTTGCAGCTGTCTGATGCTCTGCACCAGCTTGATGCGGCGGGTATCCGTCTTGCTGTCATCGACACCCCGCCGGCCATAACCGAATCGATTTCGCACGTCATAGCCCATGCCGATCTTGTGGTGGTACCGACCCGACCAAGTCCGCATGATCTGCGCGCCGTCGGGGCCACCGTCGACCTCGCTGAACGTCATGGCAAGACCGTACTCTTTGTCGTCAATGCTGCAACGCCCCGGGCGCGCATTACCGGCGAAGCAGCGGTGGCACTGTCTCAGCATGGCACCGTGGCGCCGGTCACCGTCCATCACCGCGTCGATTTCGCAGCCTCCATGATCGATGGACGGACCGTCGGCGAGGTTGCCGTGCGATCAAGTTCAGCCAAGGAAGTGCGCGAGCTCTGGACCTATATACAAAGCCGTCTTGCGCGGCTGACCCAAGACGCCAGCATCACACCGGTCAAAGTGCCGACGGCGTTCGCCATTCACGGGCTTTCGCCCCTGGAGGCCTCCAGCTCTCCACCATCCGAGCCAACCCTGCCGGAGTTGGATGATCCCGGCACAGCGCTCGCCTCCGTCAGTGAGGCCGGCCGCGAGGCCGTTCTTTTGGGCCAGAACGAGCCTGCGGCGCAGTTTGATGGCCGTCGCGAGCGCGGACGTCCCGGCGAACCTCTACCCGGCCTTGGTCCGCGCCGAGCCCAGCCGTTTGGGCGCCGCAGCCCAGAAACCCCCTACTGACGGAATGTACATGACCATGAGCCATCATCAATTTGCCTCGATCACGGCTGGCTTGCTCGCTCGCAAGGGTGATGCCGCGCCCTCCCTCGAAACCTTGCCCGCGCGGCCCTCCATTCTGAGCCCTGCGGCGATCGCGCCACTTGCTCCACCCCGCCCGGCGCCAGCCAAGGCCACCCCAGCGCCACGCCCAAAAAAGTCCAGCCAGCGGGTGAGCCTGGCACTTGGTGAGGACGAATACGAACGGCTGGGGATCGCAGCCGCCAAGCACCATGAAACCCGTCCGCAGATTTTGCGCGCCGCTCTAAGAGAATATCTCGACCGCCTCGCCTGCAGCCATGGCTGCAGCTGCATCGCGCCCGCCACCCGCACCGACGCCGCGTCTCCCCCACGCCGCCCCGTGGCGGTTGGACTTTAGGCCTCCCGCGACCGCGGGCGCCGCAAAGCCTGCGATTCGCGCCAACAAAAGGGGGCGCGGCTGACGGCCTTGGGGTACGGCTTGAGGATCTGCGCCAGAACTTATTGTTAGAATCACTCCTGACGCGGGCTCTGCCACATTTGTTGACATTGATAATGGCGACAACCGCGGCTCGAGATGTTTGCATGGCCCTCCCCTAAGGAGGACTGTTCATATGAACAAATATGCCGCAATCTTGGCACTCAGCGCCGGACTTGCCGTCGCCGCAGCCTTGCCCGCCGGCGCCCAGCCCATGGCCAAGCACTTCGGCCCTGGGCGCTGCCATGGTGGCCCGCTGGTTCCCATGATGGCAATGCGCTATCCCGATGGCGCGCTCGCCTTCCTGCACGCTGAGCTTCACATTACCCCAGCCCAGGGAAGTCAGTGGAAACAGTTTGCGACCGCGCTCACCGACAGCGTCCATGAGTTCAGGCAGCAAATGCAGGCTCGCCGCAGCGAAGCGATGAGCAACCGGATGTCGCTCGCGCTGCCCGCCGTTCTGAAGCGGCGGGAGGCCATGATGAAGTCGCATTTGGCTACCGTCGAACGCATCGACGGGGCCTTGATCCCGCTTTATGAGGCGCTCGATCCCGCGCAGCAGAAGACCGCCAATGAGCTGTTCATGGGCTGCAGGCCACATCCCTGGCAGGGGCAGGGTCAAGGACCACGCCGGCGGATGTAAGAAGGGCCTGCGCGCATCGCTTGGGGGAGCGATGCCTGACAGCGTGGCCGCACGCCCCACGCACGACAGGCAAGAGGGCATGGCCGCTTCTTGATGGCTGGGCCGGGACACGCTGAGCGGGTCTCGGCCCAGACCCTTTTGCGTCCGCACGCCGCGCCGCACCGGCCACAGCGGCGGGACCTTATCTTTCTATCGGATACATTGATATGTATCAGGATCTTGCGCATGCCGCCGGGCCAGTTCTAGCCTGCCTTTTGCGAGGGGACCTGCGCTAATGTGGCGCTTTGCAAAGGCCGCCTGAGAGGCCAAACTGGTCGACAGTCTGGCTCCAAACGCCTAATTTGTGCCTGGCCATGTGACCGAGGCCGTGGGAGATACACGATGGATTATGAAGCCTTCTTCGCCGCCGAGCTGGGGGCGCTACGCCAGGAAGGCCGCTACCGGATTTTTGCTGATCTGGAACGCCATGCTGGACAATTTCCCAAGGCTACGCGTTATGAGGGTGACAATACCCAGCCTGTGACCGTGTGGTGCTCCAATGACTATCTCGGTATGGGGCAGAACAATCAGGTGATCACGGCCATGCACGAGGCGCTCGATCGCTGTGGTGCCGGTGCTGGTGGAACGCGCAATATTTCAGGTACGAATCATTATCATGTGCTGCTGGAGCGTGAACTCGCTGACCTGCATGGCAAGGAGGCAGCGCTAACCTTCACGAGCGGCTATGTCTCCAACTGGGCGGCGCTTGGCACGCTTGCCGCCAAACTTCCTGACTGCGTGGTGCTCTCCGACGACCAGAATCATGCCTCCATGATCGAAGGTATCCGTCATTCACGCGCCCAGTGTGTGCGTTTCAAGCACAATGACGTTGAGGATCTTAATCGCAAGCTTGCCAGTCTCGATCCTGCACGACCCAAGCTCGTCGCCTTTGAAAGCGTTTATTCGATGGACGGCGACATCGCTCCCATCAAAGAGCTCTGTGACGTCGCCGATGCCCATGGCGCTATGACCTATCTGGATGAAGTGCATGCGGTCGGACTTTACGGACCGCGCGGCGGCGGCATTGCCGAGCGCGAAGGGTTGATGGACCGGCTGACAGTCATCGAAGGTACCCTGGCCAAGGCGTTTGGAGTGATGGGGGGCTATATCGCGGCGAGCGCTGATCTGTGCGATTTCGTACGCAGCTTTGCCTCTGGCTTTATTTTTACCACGGCACTGCCACCGGCCGTTGCGGCTGGCGCCCTGACGTCAATCCGGCATCTCAAAACGAGCACAGCCGAACGGCGCCGGCACCAGGAGCGCGTCGCCACGGTTCGGCGCAAGCTCAAGGCCATTGGCATTCCGATGCTCGACAACCCGAGCCACATCATTCCGGTCATGGTGGGCGACGCCAAAAAGTGCAAGATGATCAGCGACTGGTTGCTGGATAACCACGGCATCTACGTCCAGCCGATCAATTACCCGACGGTCCCCAGAGGTACTGAACGGCTGCGCTTCACACCCTCACCGCTGCACTCCGATGCGGATATTGACAAGCTGGTCAGCGCACTGTCGGAGATCTGGTCGCACTGCGCACTTGCCCGCACGGCGGCGGCGGCCTGAGCTGTTCACTTCGCCTCCCCCAGAAGCGGTGATACCACCTGCCAGAGCGCAGCGGCTGTCAGCGCCTTGTCCGTGGGACGCAAAACTGCCCGCATCTGCCCTGAAGGGCCTACTACATAGGTGATGGGCAACAGATGCGGATGGCCGAAGCTGTTCGCCGAAAGCTGTGCCAGCATGGCGTTTGGATAGCCAAGAGAGACGGCGATCTCTTTTACCTTGGCCATGACCTCAACCCGGTCTTCACTGATCCCGATCAGCCGCACGCCCTGGGCCCGATGTTGCCGGGCAAAGGCGCTGAGCATGGGCATTTCGGCACGGCACGGTGTGCACCAGCGCGCCCAGAAATTGACCACCACCACTTTGCCCCGCCACTGCGCGATGTCGAACCGCGCGCCACTGAGCTCTGTACCGGCAAGAACCGCGTGCGCAGGCTGAGCGGCAACGCCCGCAAGAGACAGGATCAAAAAGACAGCACCGGCGATGACTGCGACCAGACTATGGCCATGAACCCGGGAGATAATCCAATTATAGCGCATAGGACACCACCAGCTTGAACTGCTCGGGCGCGATCAACTGATAGCCGCGCACATCCTGATAGATCGGCAACTCGATATCGCCATAGATCCTGAAGCGTCCGGTGTCGAACTCAAGGCCTGGGGCGAGCAGAAGACGGCGGTAGCCCGAGTTTGCCGGATCAGCCAGATTGCCGTGATCGGACATACGCACACTCGCCAGAACCTGGAACAACGGGGCGAGTTTGCTTTCCGAGCCCACATACCAGCTGTTGTAATAGGCGCCCAGAGCGGCATCGACTTCTGCGCCCGGCTCGTAGCCTGGCCTGTGCAGTAGCGGGGTATCGCTCATCAACTGGCCGTACCAGATCCAGTTGGCATCTTCATCAAGCCCACCTTGATGATAGAGGCCGAGCAAGAGATCTGTACTCCCCGTACCGATTTGGGTGTCGGCATCAAAGCCTTTGAAGGCAGTATCACCAGTAGGAAGTTTGCTGCCAAAAATGATCCCCGTCGACATATCCCCGGAAAAACCGGAATAGACTCCCATGACGCGAATGTCGCCCAGAGCCGTGTGATCAAAGCGGTTCAGTACACCCGAGCTGACGGTTGCATAATGACGCTGCCAAACCGGTAATTGCGCCATCACGCCCCACGAACGATTGAACATGTATTGTCCGCCCAGGGTCATGAAATTGGTGCGGATCTTGCGATCCGGATTGGCGGTACTGGGAGCATCCGCAGCCCCATGCCAATTCTGCCGCTGGTTCATGAAGTTGTCTTCAACATAGACGGTACCTCCGGCACCACTGGCAAAGAGCGAGGCCGTACCAACGTCGAACACACCGCAGCCACAGGCACAGGCATACGCCGTGCGCGGGCCGAGCCCGACAAGAAGTGCAGTAACGGCAAGGATAAAGATCGTACGCGTGAATTGAGAAGCCATGATGGGCCCCGCTGCCAAATAGGAAATACGGAGACGCAGGCTGCGCCTCATGGCCAGGATCTGGACTGTAAGAAAGTTCAGATCAACGCTGGCGGACCGCGTGGGGAACCGGTCTCAAGCGCCGACGCCAGAGGCGCAAGATGGCGCAGCTGTTGCTGCGCCTGTCGCCAGCTTAAGCGCGCCGCAGGACAAAAGGCGTGTGATTGCTCAGCTCTGCCCAGATGGGCCGCTGCGGCAAAGGGACAGGGTCGCCGAGGGCCGTGCTCGGCGTGGTGCGGCTGCTGTGGCACATCGGCCATGGTCATGGCGTGAGGATCGTGTCCGTGCGCTAGCCCATCGCAGACTTCGAGCCATGTGCCGTGTGCGAAGCTCGTGGCTGGCATCCAGCCGGTGGGCAACACGGCACGCAGCAGCATGCCGGCAAGGGCCAGCTGCAGACCGATTGTTATGCGCGCCCGCATAAAGTCCACTCCTCCGCACGGGGCAGACCTAACCCGGGCCTGGTGGCGGAGACAAGGCGGCCAGATGTCACTTTATCCCTGAAATCAGTGACTGGCGGCTCGGGACACGGCGGCAATTCGGCTTTGGCTGCGGATGCGGCCCCAATGTGCACGTCCCTGTCGGCGAAACTGCGACGGACGCTGGTCAAGATGGTGTGCGGCCAGCCACAACCGCTTCAAGTGGCGCCTGTAACCAGACTGCGCATCATCAACATAGGCCGTACGCCCATGCAGCACGTGGTAATTATTGATGAACTGCATATCCCCCGGCGCCAGATCCATACTGATATTGTATTCCTGACTGCGCGCCATCGCGCTGACGACATCAAGGGCCTCAAGCGCAGTGTCCGACAGGCGAGGAGCTTCGGCGTGACGCTGGCTGGCGCGAATGTAGTGGGGAATAAACCGCACAAAGAGCCGCTGTTCAAAGGCGGTGAAGACCGGAAAGCTGTAGAACGGCTTGGCACCTTCAGGTTGTTCGCCGCGAAAATCATAGGGCAAGGGTTGGTAGAGCACCCGCACCAGGTCCGGCCGCTGGGCCAGCAGATCATTGTGTATGGTAACCGCATTGGCCACCATCGACAGGCCACCGGACTTGGCGGAACGCAAGCACATCAAGCCGATCAGATCGGCACCATCGGTATGATAATCGAGTGCCACCTGGCCAAGCTCATTGCCGCGGAAAGTCGGGTCGCTGAGCGCTTTGCCCTGATCGGTGACATCCCCCATCAGATGGCCATGCTTGTTTTGCGGCCAAGGTTCCCCCAGATGAAGGCCGATCCCCCAATAAAGCAGCGTGAGATCCTCATCACTGTAGCGCTCCACGGGAAGGCCGCGGATACGCACAAAACCGCGGCCCGCGATGAGTTCGTGCTCGATTCCGGTCAGGGTCTCTGCGAGCGCTGACAGGGGAAAGTCTCTCTGCTCGATCTCAAGAAGATCAGACGAGACCCTTTTTGCGTGGATGAGCGCCGCATCAAGCTCACGGAGATCAGCCGCGGACAGATGATAGGTCCAGCTGTCGGGGTCCTTCACATCGTGGTGGCGCCAGGCCAGGTGCGGCTCCAGTGCAGTCAGCATGAGGCGCTCCCTAGCTTGTGACAGCGGCCTTTGGACCACGCACCAGCCGTCCAGGCAGAGCCCCGGTGGCGACGCCGTCGCGGTAGGTTGGGGTACCCGACACGATGGTGGCAACATAGCCATCCGCCTCTTGCAGCAGGCGCTTGCCACCGCCTGGCAGATCGTAGGCCATGTGAGGGGCCCGCACACGAAGTCGGCCAAAGTCGATGATGTTGATGTCTGCCTTCAGGCCCGGAGCCAGAATTCCACGATCGCGCAAACCCACCGCGCGCGCGGTGTCAGCAGTCTGGCGTTTGACGAGATATTCGATGCTGAGCCGACCATGGGCACGATCCCGTCCCCAGTGGCTCAGCAGATAGGTGGCGTTGCTGGCATCGCAGATGATGCCAACGTGAGCGCCACCATCAGCCAGTCCAATAATGCAGTCAGGATGGCTGATCATCTCGGCACAGGCGTCGAGATTGAACTCGGTGTAATTGGCGAAGGGCAGAAACAGGAAGCTGCGCCCCTCGTCCTTCAAAAGCAGATCATAGGCAAGTTCCTGGGCGGCAATACCCTGTCGTGCGGCCCGGGCCGCAATGGAACTGTCGCGCGCAGGTTCATAATTGGGTGGATCGCCCAGCTCGAAGATGTGCTCGAACGCCATCAGCCGCTTGGCCAGGGGATGATCATGCACAGCGGCACTCTCATGCAGCAGCTTCGCCCGAAACGACGGATCGCGCAGGATCGCGAGCTTTTCGCTGAGAGGCTTGTCGTGGATTGCCCGCAAGCTCGGATTTGCACTGAACGGATTGATGGTGCCCTGCAGTCCAAGCAGAAGTCCGATCGGCCTGGGTGCAACCTGTGCCTTGATGGGCAGACCGTCTCTGGCCGCGGCCGAGATTAAGCCCAAAAGACCGCGCCAGCTGTTGGCATCACCGCTCGCTTGTGCCAGCGAGAGAGAAAGCGGCCGACCTGAGGCTTCGATCAGCCGCCGGATCATCGCGAATTCGCTTAAGGGATCGGGATTGCTGAAATCACTGATCAGCTCAAACACGCCAGCACCAGCATCGCTCATGCCAAGTGCGATACCTTTCAGTTCTGCTTCACTGGCACGCAGACCCGGCGTGGGATCACCGGTAGCGGTGCGGTGCAAAATCGTCCGCGAGGTGGAAAAGCCCAAGGCACCGGCGGCCATTGCTTCGGCAGTCAGCTGACGCATTTGCGCAATATCGTCGGGGCGGGCTTCCTCCAGCGCGCTGCCGCGCTCACCCATGACAAAGACCCGCAAGGGCCCATGGGCAAGCTGGGCTCCGATATCCATGTCGTGGGGTACCCGCTCCAGCGCATCGAGATATTCGCCAAAGCTTTGCCAGCCCCATTTCAGGCCCTCATGCAAAACCGCTCCCGGAATGTCTTCTACCCCTTCCATCAGAGATATCAGACGCTCGTGATCGTGCGGCCGGACTGGGGCGAAGCCGACGCCGCAATTACCCATGACCGCCGTTGTCACGCCGTGCCAGCTGGACGGTGCAAGACGATTATCCCAGGTCGCCTGACCATCGTAATGGGTGTGGATGTCGACGAAGCCTGGAGTCACCAAGAGTCCCTTGGCATCGATTTCTTCCCGCCCGGAGCCTGTGATCCGCCCGATCTCGGCGATGCGCCCGCCCACCACGCCGATATCCTGTTCGCGCAGCGGCGCGCCTGTCCCATCGGCCAATGTGCCGTTGCGGATAATCAGATCAAAATCGGCCATGCTTTCCTCCCGGGGAGCTTGTGTCACCAAATGACCACGGTCTTGCGCCGTCTATTATGCCTATCGTGAACCTCTTCTGGTGGCATTGGCAACACCGCGTCTGCGATCTGTGGTTGCATGCCTGTACGGGCTGTGACCCAATTCGTGAGCGAAAACGGGGGGCTAGCTCCTGAACGATCACTTTCCTTTCAACCACGACGAGCAGCTGTCGCCACCCGGCCCACAGGTGGCGGCCAGCCCTGCGAACCCCAAGGCGGATGAGCCGGTGCGGGCCGCATCCCGGTGTGCTCTGAGTATCCTTTTCCTTGCCGTAACCTTTGCGGCTGTCGCCGCCATCGCCGCCTTCATCCCAGCTCCAGCCCCAGAGCTTGGCCTTTCGGCCCTCGCCCTCCTCGAGGTCGCCTTGCTCTGGCAGCTTTACCGGCTCATCGGCGCGGTGGCCGCGCAGCACGACGCCGACAGGATCCAAATCGCGCAAAGTGATCTCGTTCTCGCCGAGAGCCGACACCGGCTCAAAAATCTCATCGCCATCATTGGTGCCCTAGCCAAGAACTCTCGCCGGCCCAACGAAACCAGCATTGAGGCCTATCTGACACGTTTTCTCGGCCGTCTTTATGCCCTCGGCGAAGCCGCCGACCAGATGCTTGCGCGCCGCCATGCCGATGTCGAAATCCGTGAGCTGATCACCGCGACATTGAAGCCGTTCATGAGCGAGAAGGGACGGCTTTCGCTCGAGGGACCCCGCCTTTTGGTAAGCGCGCAGACCGGAGGCTCGCTTGCGCTGGCCGTGCACGAACTTGCCACCAACGCGCTCAAATATGGGGCGCTGTCACGACCAAGCGGCACGGTTGCACTCTCCTGGCAGATCCGTACCGAAAGCGGCGGCGAACGCCTCGTGTTGAGTTGGCGCGAAGCTGGCGGCCCGTCCGTGCGGCAACCTGACGAAGAGGGGTTTGGGTCTCGCCTCATTCGCATGACCGCAGCGAACGAGAAGGAGGCGGCGGTTGAACTTTGCTTCGCGGCGGAAGGGCTTGCCTGCACGATCAGCTTCATCGTGCCCGGCTAAGCCCCCCTTATGCTTCACCTACGACGCGATATCGAGCACCCTGCGGGCGAATTCACTGACCGATTTGTAGTCGGCCTTGCCGTTCGGCGCACGCAGCGCAATCTCTGCAGGTACAATCCTTTTGGGGGTTTTGTAGCCCGCCAGATGCTGACGCACATGAGCCCGCAAGGCGTCTTCATCGAACACCACGCCGGGGGCAAGCTTCACCACGCCGGTAACTGCCGAGCCCCATTTTTCGTCTGGCACCCCGATCACAAGGGCATCTTCCACACCTGGGTGGGTCTTCAGGGCCTCTTCGACCTCTTCAGGATAGACCTTTTCGCCGGCGGTATTGATGCAGTTGCTGCCACGTCCCAGGAGGGTAATCGAGCCATCCGCTTCCAGTCGCGCCCAGTCGCCCGGAATCGAATAGCGACGATTGCCGATGGTGCGGAAGGTCCGCGCCGTCTTCTCGGGATCCTTGTAGTAGCCCATCGGCAATGGCCCCCCCAGGGCGACCAGACCAGCCTTGCCACTTCCTGCCGCAAGCGGGCGATCATGCTCATCAATGACGATCGCGTTTTCAAGAAGGTGAAAGGCGGCGGTGCGGGTTTCGCCGTCCTTGTTCATCACCGAATCTCCCATGCCCATCGCTTCGGTCGAAGCGAAGCTGTCGGTCATGGTCAATTGGGGCATGTGCTGCAGGAGACCGCGTTTGACCTCCATACTCCACATCGCTCCGGACGACGTCATGTTCAGCAACGATGAGACGTCATAACGTCCTGGTGCCTCATCGAGGGCCTGCAGCAACGGTCGGGCAAAAGGATCTCCCACCACCGCCATACCCTGGATCTTGTGCCGCTCGACAGCCTGCCAGATCGCGTGCGGATCAAAATGATGATTGTCGACAGTGATAACGCAACCCCCGCCAAGCATGGTGGTAATCGCGGTAATGAACCCCGTGCCATGCATCAGCGGACAGGCCGGCAGGTTACGTGACCCAGCACCAGCAAGAGCGACCACTTGGCCATATTCTTCAAGCGACTGCGGGTCAAAACCCAGCGTGCGTTTGATGCGCCGCAGCCAAATCGTGCACAACTCGCCATGGGGCCACATCACGCCCTTGGGCATGCCAGTGGTCCCGCCGGTATAGATGAAGAGCATATCTTCAGGTGAACGCTTGATCCCCAGCGCCGTGCCATCGCCATTCTCGACCAGACTTTCGTAGGGGACGGCAAAATCGGCGACCGGCTCCTCTCCGACTTCGATGTAGGTGACCAGTTTGGGCAGGCTGTGCCGGATTTCGGCGATGCAGTCGCGAAACTCCCGCGCATAGATCAGGCACTGCGCATCGGAGTTATCGAGAATGTAGCGAACTTCGTCAGGCTTGTAGCGATAGTTCACATTGACATGCACAAAGCGGCCAAGAAAGCTTGCGCCGGCAGCCTCGCTATATTCTGGGCAGTTTCTGAGGTAAAAGGCCACCTTGTCGGAGGCGCGCGCACCGCGGGCTGCAATCGCGCGGGCCAGATTGTTCATCCGCCGATAGGCCTGCGGCCACAGAATCGTCCGTTCGCCGTGGATGAAGGCCGGCGCATCGGCCCGCACCCGGGCCGCGACCACATCGAGAATATCACCGTAATTCCACATTCTGCTCCGTCCCCGTTGCTTATGGCTTTGCGCCACTATCTCGCGAACCGGGCGACTTGGCGAGACCTTCCCTAGCCCCTAACCTGAGTCTGATCCGCTATTGGAAGGTTTGTTATGGCCGCCATCACCACCCTCTTCATCGCCAATCGTGGCGAAATTGCCGTGCGCATTGCACGCAGTGCCGCCGAAATGGGAATCGCCACGGTAGCCGCCTATGCAAGCGATGAGGCTGAAAGCCTGCATGTGCGTCTGGCCGAGCGCAAAATTGCCCTGCCGGCAGCCGGGCCAAAAGCCTATCTGGACATCGCCGCGGTGATCCAGGCGGCGAAGGACAGTGGCTGCGACGGCCTCCATCCCGGCTACGGGTTTCTGGCCGAAAACAGCGCCTTGGCCGCCGCCTGTGCCGAAGCTGGCCTGACTTTTGTCGGGCCGACGGCGGAGATGCTGGCACTGTTTGGCGACAAGGCGAGGGCCCGCATGCTGGCCAGGGACGCCGGGGTTCCGGTGCTGCGCGGCACCGGTGCCGTGGCACTGGCAGAGGCCGAGGAATTTCTGGCAAGCCTAGGCGCAAATGGGGCGATCATGCTCAAGGCCGTGGCCGGCGGTGGTGGACGCGGCATGCGCCCCGTGCGCAGCCGGTCCGAACTAGCTGACGCCTATGCCCGTTGCGCCTCAGAGGCCCAGGCCGCCTTCGGCGATCCGTCGCTCTATGCCGAAGAATTTCTGCCCCATGCCCGCCATATCGAGGTTCAGATCGCTGGCGACGGCAGCGCGCTCGTGCACCTGTGGGACCGCGAGTGCTCGCTGCAGCGACAGCGTCAGAAGCTGATCGAAATCGCGCCCGTGCTCGGCCTCGACCCGGGCTTGCGTGAGCAAATCCTGACCGCAGCATTGCGGCTGGGACAGGCCGCGCACTATTGCAATCTCGGAACCATGGAGTTCCTGGTCAAGGCCGATCAGCGTCGATTTGCCTTCATCGAAGCCAATGCCCGCCTTCAGGTGGAACATACGGTCACCGAAGAGATCACCGGGCTCGACCTTGTGCGTCTGCAGCTTGAGCTTGCCTCAGGACGGAGCTTGCGCGAACTCGGTCTTGAGCCACAGCGTCCGGTTGGCGTTCTGGGTCTCGCCCTGCAGGCGCGCATCAACATGGAAACCATGCAGCCCGATGGCAACGCGCGACCAGAAAGCGGCATGATCACCCGCTACGAACCTGCCGCCGGCCCGGGCGTACGCGTCGATGGCATGGGCTATAGCGGTTACCGCACCAGCACCCGCTATGACGCCCTTTTGGCCAAGCTCATCGTGCATTCCCGTTCGGCAAATTTTGAGGAGCTGATCGCCAAAGCGCTGCGCGCACTGCGGGAATTTGCCATCGAGGGCGTTCAGACCAATATCGCGTTTCTGCGGGCCTTGCTCAGCCAACAGGCGCTGGCCACGCTCAATATCGATACCCAATTTGTCGATAGCCACATCGGCGAACTGCTCGCCTCCCTCCCGCAGAACAGCGATGCGCAATCAACCGACCCACTTGCCGTGCTTTTTGCCGAGACGTCAGTGAAGGCCCGCGCGCAGACGGCGCCGCCTGGGACCACGGCGATTGATGCACCGCTTCAGGGCAGTGTCGTCGTGGTGACAGCCGAACGCGACACCGCGGTGTTGAAGGGTCAGACCGTTCTCGTGCTCGAAGCCATGAAAATGGAGCACCCGGTACCGGCGCCGGCGAGCGGTTTTCTGCGCGGCGTGCTCGTCGAGCCCGGACAGACGGTGTTTCAGGGTGACTTGCTCGCCTATATCGAGGAAGCCGAACTTGAGGATCAAGTTTCTGGTGGCACGGCAGAGACCGATCTGGGGCACATTCGCTCCGATCTTGCGGAACTTTTTGCACGCCGTCAGCTGACGCAGGACGCGGCAAGGCCGCAGGCGGTCGCCAGACGCCGCCAGAGTTCGCAACGCACAGCCCGCGAAAATATCGAAGATCTGTGCGACGAGGACAGCTTCACTGAATTCGGGAGCCTCGTCATTGCCGGCCAGCTCCGGCGCCGGCCGATGCAGGATCTAATCGAGAAAACCCCGGCCGACGGCCTGGTTTGCGGTTTGGGACGGGTCAATGGCCAATATTTCGATGACGCACGTGCCCGCGTCATCGCCATGTCCTATGATTACACTGTGCTTGCCGGCACACAGGGCATGCGCAATCATCAAAAGACCGATCGCATGCTGCATCTGGCGCGCGACTGGCGTCTGCCGATCGTATTCTTCACCGAGGGTGGTGGCGGAAGGCCTGGCGACACCGACATGATGAGCGCTGGCGGCCTTAACGTCACGACCTTTCAGCAATATGCCAAACTGTCCGGCCTCGTCCCTCTTGTCGGGGTCAATTCCGGCTATTGCTTTGCCGGTAATGCCGCACTTCTGGGCTGCTGTGACGTCATCATCGCCACCCGCAACTCGTCGATTGGCATGGGCGGCCCTGCCATGATCGAAGGCGGCGGCCTTGGCGTCTTCCGACCCGAAGATGTCGGTCCGGCGGCGGTGCAGGCGGCCAATGGCGTAATTGATGTTCTCGTTGAAGATGAAAGCGAGGCCACCGCCGTGGCCAAGAAATATCTGGCCTTCTTCCAAGGGCCGCTTTCGCAATGGTCCGCCGCCGATCAGCGGGAGCTTCGGCATCTGGTGCCGGAAAACCGGTTGCGGGTCTATGACGTGCGCACGATCATCGAGACAATGTGCGACAGCGGCAGCGTCCTTGAGCTGCGCCGGCAATTCGGCAATGGCATGGTGACAGCTCTCGGGCGCGTTGAAGGGCGTCCGCTGGGGATCATCGCCAATCATCCTGCTCATCTGGGTGGGGCCATCGACCGCGATGGCGCCGACAAGGCCGCGCGTTTCATGCAGCTGTGCGAAGCCTTTGATCTGCCGATCGTGATGCTATGCGACACACCCGGCAACATGGTCGGGCCGGAAGCCGAGAAAACCGCGCTTGTGCGGCATAATTCGCGCCTCTTTCTGATCGGCGCCAATCTCAGCGTCCCATTGTTCACGGTGATCTTGCGCAAGGGTTATGGGCTGGGCGCCCAGGCCATGGCCGGCGCCAGTTTCCTCGCGCCGTTCTTTACCGTTTCCTGGCCCAGCGGCGAGTTTGGCGGCATGGGCCTTGAAGGCGCCGTCAAGCTTGGTTACCGCAACGAGCTTGCCGCCATCAGCGATCCGGCGGCGCGCAAAGCCAAATATGACGAGATGGTCGCCCGCATGTATGAGCGCGGCAAGGCTCTGTCCGCCGCCAGCCTGTTCGAATTCGATGAGGTCATCGACCCAGCCGATACCAGACGCTGGATCATGGCGGGGCTGAGGTCCCTTCCGCCGAGCGCCGAACGAACGGGAAAGAAGCTACGCTGGATCGACGCCTGGTAGGAGGCACGCAAGACCGACCAGCGCCCGCCTCAGACCCTTCCTGGCACGCTGATTAACGCTCCCGTCACGCCGCTTGCAGCATCGCTCAAGAGGAACTGGATCACCGCTGCGATTTCCTCGGGCTGCACCCAGCTGGCAAAATCAGCGCCAGCCATATCCCTGCGATTGGCGGGCGTATCAATGATCGACGGCAGGATGGCATTGACGCGGATCTGCGCCTTGTGCTCCTCCGCCAGGGCTTCGGTCAGACGCATCACCCCAGCCTTGGATGCCGCATAGGGGCCCATGCCCGCTCCTGCTCGGAGCGCGGCCCCGGCTGCCACGTTGACGATGGCACCGCCCTTGGTCAGGTGGGCAAACGCCGCCTGCGAGGCACAGACGGCGGTACGGACATTCATGCGGTAGAGCAGATCCCAGGTTTCAACGTGGCCATCCGCGAGGGTTTCCCAGCGAAACCCGCCGGCGACATTGACGAGACCATCCAGGCCGCCAAGCTCCCCAGCCAGCGTGCCGATGGCCCCACGGGCCGCCAAGGGGTCGCTCAAATCAACCCCACCGAGGAGCCGTGCCGCACCCTCAAGCGCTGCCGGCGCAGCGGCGTGATCAAGGAGCCCAAGCATGGCCCCTGCGCCGCCGAGGGCTAGGCTGACGCAGCGTCCCAGAGCGCCAAAACCGCCCGTGACGATGATGCGCTTGCCGCGAACGTTCATGTCCTCAACCCCTCGCTTGCCTAAACCGTTGCAAAAGTTCTCTATACTCACCGCGCCGCTGTTTACACACTGAAAAGGGAGAAAGCGCCATGCTGGAGAAGCTGAAATTTTACATCGATGGGCAGTGGGTTGACCCGGTCACCCCGCGGACGCTGGAGGTCATCGACCCGGCGCATGAAGAGCCCTTCGCCCGCATCAGTCTGGGCTCTGCTGCCGACGTCGACAAGGCGGTCGCTGCCGCGCGACGGGCATTCGAAAGTTTCTCGCGCACCAGCAAGGCCGAGCGTCTGGCGCTGATGCAGAAGATCGTCGAGATCTATCAAAAGCGTTATGGCGAGTTTGTGGAAACCATCAGCCGCGAAATGGGCGCCCCCCTGGGACTGTCCAAGGCCGCGCAGGCGGCCATGGGTGTGGCTCATTTTACCCAGGCCATGAAGGTGCTGAATGAGTTCGAATTCGTCACCGTGAAGGGCTCGACCGCAATCGCCTACGAACCGGTGGGCGTGGTAGGCATGATCACGCCCTGGAACTGGCCGATCAATCAGATCGCCTGCAAGGTGGCACCCGCCCTGGCCGCCGGCTGCACCATGGTGCTGAAGCCCTCGGAAATCGCACCCCTCAACGGCATGCTGCTGGCCGAGGTGATGCACGAGGCCGGTGTTCCTGCCGGCGTCTTCAATCTCGTCAATGGCGATGGTCCGACCGTCGGTGAGGCAATGTCCCGTCACCCGGGCATCGACATGATGAGCTTCACCGGCTCCACCCGCGCCGGCATCGCCGTTGCCAAGGCTGCCGCCGATACGGTCAAGCGCGTGGCCCAGGAACTGGGAGGAAAATCTCCTAACATCGTCCTGCCCGATGCCGACCTGGCCAAGGCAGTCTCCGGCGGCGTAATCAGCATGTTCACCAACTCCGGCCAGAGCTGCAATGCGCCCAGCCGTATGCTCGTTCCCCGCAACAAGCACGACGAGGCCGCGGCCATCGCCAAAGCGACGGCGGAAAAAGTCAAGGTTGGAGATCCCTTCGCGGATGGTACCCAGATCGGTCCGGTGGTCAGCGAGGTGCAGTACAACAAGATCCAGGGTCTCATCCAGAAGGGCATCGCCGAGGGCGCGACACTGGTCTGCGGCGGGCCGGGACGGCCTGAAGGGCTGAACCGCGGCTATTATGTGCGCCCGACAGTCTTTGCCAACGTCACCAACGATATGACCATCGCCCGTGAAGAGATCTTTGGTCCGGTACTGTGCATTCTACCCTACGATAGCGAAGAAGACGCGCTGCGCATTGCCAATGACACCGCCTATGGCCTGTCGAGCTATGTGCAGTCCGGTGATATCGCCCATGCACAACGTGTGGCGGCGCAGATTCGCGCCGGCAATGTTCATATCAATGGCGCCGGCGTTGATCTGAACGCACCGTTCGGTGGCTACAAGCAATCCGGTACCGGCCGTGAATGGGGTGAATTCGGCTTCCATGAATTCCTCGAGGTCAAGGCCATCATGGGCTACGAGGCCGCGTAAGCGGCCACCAGCCGACTGCCTGCCATGCTCCCGCGACAATTGCCGCGGGCATGGCCAGGGGTTCCGCGATAAAGAGCAAAGAGACGCTGCATGAGCGCTGCTGCCACGCCAATCCACATCCGTCCTGGACGGATGTGGCGCGGCGATGGCAGAGCGGTGCAAAGCGGCATGACCCTCCTCATCGAAGGCGATCGTATCCGTGCGATAGGTAGCCCTGCCCTGCCTCCGGGAGACTGCGAGATCATTGATCTGCCCGAGGCCACGCTGCTGCCAGGCCTCATCGATGCCCACGCCCATCTGTTCCTTCACCCCTACAGCGAAACCAGCTGGAACGATCAGGTCCTCAAGGAAGCGGAGGCCTACCGTACCATCCGGGCGGTTCGCCATGCCCATGCCACGCTCCTTGCCGGCTTCACGGCGCTGCGCGACCTTGGTACCGAAGGCGCTGGGTATGCCGACATCGCGCTCAAAAGGGCGATTACTGAGGACCTTGTCCCAGGTCCGCGCCTCAAGGTTGCTGGCCGCGCGATCGTGGCCAGCGGCTGCTATGGCCCGGCGCGCAGCCTCTTCCGCCCCGATTGCTGTCTGCCGCAAGGGGCCGAAGAAGTCAGCGGTTGCGACGAGATCGTGCGGGCAGTCCGTCACCAAGCCGCACATGGGGCGGACTGGATCAAGCTCTATGGCGACTATCGCGTCGGCCCGGATGGTGAAACCAGACCTACATTCAGCGAAGGTGAATTGAGGGCTGCCATTGCCTGCGCGCATGACCTCAATCGCCCGGTCGCCGTACATGCTACGAGTGACGAGGCCATGCGCCGCGCGCTGGAGGCCGGTTGTGACTCAATCGAGCACGGCTATGAGGGCCGGCGTGAAACCTTCACGCTGATGGCGCGCAAAGGTTGTGCCTTTTTTCCTACTCTTACGGCGCGAGATGCGATCGCAAGTTATCGTCATGGACATGCAGAAGACGATCCACACAGCGAGGCGATGCGCCAAATCGCCATCACCTTTCGCTTGGCGATCGAAGAAGGCATCACCATCGGCTGTGGCAGTGACGTCGGGGTTTTTGCTCACGGCACCAATCATCGCGAGCTGGAATGGATGGTGCGCCTTGGCATGAGCCCGCATCAGGCCCTGATGAGCGCGACTGCGATCAATGCCCGCATTCTTCGCTGCGAAAGCAGCTTCGGGCGGCTGGAACCGGGGCTCTGCGCCGATGTGGTGGCAGTCAAAGGTGACCCCACCAGGGACATCAGCGCCCTGCGGCGCATCGCGCTTGTGATCAAGAACGGCATTGTCTATCGCCGCCCAGAAGGAACCCCATGAGCATTACCATCGACGCCCGTACAACCATCTATTCGGGTTGGACGACACTGTCGCTTGCCCGTGTGCGTCTTGCTGATGGCACCATGCTTGAGCGGGTGATCGAAGATCATGGCGATGCGGCCACTGTTCTTGCCTATGATCCGGCGCGCAAATGCGCCTTGCTCGTTCAGCAGTTCCGGGCTCCGGCCTTCTATCGCGCCGGGATCGATGGTGTTGTGGAAGCGGTGGCTGGCAAGATCGAAGGTGAATCCGCACAAAGCTGTGCCCGGCGCGAAGCCCTTGAGGAAGCCGGCGTCGAACTTCGCGCACTCGAACATGTCGGGAATGTATGGACCTCTCCCGGATTTACCACCGAGCGCTTTTCGTTGTTCCTTGCCGAGTATTGCGCTGCAGACCGGCGCACGGCAGGTGGTGGCGCCGAAGGCGAGCACGAGAACATCACGGTCCTGGAACTGCCACTTGCCGGTCTCAAGCAAAAGATGATGACCGGAGGGATCGACGACCTGAAGACCCTGGCCCTGTTGCAGGCCTTGCTGCTCAGGCGACCGGAACTGTTCGCCGAGACGCTCTGAACCCGCGTCCGCGTGCCCTTTGGGAACAAAGGCCTGCCCGTTGCCCCTTTGCGCCACCAGCCGGTCAACTGTCGGTAGTGGGCAAAAGGGCTAGCCTGGAGTTGGGCTCAAATGGCCTCGCTTCATCCTCACTCACGGCAGGTCCGCACCGCCTCCGACCGCAGAGGCTGCCGGCAATTGGCTTGCGGACGGAACGATGATGGGAGCAAGTCCCTGGTGCTGGCGCACCACATTGAGACCGACCAGCGGCCCCTTGATGAGCGCCGCAAAATTCCGTTCAGCGGCTTGGAGTTCAACGATCGCATCGCCAACAAATTGCTGTTGCACCGCGGTTGGCGCTGCATCTGCAGATTCGAGCGCAACCTCGATCCGGATCAATTTTGAATCGGCGTTGGCAAAGCTGGGCGCGCCCTTGTGGGCAAGTGCTGCGCGCAGCGCAATCATTTCGGGGCCAGCGCTCTTATGCGCAAGCGTGTCGAGCCGATGACGGAGGTACTCCTCCTGGGTATAGCCTCCGGTTGCTTCAGCCGACGCCGTGGCGATCTTCATGGACAGTGCAAGCGCATCCTTGAGCGCTGCCTCGGAAATACCAACCCGCGGATCTTCTCGAACCGTCAAGGGCACGGTTTTGCTCACCCCATCTGCCGCCAATGTAACCTGATAGGTTCCAGGCAGAACGAAGGCGCCTTGCGGATTGATCGGCGTTGCTCTGCCCCAGACGGCCGCGATGGAATAGCTGTAGGCCACCGCCTTGGGGCGCGGATAGCGCAGATTCCAGACAAAGCGATGGGCGCCAGCAGCCGCCGACAGTTGCTGAGGCGGCTTGATCCACCCCTTGGCGAAGTAGCGATTGGCTTTAGGGTCAGTTCGCGTGATCGCGCTGGAAAAGCTCTCGACGAGCCGACCTGTGGCATCACGGATCTGAAGCGTGACCGGTCCTTTGGTGTGGGCCGGAAGCCAGTAATCGATGAGTGCACCGGAGGGTGGGTTCTGACCGGTTGGCGTCTCCGGGGGCAAGGGTGTGTCCTTGTTATTGTCAGCATGGACCCGATAGGCCAGTGCAGGACGAAACAGATGCACCGTGTTCGTCGTCATATCGGCGCTGATCTGACGTAGCGGGCTCAGATCGTCGAGGATCCAGATGCCGCGCCCCTCAGTCCCTGCAACCAGGTCACCGTCATGAACGAGAAGATCAGTGACCCAGGCCGTTGGCAGATTGAGCTGCAAGGGCTGCCAATAATTCCCATCGTCAAACGACACGTAGACGCCGGTATTTGTACCGGCATAGAGCAGACCTGCGCGCACTGGATCGGCGCGTACCACAGAGGTGAAATGATCTGCGGGCAGACCGCGGTCAATTTCCGTCCAGTGACGCCCGTAGTCGCGTGTGCGCAGGACCAGTGGCCGGAACTGCCCAAGTCGGTGGGTATCAATCGTGGCGTAGGCAACACCATCTTTCAGTGCCGAGACCGATATCTCCCGCACTTTGCCCCAGAGCGGAACCTGCGGCGGTGTGACATTGGTCCAATGCGCGCCACCATCGCGAGTCAGCTGGATCAAGCCATCATCGGTGCCAACCCATACTTCGCGAGCATGGCGCGGTGAAGGTTCAATGGCAGAGATCACGCCATAGCCGCAGTCCTTGGCCTCTTCTAACGTGACGTTGTCATTGCAGTGTTTGGCTCCTGCCACCTTGCCCGTCAGATCAGGACTGATGATCTGCCAATGGGCCCCGCGATCGGTGGTGCGGAAGAGCACCTGTGCTCCAAGATAAAGGGAGGGTGTACCGACCTTTGAGCCGACCAGTGGTGTCATCCACAGATAGCGATAACGCGTGGTCGTGGGGCGCTTGCCATAATTTTCTTCCGGCCAGGGCGTCACATCCTGAACCTGACCGGTGGCGGCATTCCATTTGGTGACACGTCCGCCCAGCCCCGACGCAAACACGATGTTCGGATCGGTCTGATCGGGAATATCGTAATCACGCTCATCGCCGCCAACCGGGTGCCAGTCACGATAGCTGATTTGACCATAGTCGCTGCGACTTGCGATAGCGACGGTGCCTGAGTCCTGCTGTCCGGCATAGATCCAGAACGGGAAGCGGTTATCTGCTGCCAGGTGATAGAACTGGGCGGTGGGCTGATTGTACCAGCTGCTCCAGCTTTTCCAGTGGTCGACACTGACAACGGCGCCCTGATCGGAGCCAGTGATGATGTAATTGGGATTTTGCGGATTGATCCATATGTCATGGTAATCGTCCCCGCCTGGTGCGCCTTTGATGATCGTGCAATCGCGACCACCCTCAGCGCAGCGACGAATGGACTGGCCAACGGTATAGACCACATCGGGATTTCTGGGAGACACCGTGATCCGGCTCGCATACTGGTTAGAAATCGCCCGACTGGCATAGACGCGTTGCCAATGGCTGCCGCCATCATCCGAGCGCCACAGCCCACCTTCCTTAAGCGAGGAAATGGTCGCGTAGATGCGCGTGCCCGTCTTGATGTGCGTTACCGCAAGCGATATCCGGCCCAGACTTCCCTGCGGCCAGCCGCCCCCCTTCAGGCGCGTCCAGTGAACGCCGCCGTCGACAGATTTATAGATCGCGCTGTCAGGGCCGCTGGTCGGCGTGAAATAGCTGAGCCAGGGATATTGACGGGCTTGCCAGGCCGCCGCGAACAGGACATTGGGTGCTTGGGGATCACTCGCAATGCTCGACACTCCGGTCCAGTCATTGATTTTCAGAACGCGCGTCCAATGACGCCCGCCATCCGTGGAACGGAAGACACCGCGCGCGGCACTGGGAGCAAAAAAGTGTCCCTGGGCGCCAACGACCACAATGTTCGGATCATGGGGGTCAATCCAGATTGCTCCGATATGACGGGTATTTTTAAGGCCCACGGACTGCCAATGCTTGCCGCCATCTGTCGACTTGAACAGCCCATAGCCCGCGCCAGTGTCATAGCGCAGCGTGACCTGTCCGGTTCCCGCATAAACGATATCGGGATTTGACGGTGCCACTGCCAGCGCCCCAATGGCTGCGGCGGGCTCATGATTGAAAACGGGCTTCCAGGTACGACCGGCATTGTCCGTCTTCCATACCCCGCCTCCAGCACCACCGAAGTAGAATGTGTTCGGCTGTTGTGGCACGCCGGTCACGAATGAAGCCCAGCCGCCGCGGAATGGCCCCACAAGCCGCCAGTGCATTGCGCTATAGAGTTGTGGCGTAGGTGTCGCGGCGACCCCCAAGCTGGCGGTCGCGGCCATAACGACCGCAGCGGCGGTCAGGACTCTGCGCGCAATCGAGCTCACGGTACCCCCCGAAGTCAACTTCAGCGCGCACGCTATCCTCTTGGTGTTGCAACTCCAAGCGGACAGCCTTGCCTGCGCCCCAGATCACGCGCTCGTGAGATCACAGGTGGTGATGGCTACCTCCCGCCGGATGGAGGACGCCTGCCCCCTGAAGACTGTCTCATTAGTGAGCCGGGAGCCTGGGCGCGCGTCTTGAAAGGATAGGCTCAATAGCCAGATCGGCGGTACCAGCGATATCCTGCCCTGAGGCGCCCTTTATCTGGGGGTTAACATCGGCGTTGAGAAGAGGGCGCCTTTTGCCCCCGACAGGCCCGTGGCAGGCTTGTTCATTATGAGAGGCAACGCGCCGTCTCGGTAGCCCCAACCATCGGGATAGGACGCGAGGAACCGCAATGAAAATGAACGAACTGGAACGGCGGACAGGCGTGGGGCGCGAAACCATACGCTTTTATATCCGCGAGGGCCTCCTTCCTGAGCCGCAACGGCGGGCCCGCAATGTTGCCGTCTATAGTGATGTTCATGTCCAGCGCCTGCGGACGATCCGCCGTCTCAAGGAAGAACGGTTTTTGCCACTCGACATCATTCGGCGGATCCTGATGGGTGATCCGACCGCTCTTCCTGCCGCAGCCGATCCCTTTGGAGAACTCGCACCTTTGCTCGCCGCCCGCTTGGGCGTAGGCGAAGACGAGCCGCCGGTGGAACTTGAGACTCTGATCGCCGGTGACGAACAAGCCGTGCGGGATGTCAGGGACATGCGTGAATTGGGCGTCATCACCGTACGCAAGGACGGGGGCAAGACCATGGTGAGCCGTCTGGATGCCCGCATCGTTGCCCTGTGGCGTGATCTACGCCGCGCCGGCTACGAGCCCGCAGCTTTTCCAGTCGACTATATCCGGCTCTACATGGACGCCTTGCGTCCCATGGCAACAGAAGAAGTCGCGCGGTTTTTTGCCGGTTTCGAAGGACGCATCGACCAAGGCCGCGCCGCCGAAAGGGCCCAGGCTGGTGTCGAGATCGTCAATGCCCTGATTGCTGCACTGCGCACGCGCTTTCTCCTTGAAGAAGTCGCGCAGCGGACGCTCTAGCACCTGCACGCAAGTGACAGACCTCTTGACGGCGTAAACAATGCGGTTCATTTTGCGTACCATAACTACGCATTCTGACCACGATGTCAGGTTGCGAACGGGAGGCGGTCATGCAAAGCGCAGAACAAGGCAAACGCAAATTCAAGGACTATTACGAGCTCGCCACCGACGGCTCGCACTGGACCATCGATCAGGAATTTCAGGCTTGCTTCGACTGGACCTATGATGAGGGTCGGGCCGGAATGATCGGCCTTTACGAAAAGGGCAAGCAGATGCAGTGGGATGCCCAGACCCGCATCGACTGGGCTCAGGAACTCGATCCTCTAAACCCGCAGGGCATGCCCGACGAATCGCTGCCCATTCACGCGGCGGCCTGCTTCCAGTCCATGAATGAAACCGAAAAGGGTGAGGTCCGCCGGCATTTTCAGGCCTGGCAGCTGTCACAGTTCATGCAGGGCGAACAGGGCGCGCTGATCTGTGCGGCGAAGATCGTGACCCAGGTACCGGATTCGGACTCCAAATTCTACGCGGCCACGCAGACCATCGATGAGGCCCGTCACGTCGAAGCCTACAAACTCCTGCTCAAGAAATTCAACGCCGTATATCCCATGACCAAGCCGCTGGCCGATCTGATCGACCAGACCTTGCGCGATTCACGCTGGGACATGACCTATCTGGGTATGCAGGTGGTGATCGAGGGTCTCGCCCTGGCTTCGTTTGGCACCATTCGCGACCACGCCACCAATGAGCTGTGCAAACAGGTCAATGCCTATGTGATGCAGGATGAATCCCGCCACGTCGCCTTCGGCCGCCTCGCCCTCAGGGACTACTATCCCACGCTCACCCAGAAGGAACGCGACGAACGCGAGCAGTTCCTGCTCGAGGCGTCCTATCTCATGCGCGACCGCTTTGACGCCATTGAACTGTGGCGTCACCTCGATCTTCCGATCGAGGAATGCGCCACCGCCATGTATGAGAGCGGCTTTATGGACCGCTTCCGCAATTCGCTGTTCAGCCGCATCGTGCCCATCGTCAAGGATATCGGCCTGTGGGGGGAGACGGTTCGTAACGGCTATGAAAAGATGGGTGTGATGGGCTATGCGGATGCCGACGTGCAAGCCCTGCAGGACGAAGATGACCATATCGCCCGGCAATATGATGCACGCCGCGCTGAAATCGCCCGCGTCGTCAATCGTGCCCGCCAAACCGAAAGCAGCGTGGTCGCCGCCGAATAGGCGGAAAGTAAGGGACTGAAGAGCCTCGCAGCCCGCGCGGGCAACCGCCCGCCGGGCCTGTGTGGTCCGGCAGGCATCGCGCCTGAAATCCCGCAGGCGTCTCACCACGGCAGAATTCGCGCGCGGCGCATCCTGACGCAAGGTCCTTCAGCCTTGCGGCCGCGCAAATCATCGGCGTCATTTGCGTACCTATGGCCTTTGGGCAAACCTCGCTGATCCAGGTCAAGACCTTTTTTGGCCGGCGTTTCACGCTTGGATCGCCCCATCGATGCCCCGGGAAAACAGACGTGATGTCGCTCGCCTCCTCCGCACAATTCAGTCTCTGGTCGCCAAGCCAGACGCGCAGTCATGGCCTCAAGACCGAACATTTGCCACTCTTTGCACCCGCGAGCAGCCGCGCCACAGCCGAGGCCGTCGCCCGCGTCCTTGGGATCGAACTTGCCCAATTGGAGGAGCGCAACTTCGAAGATGGCGAACACAAGATTCGACCGCTTACGCCTGTGCGCGGAAAGAGCGTCTATGTCCTTCACAGCCTTTATGGTGAACCTGGACAAAGTGCCAACGACAAGCTCTGCCGCCTCCTGTTCTTCATCAGTGCCCTCAAGGACGCAGGTGCCGCCAGTGTCACCGCGGTTGTGCCCTATCTGTGCTATGCTCGGAAGGATCGCCGCACCAAAGCCAACGATCCTGTTACCAGCCGCTACGTTGCCTCGCTGCTTGAGGCGGCCGGCGCAGATCTTGTTATCAGCCTAGATGTCCACAATCCCGCCGCGTTTGAAAATGCCTTCCGGCGCCCGACCGTTGCGCTCACCGCCGTTCCGCTCTTTGTCGAATACGCACTCCAGCTGAACGACAGTGCTCTGTGCGTGATTTCCCCTGATCCAGGTGGCGTCAAGCGCGCCGAACTGTTCCGCGAGGCCCTCGAGCAGGCGAGCGGTCAGCCCGTGGGCAAGGGTTTCGTAGACAAGCATCGCAGCAGCGGTGTTGTCAGCGGTACCGCCTTGGTCGGCAACGTCAGCGACGCCACCGTGCTTGTCATTGACGATCTGCTCAGCACAGGGGGGACGCTCCAGCGCGCCGCCCGCGCGGCCCGCGCGGCAGGCGCCAGACGTGTCATCGTCCTGGTCACGCACGGCCTCTTCATGGCCGGCGCCCAGGAGGCACTGGCCGACAAGGCCATCGACCGCATTGTCATCACCGACGCGGTGCCCCCCGTCCGTCTCGACGATAAACGCATTGCGGCCAAGCTTGATGTACTGGCCTGTGCGCCACTTCTGGGCGAGGCGATTTGCCGGCTGCACCAGGGAGGCGCAACCGAGGACCTCCTGGTGTTCTGAGACTCTGCTCTAGACGAAAGCCGTCCGCCATGGCCAGTGTCAGATATTCGAGCGCCAGAGGTCTCCACCGTTGCGGTGTCCGCACTTCAGCTGTCAGCAGATGCGCAATGGCAAGGCGCGCACGCAGCGTCGCGCGATAACAGCGATAAAAGGTAAAAAGTTGTTCCCCAGGCCCGTCATGTAGAGCCACAAGCATTGCTGTACGGATTCTTTCGCCGATCCAGCCAGCACCCAGCCTTTCACATTCCACACTTAGATAAGCGGCTTCATCGAAGGGATCGAGACGGCGCAGACGAGGATCAAACTCCAAGGCATCAATGATCCTGATGGGCCTGCCAAGCCAGATGTGCTCTGGACGCAAATCGCCATGACCATCCACTAGCTTGTGCGCGCACACGCGCCGGATCAGCAGCCCTCGCTGTGTTTCGATAAATCGCCTCTGGACATGGAAAAGCCCTGCCACAATTGCCAAAGGTAGATCAAACTTGCGGTTGCGTAGCACCGCATAGTTTTCGATAATTTCCCGCCGCCACTGCATGACTGAGGCTTCCGGCGAGACAAAGCTGCGGCGTGCGTGCCGGTAGAAGTGCAGCAACCGCTCGATCAGACGATCAATGTCAGCGTCACGGATCCAGCCATCCATGATCGCACGATCGAGCATGCGGGTGTCGTCAAGACGGCGCATCTCGATCAGCCACTCCACAACCTCCCCTTTCCCATCGATCTCAAAGCTTGATCCTTTACGGGTCAGCGAACGCACCCCAAGGTAAATGTCCCTGGCCAAACGGCGATTAATGTCGAGTTCGGCTCGGCACACCCGCTCGCGACGGGCAAGCGTTGAAAAATCGAGATAAGGCAGCTTGATGGGCTTTTTGAGCTTGAAGGCCCGGTCCCTCGTCAGGAATACACATGACATATGGGTCTCCTTGCATTCGACGGCCTCGCCCAGTACGCCTGGTTGACGCAAGAAGCGGATCTTGTCCCCAAAGGCATTCGCTGATGTCGCCTCGCGTGTCGTCATTCATGACAACCGAGCACAAATGCATGCAAAAGTATCGGTGCACCGTGGCAAGGTCTCAATGTCCATGCCGTTTTGGCGCATCAGCCTCCTTTCCTGATACCGCCGCCTAAAGTTTACCAAAACATCGGCGACGAGCGCGCAAGCCGATGCCAAGTCCGCACAACTGCTGCGGCAAAAAGCCGGTTGACCGCTTGCTCTGTCGAACCTGGTGAATGCGCTCATGTCTCAGCCCAAGATGATCATTTCCAGCCCCTCCTCGACCGGCCTCAGCGTTGTGCCCAGGCTCGCGCACTGCGCGAGCATTCGTGCGCAGATCGCCTCAGCTACACGGCCCCGGGCCAACCTCACCTGTGCAAGTGACAGCTCCACCGGACAAAGGGTGATGCGCGAGATCATCGCACCCTCAAGATCGACGAGAAAGACAAACGACCAGTCGTTCCTGTAAATTGGATCCACCGCATAATCGTCGAGAATATCGCCTGTATCATGCAGGATGAGCGCATGATCCTGCTGCTCAATGCCCTGGACGATATGGGCAGAATGGCCGTGGACGATATCGATGCCGTTGGCGACGCAAAGGTGTCGATAACGCCGAATTTGGGCCGCCGGCGCCAGTACCATGTTAGGCCCAAGATGACAGGACAGAATGATCAGGCGCGCGCCGTCAGCGCGAAGCGCCTTGATTTCATCGGCGTTGGGCCGAGGCGGCGTCGTCCTCTCCTCAAGATCGACATAGGCCGTACCTGGTCGCGCACCGTCGGCGGCGAACCCAGGCTCATTATCCGTGATCCCCAGAAGGGCGATTGCAAGGCCTGCGCAAGAGAAGCGGGCCGCCGCAGACGCCGCCGTCTGATCGCATCCGGCGCCGGCATGGGCGATGCCGGCCTGATCAAGCCTTGTCAGGGTATCGATCAAGCCTGCCGCTTCAAAATCCATGACGTGATTATTGGCAAGGCACACCGCAGAGATGTTTCCTGCCTTCAGCACGTCAAGGGCCGCAGGATCGGCCCGGAAATGAAATGCTTTTGGTGTCCTGCGCCACGGCTCGCGTCTTGTGGTAATGGCACATTCAAGATTCGCGATGACCCCGTCTGCTGCCTGAAGCAGCGGAGCGACATCGCCCCAGCATTGTTCTGCCTTCATTCCCGCCCGCAGACCCTCGGCTACCAGCCGCCCCAGCATCACGTCACCGACAAAAGCGAGCCGTGCCATAACTGTCGCGTCCTCGAACCGAACCTAGGGTGGCGTGAACGTGCAGGAGAGGCCTTGATTCACATCAGCAACATGTCCACAGGACAATCAAGCATGCATTGGCGCACCGCTGGATTACACCATGGACCTTCGCTCCACCCCCCTACTTACAGATCTCTATCAGCTGAACATGCTCCAGGCCTATCTGGAGCACGACATGAACAACACTGCCGTCTTTGAATTCTTCGTGCGTGAACTGCCACCGCAACGCGGCTTTCTCATCGCGGCGGGACTGGAGCAGGTTCTGGAATACCTTCAGGTTTTGCGCTTTTCCGAAGGCGAACTCGAGTGGCTCGCCGAACGAGGCGATTTCAGCAAGACTTTTCTAGAGTATCTGGCCACGTTCCGCTTCACCGGGGATGTGCATGCCATGAAGGAGGGTACGGCGTTTTTCGCCGGGGAACCGATCCTTCGGGTGACCGCGCCGTTGATGGAAGCACAGCTGATTGAAACGCGTATCATCAACATCCTTCACTTCCAGTCCATGATAGCCTCCAAGGCGGCCCGCATGGTGCTGGCAGCGCCAGGGAAAACCCTTGTGGACTTTGGCCTTCGCCGTGCCCACGGCGCCGAAGCAGGGCTCTTGGCAGCCCGGGCAAGCTACCTTGTCGGCTTCGCGGGGACGGCAACGCTCGCTGCGCAGAAGATCTATGGCATTCCTACCTATGGCACCATGGCGCATTCGTTTGTCCAGGCCTTCGCGGATGAAGAAAGTGCTTTTGCCGCCTTTGCCCGATCTCGTCCCAAGAATGTGATTCTTCTCATCGATACGTACGACACTGAAAAGGCCGCAGAAAAGATCGTCCATCTTGCTCCGCGGCTGAACGCGCAAGGAATCCAAATACATGGTGTCCGGATCGACAGCGGCGACGTCATTGCACTGTCAAAAACTGTCCGCCGGATACTCGATGCCGGAGGTCTCAGCTCTGTTACGATTTTTGCCAGCGGCGGCCTTGATGAGCGACACCTTATCGCTGCAGCAAAGGCCAATGCCCCGATCACGGGCTTTGGTATTGGTACCAGTCTGACCACCTCTTCGGATGCTCCGGCACTCGATTGCGCTTACAAGCTCCAGGAGTACGCAGGCCTTCCCCGCCGCAAGCGTTCTCCCGGCAAGCAGACCCTGCCTGGGCGAAAGCAGGTCTGGCGCCACACTGTTGGCGATTCCATGACGGGCGATATCCTCTCGCTGGAAGACGAACCTGAGGAGGGGGTCCCCCTCCTGGAGTGTGTCATGCGCCATGGCGCGCGGCTTGAACCTCATGCGACACTTGACACTGCCCGCACCCATGCTGCCGCTGAACTGCATCGCCTTCCCGCTGCCCTGCGCGAACTCAAGCCTGCGGCACCCTATCCCGTTACCGTAACCGATGCCCTACACGCCCTGGCTGCCGCCTGCGATCATCGCATGGACGCGCATGTGGACCGATCACCATGACCGCATTATTGACACCGGGCAGGAGCGATGTGCTGATTGTCGTGGACATGCAGCGCGACTTCTGCCCCGGTGGCAGTCTTGCCGTACCGGACGGCGATAGCATCGTAGCGCCCATCAATCAGCTTGCGCGCTGCTTTAGCCACGTCATTCTGACCCAGGACTGGCATCCTTCTGATCACACCTCTTTTGCCCGCGTTCACCCCGGACATAAGGTCTATGACACAGTCATGATGCCGTATGGTCCGCAGACCCTCTGGCCCGTACATTGCGTGCAGTCATCCAGTGGCGCAGCCTTTCACCCGGAGCTCGACATCCCCCACGCCACTGCAATCATTCGCAAGGGCACAGACCGCAACATCGATTCCTATTCAACGTTTTATGAGAATGACCGGGTCACACCGACGGGCCTCGTGGGCTATCTCAAAGAGCGTAGGCTGACGCGGATATTTTTGGCCGGCCTGGCACTCGACTTCTGCATACGGTATTCGGCAGAGGATGCCTCCGTTCACGACCTTGAGGTGGTTGTGGTTAGCGACTGCTGTCGCCCCATAGACGTCAACGGCTCTCGCGCCGAGGCCGAAGCAGCATTTCACCGCATCGGAGCGCGCATGCTCAGCTGTGAGGACATTTGCTGACACGCTAGCCAGGTAAAAGCTTGCAGCTTAGACGAAGGCTTCTTGCTCTGCGCTGAGCCCTGCTTTTCCATGTTGGACGAAGCCCTCATGGTCCTCCATGCGCTGACCGCGCTGCGACGCAAAAATTGCCTCGGCACTTAACTTGAATATAGCGGGTGAAGGCCTGATCAGCGCGAAGCTTGCAAGGTGAGAGCATCGTTATGCTGTTTTGTGAATCGATGCCATTCCACCACCTCTTGAGACAGGTCAATAACTCAAACTGGCGATGCCTCACGATGCTTTCGCCTTCATGCGGAGGCAAGAACGGAGAAGTCCGGTAGTGAACCGTCCCTTCGGGATGAGGATCTGCCCATGCGAAGCACCAGTTCTGCCGCGGATGCATGATGGAGGGCTCGCGATCGCCACGCCCAAGCGCCTCGGAGGAAACTCAAAGGTGGAAGAGCTGGCGACGCGGGCTTTTACCTGGAAAGACAGGTCCCATGATCACCAAGGATGAGCTGCTCCAACTTGTGGGTAAAGCGGATGATACGACGCTGATCGAGATTCTGGCGCTGTCTCCCAGTCTCGCCGAGGTCGAAGAAGCGGTGCTGTGGGCCGAAGGAGAGGCCGAGGAACTGGCGAAGTCCGGTCACAGTCTGAACGGCAAGGCAGCGCGTATCTACGAAATCCTCACTGCCGATAGCGAAGAAGACGCGTACCCGCCCCGCACCTGAGAGGCGAGCAAGGCATGCGACATGCTTGCGTTCCGCCACTGGGTTATTTCCTGGGAAAAGAGAATTGGCAGACGCAATCACGGTAAGGTTTGCGCTTCACCTGCGATGACGGATGGCTGCGGTGAGCTCGCGCCCGCCTCCTGCATAAGTGACCTGAAAGCTTAAATAGAAATCATGTCCCTGGCACAGTACTGAAAACTATACGAGCGTCACTGTAAATAGTAATATTGTGTATACTACATATATGACACAAAAGCTATATATAATGTAAATAAGTAGAATGTTTTTTGTTTATGCTTATTTTCGGAATATGAGTATTACCCGAATTTCATGGCTCTTTCATTCAATATATATTTTACGCCGTACATGCTCTTGATTTCGCCCCTTCGGCCATGACCTGAGCCATCTGCCCGGGGCGTAAAAGGGGCGGGTCAGAGCCCCCTGGCGTAGTACAAATTGCCTGGCGCATGGCTGTTGCGGCCCACAGAATGCTTGTCTCGACACCCTGCTATTTGCCAGAAGACAATGCGCGTCCAGCTTTAGGAGTTTTGCGGTGCCAACTTATAGATCTCGAACCACCACGCACGGCCGCAACATGGCTGGCGCCCGCGGACTATGGCGCGCGACAGGCATGAAGGATTCTGACTTCGGTAAGCCAATCATCGCTGTGGTGAATTCTTTCACGCAGTTTGTGCCAGGTCATGTGCATCTCAAGGATCTTGGTCAGCTGGTGGCCGGGGAAATCGCAGCGGCGGGCGGTGTCGCCCGCGAGTTCAATACCATTGCGGTCGATGACGGCATCGCCATGGGGCACGACGGAATGCTCTACAGCCTGCCCTCGCGCGAACTGATCGCTGACAGCGTTGAATATATGTGTAACGCGCATTGCGTAGACGCAATGGTATGCATCTCCAATTGCGACAAGATCACTCCCGGCATGCTGATGGCGGCGTTACGTCTCAACATTCCTGCGGTATTCGTGTCCGGCGGCCCCATGGAAGCCGGCAAAGTCACCATCAAGGGTAAGGAAATCGCGCTCGATCTCATCGATGCGATGGTTGCCGCTGCGGACGAGAAAGTCAGCGACGAAGAGGTCATGGCTATCGAGCGCTCGGCCTGCCCCACCTGTGGCTCGTGCTCGGGCATGTTTACCGCCAATTCGATGAACTGCCTGACGGAAGCCCTTGGTTTGTCACTACCCGGCAATGGCTCTGTGCTGGCAACCCATGCCGATCGCGAGAAACTGTTCCGTGAGGCGGGGCGCATTATCGTTACCAATACACGGCGCTACTACGAAGATGACGACAACAGCGTGCTACCGCGAAGCGTCGCCAGTTTTGCTGCCTTTGAGAATGCGATGAGCCTCGATATCGCCATGGGCGGTTCAACCAACACGGTACTGCATCTTCTGGCGGCGGCGCATGAAGGCCAGATTGATTTTACCATGTCCGATATCGATCGGCTCTCGCGCCAAGTTCCCTGCCTTTGCAAGGTCGCCCCATCAAAGTCGGACGTGCACCTGGAAGATGTCCACCGCGCTGGCGGCATCATGGCGATACTCGGCGAACTTGAGCGTGCAGGCCTTCTTCATGACGACGTGCCTACCGTTCACACCAAGACGCTGGGCGAAGCATTACAGCGCTGGGATATACGCCGTACCAACAACCCTTCCGTGCACGAGTTCTATAAAGCGGCACCGGGGGGCGTCCCCACGCAGGTGGCATTCAGTCAGAGCAGTCGTTGGCAGACGCTTGATCTGGACCGCGAAGGCGGCGTGATCCGTGACATTGCGCACGCTTTCTCTAAAGACGGCGGGCTGGCCGTACTCTATGGCAACCTGGCCGAGGACGGCTGCATCGTGAAGACGGCAGGCGTGGATGAGAGCATTCTGACCTTCAGTGGACCGGCACGGGTGTTTGAAAGTCAGGACGCGGCGGTCAGTGCCATCCTCACGGGAAAGATCAAGTCCGGCGATGTTGTAGTCATTCGCTATGAGGGCCCTCGCGGCGGGCCGGGGATGCAGGAGATGCTCTACCCGACCAGTTATCTGAAATCCAAAGGTCTGGGTAAAGCCTGCGCCCTCATCACTGACGGACGCTTTTCTGGTGGCACCTCGGGCCTATCGATCGGGCATATATCGCCGGAGGCCGCCGAAGGTGGCCTGATCGGTCTCGTCGAAGATGGCGACATCATCGCCATCGACATACCAAAGCGTTCGATCGAGCTCAGAGTGGATGGGCAAGTCCTCACGCGTCGCCGCAACGCGATGGCCGCCAAAGGCGCCCAAGCCTTTAAGCCTGAAGGGCGCAATCGCCGGGTCTCGGCTGCGCTGAGAGCCTATGCAGCGTTCACGACGAGTGCGGCGAGAGGCGCGGTCCGAAACCTCGAGTCCGGTGAGATCTGAAGCTGAGGTCGCGGGCTGGACTTTGGACGCATGCGAACGGACGAGCAGCGTGGGCTTGACTTACCGTAACCAACCCCTTACGGTAAGTAATGACTTACGCAACAGCTTCTCCAGATGGATTTGGCGCGCTGGCGGATCCAACCCGCCGCACGATTTTTGAGCGTTTGGCCGAGAAGCCGTCGGCGGTGGGCGAGTTGGCGCGAGGCCTGCCCGTGAGCCGACCGGCCGTATCGCAGCATCTCAAAGTGCTGAAGGAGGCCGGGCTCGTGCACGAGACCGCCGAAGGCACGCGCCGCATCTACCGTCTCGACCCGCGCGGTATCGCCGCCATGCGCGACTGGCTGGATGCACATTGGGCCTCGGCGATGGAGGCCTTCAGGGAATTTGCAGACCGGCAGCAGGATGATGAGGAGAGCCGCGAATGAGCATCGCGCCAATCATTCAAAGCGTCGACGTAAAGGCGTCACCGGCGCGCGCCTTCGAGCTATTCACAGCACAGATGGGTGCATGGTGGCCGCGGGGCAAGAGCGTCGGCGCACAGCCCCACACCGCAATCATCATCGAACCTTGCGAAGGTGGGCGTTGGTTTGAGCGTGACGAGACAGGCAACGAGAGCCAATGGGGCAAGGTGCTCGCCTGGGAACCACCGATCCGCGTACTGCTCGGCTGGCAGCTCAGTACGCAGTGGACCTATGATCCAACGCTTCTCACCGAAGTCGAATTGACCTTCACCGCGCTTGAGGGCGGCGGCACACGCGTCACGCTCGAACACCGCAATCTCGAGCGCTTCGGAAAGCATGCCGAACTCCATGTCACCAAACTCAAGGGCGGATGGCCCACCCGCATCGCCGATTTCGCGCAGTTCACCAACAAAAATGCATGAAATCTCCGCTACGAAAGGCGATACAACGCCGCTACGTTTTACAAATGCCGGCGCAGAGTTTTACGGGGCTGATCCGGAATTTGGGACCCAACTGGGGGAACACCTGCAGCATGACCCCATGCTCACCTT